>CAZFQG010000076.1:0-27299 GCA_964520785.1 uncultured Planctomycetaceae bacterium | reverse complement strand
CTTCCAGCCGATAGGCCTTCGAAATCGCGGTGGTTTCCTTGGGCCCGAGCGTCCACCATTCATGCCCCCCCGCACGGCTGAGTAGCCGTTTCCATGTCTCAAAAGCAGCGTCCGCCTCCCCGCGATCCACCTTGCCCAATTCCGCTACGAGACGGCTCAGCAGATTCCGAATTAGTGATGATCGAGAGCCGAAGCGCTCGGTGAGTTCCTTCGTGAGTGCTTCCATGCGGCGAAACGGTGGTGGTTATGAGGGTGCACGGGTGGCACGGGTTGTCAGCCGCCATCTTAGCAGAAAGAGCCCGTTTGCCCAGTACCGGGGAATCATGCGTGCCGGTTCCCGGGTGATCCGGTAGAGCCACTCCAGACCGAGGCGTTGAATCCAGGCCGGCGCCCGCTTCACCCTGCCGGCGAGAAAATCGAACGAGGCGCCGACTTGCGCGGTTACCGGGACTCCCAAGGCCTCCGCGTGTTCGTCGAGCCACAGTTCACCCTTCGGCTGACCCAAGGCGGCAAAGAGGATATCCGGCCGCGTCGCGCGGATGTCGCTTACGAGCCGTGCGTGATCCTCTGCGTCCATAACGCGAAAATCGGGGGCGGCGATTCCGGCAATGGTCAAGCCGGGATACCGGCGACACAGCTCGGCGGCCGCCTGTTCCGCGATGCCCGGGAGCCCGCCAAGCAGAAAGACGCGGTATCCCCTTTTCGCCGCCCTCCGGCAAATCCGGCCGATGAGATCGGCGCCGGTGACGCGTTCCGGCAGGGGATTGCCCAATCGCCGTGACTCGCGAACCAGCGGGGCCCCATCGGCGACGATAAAATGCGCCCTACGGCTGAGCGCGTCGAGTTCGGGACGCTCCGCCCTCAGCATCGCGTAGTGGAGGTTCGCCGTGATGAAGAAGCCGGGTTTGCCAATGTCGATCAGTCGGTCAATCTCGTCCAAGGTCTGCTCGAACGTCAGCTTCGCCACCGGCAGGCCGAATACCTCCACCACCTCGAAAGGTCTTTTGTGGCGGGTGCCCTCCCCGGTTGCCCAAGCGCGTTCCTCCAAAGCGAGTTCAGTGCACGTGGTGGGATCGGAATCGGGGAATGGGTCGTTCATGGGGGTATGGGTTCGATTTTCGGACGACGTGGTTGACGAATCGGATGAAGGGCCGCGTACAATTGTAGGTTTTCTTGGAGGGCGGCCTTTGGAGCATTCTGAGTGGACCGTGGCGGTTCGGTACGGTTTATCCGATCTCTCGGGAAAGGCACATTGAGGGCATTTTCGCTCGGTTCGGGACGGCATGGGGCCGCCTCTGCTCCACCGGGGTGAGTTCGTGCGGGAAAAGGCCCGGCAAGGATGGAAGAACTAATACAACCGGTCGCACGGGTCGTCTGTGCGAGGGTGACTCCGAGATATCCTAAACGCAATGGTCAGGAGAACTGCAAAGTCCGAAGAGAGGGGGTCAGGCACATTTTTCGGCGGGCCTTTTCAGTGTGTATGGAATTCGATCGGTTGAAAAATGAGCCAGACCCCGGGACTTCGCGGTTCTCTTGAAGCGATGGTTGGCGAAACTGAGGAATTCGGGTAAAACGATACGGTAGCGGAATGCCGGCCCGAGCCGGCAGCGCTGGAGAAGGACCGAAAAGGGAATTGGCATGAAAACGATCTTGATTACCGGAGGAGCCGGCTTCATCGGGAGCACGTTCGTTCGGATGTTCGTCCCCGGTGGAGATGTCAAAATCGTTAATCTGGACAAACTCACCTATGCCGGCAACTTGGATTCGCTGGAGCCGGTCGCCGACGACCCGAACCATCTTCTCGTACAGGGAGACATCGCGGACGAGGCTTTGGTCGGGGAGTTGCTCCGCGACCATGAACCATCCGCGGTGATCAACTTCGCCGCCGAGTCCCACGTAGACCGGTCGATCGACGCTCCGGAGGCGTTCGTGCAAACAAACGTCGTGGGGACGCGGCGGTTGCTCGAAGCGGTCCGGCGGTACTGGCGGACCCTCTCTCCCTCACGACAGGGGCAATTCCGTTTCCTGCACGTTTCGACCGACGAAGTCTACGGATCGCTTGGGCCGTCCGGCCGGTTTACCGAGGAGTCGCCCTACCAGCCGAATTCCCCCTATGCCGCGTCGAAGGCGGCCTCGGACCATTTCGTCCGCGCCTATTTTCGAACTTACGCGCTGCCGGCGATCATCACGAATTGTTCCAACAACTACGGGCCGTACCAGTTTCCCGAGAAGATGATTCCCCTGATGATCCTCAAGGCGCTCCGCGGAGAAACACTCCCGTTATACGGCGATGGCCAGCACGTCCGCGATTGGCTGTCCGTGGAGGATCATTGCCGCGCCATCCGGTCGGTGGTCGAGCGGGGCAGCCCGGGAGAGGCGTACAACATCGGAGGAAACAACGAACGGTCGAACCTGGAAGTGGTCACGGCCGTTTGCGAAATTGTAGACCAGTTGGGTTTGGGTCCAGCCGGCGGGGCCGCATCGTTGATCGAATTCGTTCAAGACCGGCCGGGCCATGACCGCCGGTACGCGCTCGACGCGAGCAAGATTCGGTATTCGCTCGGTTTCAGTCCAAGAACGGATTTCCGGGCCGGGCTGGAGAAGACCGTGCGGTGGTACGCCGATAACGGTGAATGGGTTCGGCGGGTTTGTTCCGGTGCATACCGCCAGGAGCGTCCGGGGCTGTCGACCTCATAAGGGAGTGAATTCGTGCATGAGCCATCCTGTTTTCACAAGGGAATCATTCTCGCCGGAGGTTCCGGCAGCCGCCTGTATCCGATCACCCTCGGCGTGAACAAACAGCTTCTCCCGATATACGACAAACCGATGGTGTATTACCCCCTGTCGGCGCTGATGCTCGCCGGAATCCGCGATATACTACTAATCTCGACGCCTAGAAGCGTCAACCAGTTCGAGCGGCTTTTCGGAGACGGCTCCGACTTGGGAATGTCCTTCCAGTACGCCGAACAGGCCAGTCCGGACGGCCTGGCGCAGGCATTCGTCCTCGGCCGGGAGTTCGTCGCGGAGGACAACGTGGCTCTTGTATTGGGGGATAACATCTTTTACGGCCACGGCCTGCCGCGGATCATCGCGGCGGCGGCCGCCCGGCCGGCGGGAGCCACCGTGTTCGCCTATGAAGTTGCCGATCCAAGCCGTTACGGCGTGATCGAGTTCGATTCACGGGGCCGGCCCCTCTCGATCGAGGAGAAGCCGGACTTCCCGAAATCGGATTGGGTGGTGACCGGATTGTACTTCTACGACAACCGGGTCTTGGAAATCGCCGCCAATCCGCGGAAGTCCGCGCGGGGGGAGTACGAGATCACCGACGTAAACCGCGAGTATCTCGACCGCGGGGAACTCCACGTCCAGCGGCTGGGGCGTGGATTCGCCTGGCTCGACACCGGGACGCCGTCCTCGCTGATCCAGGCGGCCAATTTCGTGGAGACGATCGAATCGCGCCAAGGCCTGAAAATCGCCTGCATCGAGGAAATCGCGCTGCGACAGGGCTTTATCGGCGAGGAACGGATGGAACGTCTGGCGGCACGTTACGACAACGCCTACGGCGCGTACCTGACGAAGGTGCTGCGGTCATTTTCGGGGAAAGCCCCCACAGGTGACGGCGTCGAATAACAGTTCTTCATACCCATCAGGGCAAGGAGTCGGCCATGACGATTCTCGGAAACAATCCGAAAACGAAGGAACCCGTCGTTTTCGAGGACGGGCTGATCAGCGACGTCGTGTTCCGGGAATTACGGCTTTGCGAGGATGCGCGCGGTTGGCTGGTTGAGCTTTTCCGTGACGATGAACTCCCTCCGGATGCTCGTCCGGTAATGGCGTACGTCAGCGCAACACTGCCGGGCGTGGTGCGCGGTCCCCACGAGCACGTGGAGCAGTCGGATCATTTCGCGTTTATCGGGCCGGGGGATTTCGTGCTGTATTTGTGGGATTCCCGCGTCCGTTCTCCGTCTTGGGGGCGCCGGATGCGCGTGGTAGTCGGCGAATCGAACCGGCAAAGCGTGATCGTTCCCCCGGGCGTGGTCCATGCGTACCGCAATATCAGCGCGGTCCCGGGGATCGTGTTCAACGCGCCGAACCGGCTTTACGCCGGTGAGGGCCGCGCCGAGCCGGTGGACGAGATTCGACACGAGGACCGACGCGATTCATGCTACCGGATGGACTGAAGGCATCGGCGGCGGTCCTTGCGGAGGCCCTTTTTCGGACTCCGTCGTGTGGATCGAGTCCCAATCCGGAAAAGACCGAGCGATGGGTCGGTCGGTCCGTCGTGGTGATGGAACGAAAGATGCCGCCGACAATCCTGGAAGAGCCGGAGGCGGAAGACACGACCGCTACTCGGCGCTGGAAGATGCCCCGATGCACATCAGATGGGTCGCCCCGCGGATGTACAGACGGTCTTCGACGATCGCGGGACTGGTGACACAGTTCTCGCCAAGCATGTTTTCCGCGATGCGGGTGCAGCCCTCCGGTGTCGGCTCGACGACCCAGACCATGCCTTCGGGATCGGTATACGTTCCGAACAGGAAGAGCCGGTTTCCCACGAGCGTCGGTGAGGAAGTGAAGGTCGCGTCGAATTCCTCTTCCCAGAACATCTCGCCGGTCTTGGGATCGTAACACGTGACGATTCCGTAGGAGGACACCAGCACGAGCACCGTTTCCGTAGCGAGGGGACTGGACGTATCCGGGAGTCCGTCTTCCGCCTTCCAAAGAACCTTGGAGTCGGTCACGTCGCCCGAGCCGTCCGCCGCGATCGCCAGTAGTCCGGGGAATTCGTTCGCGAAGAACGCGGTCCCCGCCGCGTAAGCCGGAGAAGGGCCCACGTCCTGGGTCATGGCCTTGGCCCGCCAGAGTTCCTTGCCGGTCGTGGGATCGTAAGAGATCGCCCACGGAGCCGCCGAGGTGATAAGCTGCTTTCCTTGGGGCGTGTCGACGAGAATCGGCGACGTCCACGAATTCCGCACATCGCGGGCGGCCTCCCAGGCCGTGGTGCCGTCGGCCGTGCTCAAGGCGTAGAGTTTCGACAGGTTGTCCCCGGCCTCCGCCTGATCGAGTTGGACGATGAGCAAGTCCTCGAACACGCACAGAGAGCTGGCGTGGCCATACATGTTCTTCAAGGGGCCGAAATGGCGGGACCAAGCGAGCCCTCCCTCGAAGTCGAATGCCGCTAGGTCGCCGTTCGCGAAGATCGCGAAAACGCCGCGCCCGTTCGTCGCGGCCGTCGGCGCGGCGAACCCGGTATCCTCCATCACCTCCGGCACCTCGCCGGCGCTGTCCGGCGTCGAGGGAACCTCTTTCGCCCATAAGAGTTTTCCGTCGACGGCGTCAAAACAGAAGACCTTGCGTTCCTCCTCGGTCGCCCCGGTCAGAAAGACCCGGTCGTTCCACACGATGGGGGAGTTGTTCCCCGGCAGAGGAACCTCGGTCTTCCATATTAGGTTCTTGCCCTCCGGAACGTTCCATTGTGAAGGGACGCCCGACACAGGAGCGATTCCCAGGCCGCCGGGGCCGCGGAAGCGGGGCCAGTTCTTCGCGATTTCCTCCGGGGACGCCGCGCCCGAGACGGCGGCGGGCTGGGGATCCGCGGCCTCGCCGCCGGAAAGAACCGGGTCCACGTCGGTCGGCTGCGCGGCGCCGGCAACTTGCGATTCGCCCGAATCGTTCGACTTAGCGAAGTCCAACGGTATCTCGACCGCGGCCCGGGAGCCGAATAGCGCCGCGGCGAACAGAATGCCCAGCGTCGCGACCACGGCGAACCGGGCGCGGCGCGAGACTTGCAGGTGGGCGTCCTTTTTCTCCGATGACCCGGGGAACGGCGGCTTGCGAATTGCATCGGCGCGAGTCTTCAGCGCCGCGAGAAGCACGATTCCCCCGGTCAGCAGAAGACCGGCGCCGATGGCGGTGAATCGGCGGTGCCGGAAGTAGTCTTCGCGGAGTTCGCGGTCGAGCCGGCGGATTTGAGTCTTGAGTGCCTCATCCCGCGGATTGGCGGCGAGTTCCTCCTTGAGAGAGAGAATCTCCGGCGCATCGAGGGGATCTTCGATCCGGCGGCGCGCGAAATCCACCGCTAGTCCGATTACGACCAGAAGACAGAAGACGCTGGCGAGCCATGCCAGGCGGGTCGCGGCGCGAGCCGTCTCGATACGTTTCGCGTGAAGCTCTGGGGGCTTTGTCATCCTGGCTGGTCCGCGTTGGGGAGAGGTTCGAGGCGTTCGATCCAGTACTGGGCTTCTTCACCGGTGGGGCAATAGTCGAAACACCGGCCACAGGAGAAACAGTGGAACATGTCGGGCGTGTATTCGTCATTTCGCCGGAAGAGCGAAAGGCGGACGAGCTTCGTGCCGACGACGACCCCCACCCAAAGACCTAACATGCCCCCATATAAGACGTAGGTGTCTCTCAGATGGCTTGCGGTTTCGGCCAATTCGGCGAACGGCTCTCCCGTATTACGAAAGGCGGCGCTGGCGTCGTTCGTCTCGGTAAGAACGCCGGACTCTTCCAGCGCGATCCGCTCGGCCAACCGGACCGTCGGATCGATTCTGGAAAGTGGAACGCCCAATTCTCGTCCGGCGAAGTACCCGGCCAACACGAGAACCGGCGCCAGCAGAATGAAGAAGGCGAGCCGGCGTCGTGCCTTTTCGGAAGGCTCGCCACTCTCTTGCGTCGGTTCACGGATCGCGCCATAGGGGCAAGCATCCGCGCACAGGTGGCAAGAGATGCACTTCTCCGGGGCGATCCGGGCATGCGACCGGGCGACGGACGAGGAAAGCCCCAACAAGACGCCGTAAGGGCAAAGGAAGCGGCAATAGGGACGGCCGACGAATAGGGCGATCAGCAAGATGGATCCGCCGAGAACGGCCATTTCGAAGGAGGCGTTCAACCGGAAGATTCCGACGAAGGGATCGTAACGGCAGATCAGGAACGCCGTACCCCCGATCGCCATGAGGGCGGCCGCGCCCAGATAGACGTACGGGATGAGTCCCAAGGCATGTTCGAGCCATCGTGGTACGCAAAGCGGCTTCCACAGGACCAGTTCCTGCACGGCTCCCAAGGGGCAGATCGCCGCGCAGAAGACACGGCCGAAAAAAAGTGCCGCCAGAAGCGGCAAGGCAAAGAACACGACCGCGGTATAGGGGATTAGATACGCGGGATCGCTCAGCGCCAAAACGACGTTTTGTCCCGCGCCGACCGCGCAAATGCATCCCCCGCGGATGAACCCGAACCAGATGACGGAGAGAATCGTCAACACGACCAATCCGCGGCGCGTGCGCCGTTTCAACGCGAAATACGCGGCAAGGACCAAACCGCCGACGAGGAACAGTTGGCTCGCGTATTCAACCAAAGGCGAATCGGGGGGAGGAAACTGCGTTTCCGGAAGGACATGGTCCGTGAAGTCGGGCGGGGGGAAACGCTCGACTCCCCAGGCCGCTCCCCGGATCGCCAAGAGCCCGGCCAAAGCCGCCATGCCAAAAACAAGAAACCGGCGATGCCTCATTCCTTCTCCACTTGGTGCTTTCGGATGTACGGATCGCTGGCGGAAACGCGCCGGAAGGCCCTTGAAGGGCACGACACGGCGATGGCGCATTCGTTGCAGTTCTTGCACAGGGCGTGGTCGACTTGCAGATACAAGGAACCGTTCCCGAACGTAGTGCATCCCTTAACGCATTTCCCGCACCCGATACAAAGCTCCTTAATAATATCGTATTCATAGTAGGGGTCCTCGACGAGGGTCCGCTCGATGGCCGCCGTCGGGCAGAGTTGGTTCTCGGCGCCCGAGTTGAGCGAAATGGGTTCCGGCTCGAAGAATCCCGTACAGAGTTCGCAGTAACCGCACATTGCGTGGTCGTGGAAGCACTTGACCGCCGAGATATCCAACACGCAGTAGGTGGCGCAGTTCCCGCAAGCCACGCACACGTGCGGGTCGATCTGCCAGACCATGTCTTCCGAGGCACCGCCCCTGCCGGCCAGGAAACCCGCCGCGCCGACGAGTCCGAAGGCGCCGGAAAGACGTATGCCGTCGCGGACGAACGCCCTGCGGTCCACTCTCGTGTCCTCACGTTTCTCAACCATCTCCATTCTTTCCGTTCTGCGTTTCTTCCGGCGGAACGACGTCAGCCGTCGCCCAGACACAACCATCAGCCCATCGGCATCCGCCACATCGGTTCGATCCGGTACAAGGTGGCGCCGCCTGTCCCAACAGCTTCAACGAAACGACGCCGATCACTCCCCCCAAGGCATATCGCAACGCACCGCGCACCCACGCTCGCCTCCCCATGCCGACTCCTCTTCCGACTTCTGATTTTCGGCTCTTCACTCTTGTATTCTCATTTCTTCTCGAACACCCGGACCGATTGTGAATTCGGATCCAGTATCCATACACGTCCTTCATCGTCCACTGCCAGATCGATCATTTTCGGCTTGTGGTCGCCGCGGGTGTCCTCCATGTGCGAGCCGCTCCGCGAGAACGGCGCCGGTCCGGTTACCACGCATTGGAAATTCCCGTCACGATCGAACTCCTTCACCTGGATAACCCCCTTTTCCGCCGTGACGAAACCACCGCTGGGAAGCCTCCGCAGCCGGGTCGGATTGCAGCAACCCTCGAATCCGCCGATCCGAGGCTTGCTCAACATGGCGGAACGACCCCAAGAAAGCGGCTCTTCCCATCCCCCCTCGGGCGTGTAAGCCTCGATGCGGTGCCGTCCCGGGTTCGCGACCCAAAGGAGACCCTCGTCGCCGAAGAGAAGTGGAAAACAGGGGCTCGGTATTACGAAACCGGGAACGCGGGGATTCTCCCGTTTGTCGCCGATGCCGCCCAGGTATTTACCTCGCGAGTTATACCGATGAATGATCTTGTTTCCCGCGTCCGCGACGAAGACTCGCTCCTCCGAGACGGCGATATCGGTCAGTCGGGCCCGCTCGCCGAGCGAGGGCCACGAACCGGTGGATTCTCCTTCCGGCGAGAAGGTCTCGAGGCGGTCATCGTAACCGACGAAGACGACGCCGTCGCGTACCGCGAGGCATCGCGGCGCCGAAGAAACCGCGAAGCGGTGCGTTGAGTTGCCCTCGGCGGTGACTTGCGCAACCTCCTTCTCGCCGCCAATCCAAAGAGCACCGTCATCATCGAATGCCGCGCGAGAGGGGTTCTCGACCACGGCGGGAAAAGAAAACGTCTGTTCATAAGCGATCAACGCCGGATCGATCCGCTTCCGTGCTTCGATGTCATACTCGGCCCGTCGAGGGAGGCGGTTTCCTGGATCACCGGAAAGATCGATCCGGAGAACCGCCACGCCGCCGACGAGGAGCGTCGTGGCCAGGAGCAACCCGATCAGCACGTAGGCCGCGGTCGAACCGGATTTGCTCAATCGTCTATTTTGCGGCGACATCGGCGGTCTCCTTTCGTGATACGTCCAGACAGACCATCTGAGTCAGGTCGCGCAGGATGAGACGACCGTCGACCATCGCCATCGGCGCCCACGCCTCGTGACCCTCCACGGCCCGCGTCCGCGCTAGCGGGTTGTATTTCTCCGTCGTCGCCTCGACCAGGGTCAACCAGCCGTCGTCGTCAAGAACATACAACAACCCGTCCGCCAAGAGGTATGGCCCGATACCAAACCGGTGGGCGGCGCCGCTGGCCCACACTTCGTTCCCATCCAGGTCCATGCACAACAACTGCTTGTCGCGCTCGCGGATTCCGTAGAGATGGTCCCGCCAGAGGATGGGGGTCTGTTGCGTGGAACCGAATTCCTTGGCGCTGAGCTTCTTCACCGTGCTCGCCACGAATGCCTCTCCATCCTTTTGGACGCTCAATATGAGTGCTCCCGCGTTGTAGCCTCCCGAGAAAAACACCTTTCCCTCCCCCAACACGACCGGCGAGGGGACGGTGGCGATACTGATCTTCCAGTCGGTCGTCTCCCAGAGAATCCGTCCGTCCTCGGCCGATACTCCGGCGACCCCGCCCCGCCCGCAATAAACGTACATCTTCTCTCCGGCGACCTCCATGGGTACGACCGACACGTGGGTCTGCGCCCAGCCGCGCGGGTTCGGACTCTTCCACAGCACCTCGCCCGACTTCAAATCGATCGCCACGATAAGGCTTTCGCCGGACGGGGCAAGAATGAGCCGCCCGTCATCGACCAGAGGGCATTGACCGGCATACCATGGTGGAACGGTCGCCTTGTCCTCCGCGACCATGTCCCGAATCCAGCGTTGTTTTCCCGTCGCCGCTTCGACGCAATAGACATGGCACTTGGGCCCGATCGCCACGACCGTATCCTCGCTCACCGTGGGCACGGTCCGGGAAATTCCGTGGTTCCGCTTTACTTCGACCGGATAGGAAAAGGTCCATATCTCCCGACCGTCATCCAAGGAAAGACACCGCAGCGCGTCCGACTGGTTCGTCCGGTCGTAGTCCATCACGTAGACGCAACCGTTTTTCACCGCCGCGCCGGCATAACCTTCGCCAAGTTCGATGCTCCACAATCGCGGTGGACCCGCGTCCGGCCACGACCGTGCCAGGGAGGCGCCATCCTTAACGACGTTGTCCCTGTCCGGCCCTCGAAACGAGGGCCACGTTCCCGAGAGCGACGAGGGCACGCCCTCGCCGGTCGAAACGACTCCTTCCTTCAACTCCAGTACTCGCGAAGTGCTGGCAGACCCCTCCTCCGTGACCGGTTCGCGCAGCGGAAGACTCGATGCAAGTGGCGCGCTCCACCACGCGATCAGGGCAATCGCCCCCAGGATTCCGGCGGAGACGGGAAGGAGGTTGGCGGGTCGTATCCGATTCACGTGGGATTCGCGTTCAGGAAGGGAAAGGAAATGGGGTGCCCCTCGCGGGAAGGGTGGAAAACCTTAGGTCGACAGCTTTTAATACACTGTATTATCCGCAACCGGGGAAGCGGTTCTCAATAGCCCAATAGGGGGTTTAATTAAACGCCATAAATGGTGTTTTCGCGAACGAATCCCCTTGTTCGACTGGGTCGGAAAACCCGCTGCTTCCGCACTGGGGCCGCAGCCGCCAATCTTCGACACCCCACCGAAGGTGTTGGTGCTCCGGCGGTTGCTCGCGTTGCGAGATCGCGTACGGCCATCTATAACCGCGCGGCGCGAATGCGCCTGCGGATGGTATCTCGCATTAATTCGGCGGGAGCATCTTTTCCCGTGAAGAGCTTGAATTGGAGGCTTGCCTGGCGGACGAACATATCCATGCCGGAGATGACGCGGCAGTTCTTCTCGGCCGCCTCCTTGAGAAATAGGGTCCGCTCGGGGTTGTAGACCACGTCGAAGACGAGCGTCGACGCCTTGAAACGGCTTTTGTCGAAAGGGGTAACGTCGACATTCGGGTGCATTCCGACCGGCGTGCAGTTGACAAGGATGTCACAGGAAATCTTGTGGCGAGATTCCCATTCCGCGACGCGGCAATCCAACCGGTCCGCCACCTCCTGCGCGGCGGCTCCCTCGATGTCGGTAAGGACGACCGCCGCGTTCCTTCGGCGCAGACCGTATGCGATCGCCTTTCCGGCCCCGCCGGCTCCGAGGATCATTGCCACCTTCCCTTTGAATCGGTCCTTCGACGGCAAACCGGAAACGCCGGCGGCTTCTTCGAGCGTTTCCATCGCCGCGAGACAGTCGGTATTGTGTCCCATTCGCTCCCCGTTCTCGAGCACGACCGTGTTGCACGCCCCGATTCCTTCGACGACGTCGTCTTTTCGATTCAAGTATTCCAAGATACGTTCCTTGTGCGGAATCGTAACGCTCAGTCCTCTTAGGCCGAACTCCTCGGCATCCTCCAGAAACGAACTCAGATCCTCGCGCGGGACGCGGAAAGGAAGGTAGAGACGGTTCATTCCCAGATTCGCGAAGGCCGCATTGTGAATCAGAGGACTAAGGCTGTGCCCCACCGGATCGGCGATTACTCCGAAAAGCTCGGTCCGGGCATCGATCTCGTCGTACCGGTAGACATCGCGGAGTTGGTCGAAGCTGATCTGCCCCGGCGCCAGGGTCCGCTCCGGGTGAAAAGTCGCGTAAGTAAAAGGAGCTCCGTAGCGGCCGCACAAAACCCGCGATGGGAGTCCAATATCTCCCATGCAAAGCCCCACGGTGGGAACGTCCCTGTTCCGCCAGACCATCGACAGCATGCGCACGTTATCGTGCGGGTGGTTCGCCATCGTGCATATCTTGATCACGTCCGGGTCAAGGGCGCGCATCCGCGAGTGGATGACGTCGATATCTTCCGGCGTTTTGCGGAAGTTGTGGTAACTGATGATCCGTTTCGTGCCGCCGAACCTCGGAATCTCCGCCGCGACGTCCTCCTCGAGATCGACGTAATCCACCCCTTCCGCGATGGCGGTGCGGAGCAAAAGCCGCCGCTGCTCCTCCGAACCGGCGAAGCGACCCCCATCCTTCTCTCGCCGAATCGTAACGATCACGGGACAAGGGCGGTCGTTGATCAGCCGCGGAATGTTAATGGAACTGCGGACGTAGTCCAGCCGCAGCTCGACGAGCTGGATTCCCTGTTCGGCGAGGTGTTTGTGCTCCGCCTTCATGTGGCGATGACGGCTTCTGCCGATACTGACGCAAATCATGGTTAAGTCCGTTTGAATTGCTTGTCCAATTCCTCTCGAGTGAAAACCAGCGCGGTCGGCCGGCCGTGGGGGCAATGGTGCGTGTCCCGAACGAGGTCGCGTTGTTCAAGCAACGCCTCGATCTCCGCCGGCTCGAGTGGATCACCCGCCTTGATCGCGGCCTTGCAGGCCATCGAATGCAGCATGCTCTCTATAATATCATATTTCGCGACGCGCCCCTGATCTTGCAGTAAGCGGTCCAGGACGGCACGCAGTATCTCGCACGGGTCCGCGTGTTGAGAGAGAGCCGGGTAACCGGTAATACTGACCGTGTCCCCACCAAACGGCTCCACGGTTAAACCGATTTCCTCCAGCAATTCACGGTTTTCGATGACTGCGGCGTATTCCATCGCCCCCAAGTCAACCGTCCTGGGAACAAGCAGGATTTGTATCTCGACCTCTCGGGCGTCGAAACTTCCCTTGAGTCTTTCGAACAGGATCCTCTCGTGCAACGCGTGCTGATCGATGACTAATACCCCGTCGTCGCTCTCCGTAACCAGATAGCGGTTGTGAATCTGCACGGCACGGGACCGGGCCGGAAACGGGCCGGCCGGCGGCGCGGCCGTGGCGGAAGCCGCGCCGCGAACGCAGCGAGCCGAAGTGCCAATCCCGAAAGCGTCGCGGCGGATCGTATTGAATTCGAGCGGCGCCCGCGCGGCCGGATTGGTACTGAAGTCCAAGTGCGGTTGCTCGGGCCACTCCCTGGAAGGCTCCTCGGAAGGATGGCGCGGCATCGCGGCGCGAGCCCCGAGTTCGTTTCTTGCCCATTCGGCCAGATCGCTGCTTGCGCTGCCGGAGTCGTCCCCGGACGGATCGGGGCGCGATCCGGCGTCGATCCGCGTATCGAGATCGGTGGACAGAAAAGACGTCCGCAGCGTGGCGAGCAACTGGCTGTACAGACGCCCGGAGTCCTGAAAGCGTACCTCAAGCTTGGTAGGATGGACGTTGACGTCGACCTCCTCGGGTGGGATATTGAGCGTCAGAAACGCGATTGGCTGCCGCCCGACGGTAAGCAAGCCGCGATACGCCTCGCGCAGCGCGTGTTGCAGAGACCGGTCGCGAATATACCGACCGTTGAGAAAAAGATACTGCATACGAGCATTACCGCGGCTGATGCTGGGGTGCCCGGCGAAACCGCTGATACGAGCCGTGCCGTTGCAGCTTTCGACCCAGATGAGCTTCTCGGCGATGTCGCGGCCGAACAAGCGCGAGATTCGATCCAACACGGTGATCCCGCCCGGCAGATCGTAGATCTCGCGGTTGTTGTGCCGTAGCACGCAGTGGACGCGCGGATTCGCCATCGCGATTCGCGCGAATGCTTCACTAACGTGCCCGAATTCCGTTTGAGTGCTTCGCATGAACTTCCGTCGCACCGGAGTGTTGAAAAAGAGGTCACGGATTTCGAGCACCGTCCCGGGGGAGCAGCCGCACGGTTCGACGTCCGAAACCGCTCCGCCCCGAACTTCAATTTGCGCGCCGGCTGTTTGTCCCGGCGGCCGGCTCCGGAGAATCAGATGGCTGACCTCACCCATGGAGGCAACGGCTTCCCCGCGAAAACCCATCGTTTCCACGCGAAATAAGTCTTCGGCCGTGGCGAGCTTGCTCGTGGCATGGCTTGCCACCGCCAGAGGGAGGTCTTCCGGTTCCATTCCGCGACCGTTATCGGCGACGCGTATCAGGTCGATTCCCCCCTTTTCCACGGAAACATCGATCCGCGAGGCGCCGGCGTCGACCGAGTTCTCCATCAATTCCTTAACGACGCTGGCGGGGCGTTCGATGACTTCGCCCGCCGCGATCTTGTTGATGATACTCTGGGAAAGGCGGTGGATGATTGGCATTGCGTAAAGCGTCGTCTCTTCCTTGGACCGTCCCCTTCATGTCACGCGTATGGTCCGGCCGGCCACCGTACAGGAATATCTTGTACCGATCGGATCAAATTCCGTACTCCTTGATCTTTCGATAAAGGGTTCTTTCACCGATTTCGAGCATCTTGGCGGCTTCTTCCCGATTGCCGCCGGTGAAGGCGAGCGTTTCCCTAATGAACAATCGCTCCAGCTCGCCCAGCGGCTTTCCGACCAGACCGGCCAGAGGAGTCTCGTTTGGATTCGCCTTGGCCGAGGAAAGCGTTTCGGACAGTTCTTCCGGGAGGTCATCGGCGTCGAGGAGCCCGTCGTAGTCGACCACGACCATGCTTTCCACCACGTTCCGAAGTTCCCGGACGTTGCCCGGCCAATCATACCGTTGCAGGCGTCGGCGCGCCGCCGGGGAGACGCCTTTGATTGTCTTCCCGTGACGCTTCGCGAATTGGCGGACGAAATGGTCGATCAACACCGGAATGTCCTGGCTACGCTCCACCAGCGTCGGTAGTCGGATCGTGACCACCTTGAGGCGGTGATACAGGTCTTGGCGGAAGCCACCCGATTCAATGGCTCCTTCCAGATTCCGGTTCGTCGCCGACAATACCCGCACGCTCACGTTGATCGGCTTGTTGGACCCGACGCGGGTGATCTCGCCGTTCTCGAGGACGCGAAGCAGCTTGATTTGCGTCGGCATCGGCATGTCGCCGACTTCGTCGAGAAAGATGGTACCGCCATGGGCGTATTCGAATTTGCCGACCCGATCACTCAAGGCGTCCGTAAAAGCGCCTTTGACATGGCCGAACAGTTCACTCTCGAGTATATTCTCGCTCAAAGCGGCGCAATTGAGGGCGACGAACGGGTTCTTTTTTCTGGGACTGTTCTGGTGGATCGCCTGGGCCACCAGCTCCTTTCCGGTCCCCGTGGCACCTTGGATCAGAACCGTGGCGTCGGTAGGGGCGATCCGTTTGAGCCGTTCAATCACCTCGAGCATTTGACGACTCGTGCCGACGACGCCCTCGAATCCGAACCTTTCATCCAACCGGCGCTGAAGCTCGGCGTTCGTTCGCCGCAGCCTGCCGCTCTCGACGGCCCGATCGGCCACGACGCGCAATTGAGCCAAATCCAGGGGCTTCAGGAGATAGTTGAAGGCTCCGTCTTTGATCGCCGTGACGGCCGAAGGAACGCTTCCGTGTCCCGTCATGATCACGACCTCGCACTCCGGCTGAGTCTCCTTGGCCAGGCGCAGTATCTCCAGTCCGTCCACCTCGCTCATCATCAGGTCCGTCAAGACGAGATCGAACGGGACCGAGCGGATTAGACTGGAGCCATCCGGGCCCGAGGTCGCGATCCGGCAGCGCATTCCGACTCTTTCGAGCGCCTCTTCGACGGTCTCCGCCAGCGCAACGTCGTTGTCGACAATAAGCACCTCCACCGGAGGGATTTCCACCGGCGTCGAATCCGAATTGCGTGGGTCGTTCGTCATGGACAATGATGATACCGAAAGCGGAAGGAATCGAAAAGCGGCTCCCCATCTTGACGACCCACCCCTACCCCCGCGACCGGACCGCCACCAGCCTTTTCCGGACTCCGCGGCCTCTCGGTGGGAAAATCAGGACGGTCGGGCTTCGATCTCGATCGCCGGCGAGGGGGGCGGCTCGGCCGGAAGGGGGCCTCGATGCGCCGTTCCCAGCAACATTCCGACGATGCAAGCGGTCATGAACGCCGCCAACGTGCCGCCGATCATCGATCGAAGACCGTATCTCGCCAGATCGCCGCGGCGGGCGGGGATGATCTTTCCCAATCCACCAATCATGACCGCAACGGAGCCGAAATTCGCGAATCCGCAAAGAGCATAGAGGCAAATCACGTAAGAACGGTGGGAAATTTGTGGCTTTACTTCAGTCACGAGCGCCTGATAAGCAATAAACTCATTAAAAACCGTTTTTGTCCCCAGCAGTGCCCCGACTCTCTGCGCATCCTTCCATTCCACTCCCATCGACCATGCCACAGGGGCCAAGCCCCATCCGAGGATGCGCTGGAGCGTCAATGGTTCATCGAAGACGATGATCCAGGCCATTCCCCAGTCGATCAGATGGATCAGCCCGATGAACGCGATCAGCATCGCCCCGATGTTCAGTGCCAGTTTGAGTCCCTCCGAAGCGCCGCGGCATGCGGCATCGAGGAGATTCTCCCCGTTCGGCGGGACGTCGATGCGGACATGTCCTTTCGTCAAGGACGCCTCCGTCTCCGGAACCATGATCTTGGCGATGACCAGGGCGGCCGGGGCCGACATGATCGACGCGAGCATCAGATGCCCCGCTTCGGCGCCCATCGACACGTAAGAGGCCATGACGCCCCCCGCGACCGTCGCCATCCCACCGGTCATCATCGCCATGATTTCGCTTCGTGTCATCGTATCGAGGTAGGGACGTACCGCAAGAGGCGCGACCGTCATGCCAACGAAGACGTTCGCCGCGGTGCAAAGGGACTCGGCGCCGGATGTATCCATGATCCAAACCATCATCCGTGCCATCGCCTTGACGATTGCCTGCAGCACACCGAAGTAGAACAATACGGCCGTGAGGGAGGAGAAGAAGATGACCGTCGGCAACACCGAGAACGCGAATTCGTGATCGCGAAAGCTCTTGCCGAATACGAATTGCGCCCCCGCGTCGGAGCACTGGAGGATACCGCCAACCAGAAAATCGCACAAAAGGAAGAACCGCGTTCCGTAAGGAGTCCACAAAAACAAGAGAGCCAAGGAGAATTGCAGCAATACGCCGCTGACGATAAGGCGGATATTCATCTTTCGGCGGTTCTCCGACAGAACCCATGCGATCAACAGCATGGACAACAACCCGAAGAAACTGATAACCGGTTCCATCGACCGCCTCGTGACTTGTCAGGCCTCGTCTTCCGACGCTCCGCGGGCGTCTTCGGACGCGTCGCCCGATGCCCCGTCCGGAGCCTCCGTCACCACGGGAGCCCCCGTCTCGTCCAATGTGAGATCCGGGAGCCCCGCCGCCACCTGCACGACGCCTCCTTCGACAAACACCTCGTCCATTTCTTTGGCGTCCGTATCGCGTCTCAGCAGGAGATAGATCGCGGACGAAGCGACCCAGAAGTATGAATACGCGAAACTCAGCGCCACCAATTTCACCCCCACGATCCAAAAACGGGCGATCCCCACTCCGACCAGCGAGAGTCCCGACGCGTCGGTGGCGGCAGCGGGTAAGACGCCGGTGGCGAGCGAATCGCCCGCCCCCCAACTGACCGCCCAAACGGAGAGTTCGATGACAAACGCGGCGAAAAAGAGGACCAACGTAAAACCCAGCGATCCAAACCCAAGGGCGACGACGGCGTAGAAAAGGTACTGCAACGGCCGCTGATACAGGTAGGAATAGGATCGGCTCATAGCGTCAAACCCGTCCGTGCCTTCGGTACTGATGGTCGCCCACATCAGAGGCCATCCGAAGAGGACCCCAATGAGGAGAAATGCGCTCATTAAGCCGCCCACCAGTAGTAGTGGCCAAAAAATCCCGACCAGGACCGCGCCGGGACCCAGTTTCATCAGCCAGCCGGCCGGCACCATCAATATCGCGAAGCAAACAACCGGAATGAGAGGGCACAGCGGAGCAAAGAAATAGTGACTCCAACGTTTAAGGCAGAACCGTAGCGTCTCCCTCATGCTCCCTCTTTCGTCTTGTGTCAGACGCAACGCGGCGGTTCGCGTGATCGCCGCGCCGAAAAGAGCCCATGTCGCCAATATGACGATGCCAAGCAACACAGAGGAACCCATCTTGGCCCAGGTCGCCGATCTGTCGAACAGGGGCATGAATGGCTCGCTCAAGGAATACCAAACCGCGAAAAGACTACTCGCCGCCAAGGAAGAGGATCCCGCCGAGCGCGGGGGCTCGGGCGAGGGGAGCGGAAGTATCATGGACATTACCTCCGAGGGAGTGTCCGGCAACGCGGCTACCAATCCGGTCACGGGACATCCGGCGGACTCGTGCTCCGATACCGAAAACGCCCATACGGCGGTGCTCGTAATCAACACCCCCGCCGTCGCCCACCCCAAGCATCGGCCACAGGTGGCAACGCGGAAAGTTCGGAAGAGAATTAGCCACGGGAGTATTTCGCACCACTCGACGGAGCGAATTCTGGTTGTTCCTGAGTTCATCGTATGATTCCTTGCCGAAGTCGCGGGGCAACGGCACCGATTATAGAGAAGAGAGCGTCTTGTTGGGAGGGGAAAATCGCGTCGAGTGGATGGAAGCGACATGAGCCCTACGAAAAACACCGCACGGCACGCGAGAAAAGAACTTTAGTGAGATAAACTGGCAAAAACATCTTGACTGGCATCTACCGTTGAACGAATTTCATCTTCCGAGTGGGCGGACGAAACGAAAAACGCCTCGAATTGGCTGCAAGGGAAGTAGTGCCCGCGCTCGATCATCCCCCAGAAGAACTCCGCGAATCGCCGGGTGTTGCATTTAGAAGCGGATTCCCAGTCCGTGACCGGGCGTTCATCGAAGAACAGGGTCGCCATCGAGCCAACGCGCGAGATGGAATGGCCAACTCCCGCCTTTTCGGCGGCGGCGGCCAATCCGTCTGTCAGCGTCTTGGCCTTCGCTTCCAGAACTGGATATGGTGACTCGTCGCGTAGAATACGAAGCGTCGCGATCCCCGCCGCGGTTGCTAAAGGGTTTCCGCTGAGCGTCCCTGCTTGAAATACTGTACCTACCGGGAGCATGGCCTCCATGATCTCGGATTTACCCCCGTATGCACCTACTGGCAACCCCCCGCCAATGATCTTTCCAAGCGTTGTCATATCCGGGGTAATTCCGACCAATTCCTGGGCCCCACCGTACGCGACTCGAAACCCGGACATCACTTCGTCGAAAATCAAGATCGCTCCGGCGGCCGCGGTCAGTTCCCGAGCGGCCTTCAAAAACGCATCCGTTCCGCGGATACATCCCATATTGCCGGCGACCGGTTCAAGGATAACCGCGGCGATACGTCCGGCGTAGCTTTCAAAGGCCTCCGCCAGCGCTCCTGCATCGTTGTATGGTAGAACGACCGTATCTCGAGCAGCCCCAGGGGTGATTCCGGGGGAATTGGGAACACCGAGCGTCGCGGCGGAACTGCCCGCGGCAACGAGGAGTGAATCTACGTGGCCATGATAATTTCCAGCGAACTTGACGACGATGTCGCGCCCCGTGAAGCCTCTTGCCAGCCGGATCGCACTCATGGTCGCCTCGGTTCCGGAATTGACCAAGCGCACCTTTTCAACGGAGGGAACGGCCTCGATCAGCAACTCGGCAAGTTCGGATTCCGCCTCGGTAGGTGCCCCAAAACTCGTCCCCCGGGATAGGGCGTTTTCAATGGCGGAAATGACGGCAGGATGGGCGTGGCCGAGAATCAGGGGACCCCACGAGCCGACGTAGTCGACGTATCGGTTGCCATCGATATCACACAAATAGGGACCATTTCCACTCTCGATAAAAGGGGGAATCCCCCCCACGGCGTCAAACGCGCGCGCTGGGCTATTCACCCCGCCCGGAATGCAGCTTCGCGCCCGCTCGAACGCCAGAACACTTTTCTCTCGCATATTTCACCTGAGGTCAGCTCGCCACGAGGCTATTTGTGACCGCGGAGGGGTATAATTGAATAAGGTTCAGTCGTGAATCGCAATCGACTTGAACCCGCTCCCGGTACCAAACAACGACCCATTTCAAACGGAATTTGATGGCATTTCAGTATTCGTTGGTCATTGTAGCAATTGCCCTGGCAACGGTCTACTTGGTCTATCGCGCCGCGCGAGCGAAACCTCCCTCCGCGTGCTGCAGGGAGCCCGGCCGAGAATGCCGTTCATGTGGCGAAAGCGAGAGCTCGCGATTGGAAGAGTAACCTCCCAAAAGATACCCCCGCCCGCAATTGAACAGACCGAAAAAAAGCGAGGAAGGGGCCTGTCGCGTTACTTTGGGCTGTCTTGCCATTCGCTGCCCTCACCCCGGGGGTATCGCTTTACCCCGAGACTGAATGTTCGCGGCGTACCATCCATCATTGCGCCTTCATGCCGGTAGTCTCCGCTGCCGTGCAGGCAAACTCGAACCGAACCGCCACCTTGCCGTCGACGCTCACCTTCGCTCCGAGGAAGAACGCGGAAGCGACCTTCTCGACGAGTTGCACCTCCATGCGGAGCGTCTCGCCGGGATGGACCATCCGCTTGAAGCGGACGTCGTTCATCCGCGTCGCGACCGGGACCTTCCCCTCGGCGTCCTTCAAGTACTTCGAAAGCAGAATGGCTCCGGCCTGCATCGCCGCCTCGCAGAGAACAACCCCCGGAACAAGCGGAAATCCCGGGTAATGGCCGCCGAAGAATGCCTCCGTGCCGGAAAACGTCTTCGTACAGATAATTGT
Source organism: uncultured Planctomycetaceae bacterium (assembly GCA_964520785.1). Taxonomy (GTDB): domain Bacteria; phylum Planctomycetota; class Planctomycetia; order Pirellulales; family Thermoguttaceae; genus CAZFQG01. Next base: position 6,385 of record CAZFQG010000076.1, on the reverse strand, counting down.
TGATTCATCCCAGTGTTCGATTGCGTCCACGAACAAAAACGGGTCGCGGTGAGGAATAGCGTCCAGTATGGTAGGATTGTCCATGGCTTTTTCTGCATGACCCCTCGTTCGATGGGCCGGCTGTCCGGATTCCGCTGATTCGGTAATATATGACGGTCTCATGAAATAACATGGCCCACCCCTAAATGGGGCGGAGTCCAATAACGCGATGTTCTGGTCTGAGTGTTTCATTGTACCCATGTAGCGATCGTCTGTCAGCCGGAAGGTGGGCAAGGCAAGATGGGATAACCAGTGTAGGAATCCCAGGTCGCGAGAAGACGAAACGAAGAAGGAGGAGCCGATCATGGCTCGTTATGCGAAGCGCCGCCGGAGACTGTTTTCCGCCGTGAGAAAGCAGGGGGCCGACGCCATGTTGGTCACCGATTTTGCGAACGTGACATACCTGACCGGCTTCACCGGAGACGACAGTTACCTGCTCCTCCGCGAGAAAGACTCGGTCCTACTGAGCGACCCGCGTTATACGATCCAGATCAACGAAGAGTGCCCGGGACTTTCCGCCGCGATTCGAAAACCGGGCGTTTCTCTCGTCTCCCTGCTGAAGCGTTTGCTCCGCAAGACCCGCCAGACGCGAATCGCCGTCGAGGCCGCTTCGATGTCGCTTCATCTCCGCGGTATTATTCTCAAGGAAATCCCCGACCTTGAGTTGATTCCGGTCTGCGGGCTGATCGAGAATCTGCGTCTGACGAAGGATAAAGACGAAATCGAGAGGACCCGAGAAGCCATTCGGCAGGCAGAGAGCGGATTTGCCGTGATCCGCGCGGGACTTCGCGCGTGCCAGACGGAGAAACAAATCGCGAACGAGCTGGAATACCAGATGCGGCTCTTTGGGGCCAAGGGGTGCGCGTTTCCCAGTATCGTAGCGGTGGGAGCGAGAGCCGCCCTCCCACATGCGACGCTTTCGGACCGGACAGTCGGTTCGGCTGAACTGCTCCTCATCGATTGGGGGGCTAACGAAAACCTCTACCGAAGTGACTTGACTCGCGTGTTGGTTACCGGTAGACTATCGCCAAAATTGGAGAAGATATACCGAATTGTGCTGGAGGCGCAGCTTAGTGCGATCGACGCCGTCCGGCCGGGAAGGACATGCGAGGACGTCGACAGCGTTGCGAGGAACATCATCGAAAATGCAGGATATGGAAAATACTTCGGACACGGGCTCGGGCATGGACTCGGCCTTCATGTCCACGAGGGTCCACGTCTGGCGAAGGGTGTGAAAACGCTCTTGAAGCCGGGGATGATCGTCACGGTCGAGCCAGGCATATACCTCCCGAATTGGGGGGGAATTCGGATTGAGGATGACATTCTGGTAACACGTGACGGGTGCGAGGTGCTCACAAGTGTGCCGAAGGAACTCGAAGACGCCGTCGTAAACGTCTAACGTTTGCCGATACTTAAGGAACCAGCAATTCACGTTAGCCAGCAATTCACGTTAGATCGTGTAGTGGAGTAAAAGGAATATGGCCGGTCCTCCGTCCCAGCAGGATATTTTTGACGTTCGCAAGATTCGCCGTCTGGTTGAGCTGATGAAGGAGCACGACCTGAGCGAAATGGACTTACGCCAGGAGAACATGCGGATACAATTGCGCCGTGGGGGGAATCCGGCTGTTAGCCCCGTGATTACCATGCCGGAATTGCCACCTCCGGCGGCGGTTCCCACCGCGGAGAAGCCCGCTTCGGCGCCACGGACATCAGGGCCGGTGGAGTCATCCGTGCCTGGGGGCAACGAGGCCGTGATTAGAAGCCCAATCGTCGGGACGTTCTATTCCTCTCCCGATCCAGATGCACCGACCTTCGTTAAGGTGGGAGACCATGTCGGACCTGACACGGTCGTCTGCATCATCGAAGCGATGAAAGTGTTCAACGAAATTCCGGCAGAACTTTCCGGAAAGATCACTACGGTTTTGGTGGAAAACGGAAGTCCGGTCGAATTCGGCCAACCGCTCTTCCGCGTCGACACGGCGGCATGATGTCGGTTCCACTACCTTTCTCTTATCTCTTTCCGGATGCTAAATCATGTTTCAACGAATTCTCGTAGCGAATCGGGGTGAGATCGCCTTGCGGGTGCTCCGGGCGTGCCGTGAAATGGATATCGAGACGGTGGCGGTTTACAGCGAGGCGGATCGGGGAGCCGCCTATTTGGAACTTGCCGACGAGGCCTATTGCATCGGTCCGCCCAAGGCGTCTGACAGTTATCTGCGGATCGACCGCGTCATCAGCGCCGCCGAAATCGGGAACGTCCAGGCGATTCACCCTGGCTACGGCTTTCTGGCCGAAAACTCGCACTTCGCGGACGTCTGCCGTAGCTGTAACATCGAGTTCGTCGGCCCCACCAAGGAGGCCATGGACCTGCTGGGAAATAAGAACGCCGCTCGCGGACTTGCCAAAGAGGCGGGCGTCCCCACCGTCCCCGGAAGCGAGGGGCTGGTGAAGGACGAGAACGAAGCCGTCGCCGTCGCGCGGGAATTCGGGTTCCCCGTCTTGATTAAGGCGTCGGCCGGTGGGGGAGGCCGGGGAATGCGAATCGCGGCAAACGACTTGGCGCTCAAGTCCGCGATCTCGCAGGCGAAGGCGGAGGCCGAGGCCGCGTTCGGGTGTGGCGACCTTTACATCGAGAAATTCATCGAACACCCCAGACATGTCGAAGTACAGATCATCGCCGATCAGCATGGAAACGTCGTCCATTTGTGGGAGCGTGACTGCTCCATGCAGCGCCGGCACCAGAAGCTCATTGAAGAGAGCCCCGCCCCGCGGTTGGCTCCGGAAACGCGGCAGGCGATGTGCGAAGCGGCCGTCCGCCTGGTCAAGGCGGCCGAATACACGAACGCCGGGACGATCGAGTTCATCGTCGATCGGGAGGGGCACTTCTACTTCATCGAGTTGAACGCGCGGATTCAGGTCGAGCATCCCGTCACGGAGATGGTTACCGGAATTGACCTCATTCAGGCCCAAATCCGCGTCGCCGCCGGCGAACGGCTTCCTTGGCAGCAGGAGGAAATCGTTTCTCAGGGAACCGCCATCGAGTGTCGCATCAACGCGGAAGACCCCCGACACGGTTTCCGCCCCACGCCGGGCAAAATCGAGAAGCTCATCATTCCCGGCGGACTGGGCGTCCGTTTCGACTCGCACGTCCACGCGGGTTACGAGGTCTCCCCCTACTATGACTCCATGATCGGCAAACTCATCGTCCACGCGCCCACTCGCGATGAAGCAATCCGCCGGGCACTTCGCGCGTTGGATGAATTCCATATCGAAGGGATCAAGACAACGATTCCCCTACAGCGCGAGATTCTAGCCCATTCCGCGTTCCAGCAGGCCCAACTCGACACGTCGTTCATCGAGCGGACCTGGACGAACTAAGCCTGAGAACGCGGCTTGAATTGGAAGAGTCGGAAGACCCGCGAGTGAAATCGGCGCGGGCCATGCCGGGAGATGGAAGATGGTGCCGTCCGCGCGGACGTGATTCTTCGTCCAAGTCGCCAGGTCGGTGAGTAGTGCCCGTTTCCCCAGAAGACCTCTGCCGCGATCAAGCCGCCGTCGCGTTCACACACTCGATGACTCGGTCCATCGTCCAATGCACTCCGTCATGAACACCTCTTTCGGGGGGATTGTGCGATTTGATCTTGCTGCCTGGCGGCCGCCCGTCTAGAATTAGCGTATTCACGACCGCAGTCGGATACTACCGTCACCAACTTCAGTAAGTCCCCGTAGCACAATCGGATAGCGCGTCGGCCTCCGGAGCCGAAGGTTACAGGTTCGAATCCTGTCGGGGATATTTTAAGTCCTTATCTCGCAAGCACTTGCGGAAACTCGCTCGTACCACTTTTTCGTACCAACGTTTGTAACACGTTTTGTACGAAACCCGTTATGAAAAATGTTCCTTTCGGACTGGCTTTCTTGGGGATTGTCTTGGTTGACCGGGAGCCTTGGATCGCACGTTTTGGATTGGATCGGGGTGTTTTCTATTCTACAGACGAAACCATGCCTGAACTCTGCTGCGGATGACGAACACCCATCAAGGTCAAAGCTCTGCATCGAGCATGGGGAGGAATGCACGAAGGACGGCGGGGTCCTGCAAGCAAGTAAATCCCGAGATTCCGAAAACGGCGCACTGCATAGGCTTTACCCCTCAAACACCTCCAGCGGCTCAAACCCCTCTCCCACCGCGGCCCTCGCATCGAATCCCAGCCAGGCTTCCAGGACCGTCGCGTAGAGACGGCGGAAATCGGTGTGATGCGTGGGGCCGCCGTTTTCCAACTCGGTGAGGCTGGGGTGGTCGCCGATAATGTCCCCTTTGAGCCGGCCTCCGGCGAGAAAGACCGGGGCGGCGGAGGCGTGGTCGGTCCCCTTGCGGCCGTTCTCCGCCACGGTCCGGCCGAATTCGGAGAAGGTCATCAGTACGACCCGGTCGAGCAGATTCTGCCTCGCAAGGTCGTCGATGAACGCGGCGACCGATTCGGACAGGTGCCGCAACAGCGACGCGTGGTTGTCGCGCTGATTGGCGTGGTTGTCGAAGCCCCCGATTCCGCCGCCGAAGCCGGTGCGGAAGACCCGGATGCCGATATCGGCCCGGATCAGTTGCGAGACCGTGCGAAGCTGATCGGCCAGATGCAGCCGCGGGTAGTCTCCCGACGCCTGCTTGTCGTGGAGCACCTCCTCGATTCTCGCCGCCGAGGCACAGGCCGCGCGCCGGCTCTTTCGAACGTGGTCCAGCAGTGGATTGCCCGATTCGCCGCCGGCGGTCCCGGCCGCCTCCACCAGGCGGCGGCGGTGCCCGGCGGCCGCATCCGCGCTGCCGGCCGGTTGCAGCGTCAGGTCTTGCGGCGTACGGACCAAAGGGACGATCGCCCTCCGCGCGGCAACGCAGAAGGGCCGCGAGGCCTGGCCGACGACCACGGCCGACGCGGCGGTGCCACCGTGCGGGTCCATGGCGTCGAGCGCCCTGCCGATCCAGCCGGTCTGGCGATTCGTCTGGTGGGGCAGACCCGAGTGCCAGTCGAGCACGGCCTCGTCATGCCCCCCTTCGGGGTTCGGATAGCCGACCCCCTGAACCACGCTCAGATGGCCTTCGTCAAAAAGGCGGCGCAGTCCCGCAAGCGCCGGATGGAACCCCAACTCGTCGTTGATGGGAAGCACGTCTTTCTTCGAAAGCCGCAAGCTCGTGCGGCTCCGCGCGTAGATGTCGTTTTCGAACGGGACGACCGTATTGAGCCCGTCGTTCCCGCCGGCGAGTTCGACGACGACGAGAACCGTGTCGGCCGGGTCTTGGCCGGTAGGGTCCGTCGCGGCGAGGCCCCTCGGGCAGCGTCCCAGCGATGCCAGGGCCGCGGCGCCCAGGGAGGTCTTCAAAAACGTGCGTCGTGTCGTGGACATGTCGGTTCTCCCAAAGGGTGAAATGATCTCAGGCCAATTGGAACTCCGGCAGCGCGGCCACGAGGTGAGCCGTTCTCCGCGGCGCGGTCGCCGGGTCGCCGGGATCGATCTCGAGCACCGCCTGAAGGGCCGCCGGGTCGAGATCCCCCTGCAGAAAAAGGTCGACCAGGAACCGCGCAGCCGGTTCGCCTTCGCCGAAACCGTATTTCTTGGCAATGGCCGCCGGGTCCGGCTTCCCTTCGCCGGCTTGCCCCGCCGCGAGCAGCGCGAAGGCCAGATTGACGCGGCCAAGGGACGCGGCGTCGTTGATCCACGAGCTCCCTCCGGGCCAACCGGCGGAGGTGGGCGGCTCGTACACGTTCTGGCCCAAGGCGGCGAGTTCCTGCCCCAATCGGACGGCGGAGACGGGCGTCTCCATCGCCGCCACAATCCCCAGGGCGAATTCCACGGGGCTCTTGATCCGGCGGCGGTAGGCGAAGGGGGAAAAGAAGAGATTCGACCGGAGCATCCGCTCCACGAGGGCTGTAATGTCGTAATCCTTGCCGAACGATTCGGCCAGCGGCGCGATAAGCGCGTCGCTCGGTTCGTCCGTCTCGGAGATGAACGCGCCGTACAACTTCCGAACCAAACGCCGCGGCGTCGCCGGCTGCTTGAGCAGAAGCCGGATCACTTCCTCTTCCCCAAAGTTCCCCGTCTCGCCAAGGATGCACTTTTCTCCCTCGTCATGTTCGCGGGGGATGAACCGCTCCTTTCCCATGAGGACGAACCAGCCCGTATAGGCCCTCGCCGCCTCGCGAACGTCCTGGTCGGTGAAGTTGCCGGGCCCCAGGCAGGTATGGGTCATGAACTCCCAGGGGACGTGTTCGCAGGGGAGCGCCTTGCGACTCGCGGCGGCGTCGCGAGAAACGAGCAGGGCCGGATCGTGCGAGATGGAGTGCAGGAGAGTGTCGATTGA
>CAZFQG010000075.1:0-27484 GCA_964520785.1 uncultured Planctomycetaceae bacterium | reverse complement strand
TTTCGCTCTTAGCCCCCTGTCGGTCACTAAACTAGGTGATATTGGTTCCAACTCAATCACTATATGCTAAGGACGCCCGACGGACAAGGGAGGTTCGTATGCCCCGGCCGCCTAAACTCTGGTGGTGGAAACAGAGAGGGGGAGATGTGACGAGCCAGTTCGACCACCATCTGCCGAAATGGAACTAGGTCGGCCTGCGACAATAAATGCGATAGTTATTCATTCGTCGTGACGCATGCGAGATCCGAGCGTAGACAATCGTCGGACGCCGCGTACTTTCGCTTTGTCCGCTTTTCGACGAGCGCGCGGACTTTCGCCGCCAAGAGGTCCATCTTCGCCGGTTTTCCCTCGAAGTAGTCTATGCCCTGGCGGATAAGCTCCTTGGCCAACTCCGGAGATTGCAACGCCGTCAAGACTACCAGGGCGGGCCGATATGGGAGTTCGAGTAGTTTCACGATGAGGGCCGGGCCACTGATCCCGGCCAGGACCAAGTCGAGCACGACCGCGTCAAACCGTTCCTCGCGGGCCCGTTGAAACGCCTCGTGCCCATCTTGAACTCCGACGCAAACGAACCCCTCGCGTCTGAGTGCGCGGATGACGACGTTGCGCGAGATTCGTTCATCGTCCGCGACGAGGGCGCTAAAACAGGCAGCCTTTTTCATATCAGGGAAAGCCTCATGCTCCGAAGCCGGCGGGATTCAACAGCACCGTTCCTCCACCGCGAGCTCGAGCCCCATCAACAACTCATCCATGGGAAGCCCGTGTTGTTCCTGCCATACCTCGTCCGGAATGCTCTCCGCCAAGTCGTGCATTTCGGTGAGCGCGGCGAAGAAGCACGGCAATATACAGGGATCGAACTGAACGCTCATTCCACGCTGCATCATGTCGATGACGTCGTCCTCCGCGAACTTGGGCCGATACGGCCGGTCATGTGAAAGCGCGTCGTACACGTCGATCACCGCGACGATTCGCGCGGACTCCGGAATCGCTTCCCCGGAAAGCCCCAGCGGATAACCTTGACCATTCCACATCTCATGGTGATACAGCGCGATATCGTGCGCCATCTTAATCACCGGTACCTCGGAGCCGGCGAGCATTCTGGCGCCGAGAACGGTGTGTTTCTTCATGATATCGAACTCCTCGCGCGTCAGCCGTCCCTGCTTGTGCAAGATCGCGTCGGGAATCGCGATTTTTCCGATGTCATGCATCGTGGCGGCCAGAGCAATTCGGTCCAGGTCCGATTCGGACCAACCGAGCGACTTCGCCAGAATGCGGCTGTAGAGACCGGTCCTGCGGACGTGGGCACCGGTCTCTCCATCACGGCCGTGCGCCGCCGCCATGAGCCGGAGAATTATTTCGCGATGAACCGTCTCGATTTCCCTGGTCTGGGCTTGGACCCGCGTTTCGAGCAAGCTGGTGTAGTCTCTCGCCTCCAAACGCAAGAACCGTCTTTCCAACGCGTTTCTCACGTGAAAACGGAGTTCATCCCTCTCCACCGGCTTGGATAGGTACGCCCATGCGCCCCTATTGAGTGACTCGATCGCGAGTTTCGTCTTCCCTACGCCGGTAATCATGATCACCGCCGTGTCGGGAAACTTGTTCGAGACGTCCTGAAGAATCTCGGTTCCCAGTTCTCCCGGCATGGTAATGTCGAGCGTCACCAGATCGTATTCCTCGCGCTGCAACTTTGACCGAGCGGCCTCGGGGCCGTCCGCCTCGACGACGGTGTAGCCGTCCCCTTGCAGCCATCGCGCAATGAGTTTCCGCACGTAGGGTTCATCATCCACGACGAGGACTCGAACGGTCTCTCGCCGAGGTTTTTTCCGGGAAACTACTGTTTCTAGATCGCGGACCATGTGGGTTCTCCGTGCATGACCTGGCGGATCGCCAGCAGCAAATCTTGGGGACGAAATGGTTTTGTCAATAAGGGAAGGGAACGCTGACTTATGAAGCCGACGTGGCTGGTGATGGGGTCGTAGCCACTGACGAAAACGACCTTGCACTCGGGCTTCAGCTCGATAACCCGATCGTAGACCTCAAAACCGGTCCGTTTCGGCATGACCACGTCGCTGATTACGAGCGAGATACGGTCTTTGTTTTCCTCGAAAAGCCGAATGGCTTCCTCTCCGTCGTGCGCGGCGATGACGTCGTAGCCGGCCTCCCGCAGGATCCTCCGCGCCAGGTCAAGCAACAACCCGTCGTCCTCGGCGACGAGAATACAATCATCCCCTCGAACGTGGGCGTCTGAGGATAGCGGCGCGTCAGCCTCCCGGGGGGCGGGGTACCAGAGCTGGACGGTAGTGTCTCCGCTAGGCCCACTCGACACCCTCATAAAGCCGCCGTACCGCGCAATCGCCCTTTCCACGACCGGCAAGCCGAATCCGACCCGTGGTTGATCCGGGTCCACAGGACAACGCTCGCGGCATGCCTTTGCGAGGGTTTCGGCGTCCATGCCGGGACCGTCGTCGCGGACACTGATCTCGGTGTACCATCCCGGTTTCGCCCCCTTGACGTCGATCAGATCGCCGGACTCGAACTCGACTTGACGCGACCGGATGATCATCTCGCCGCCTTCCGGCATGGCGTCGCGCGCGCTTAGACTCAGCGCCAGCAGAGCCTGTTCCAGGTCAGCCGGATCCACACGCAGGATACCCACGTCAGGAGACAGATCAAGCGTGACTTCGATTCGTTCACCGACGAGCGGCGAGGTGATCTTGACATGATCACGAATCAGTTCATTGACGTCGATCTCCATCAGCCGCACCGAACCGCGGCTGGCGGTCGCTTGAAGCTGTCGCGTCAGCAGCGAGGCTCGCTCGACGGCTTGGCAGACCGTCCGCAGGTCTTGGTAACCCCGGTCCGTCTTTCTCATTCCCTCCATGGCAAGCCGCGTGAATCCGCAAATCGTCTGCAGTGTATTGTTGAACTCGTGCATCACCCCTCGCGTGATTACTCCGGCCGTTTCGCTCCGTTCGGCGGCGCGCAGTCCGCTTCGCAACCGCTCAATTTGGTCCGCGAGCGCGCGTGCCTCACTCTCCTCCGACAAGAGAACGAACTGCGTCTTGGCTCGCGACCCTTCGCGGGTCGTTTCGCAGAATCGCGTTTGCATCTTGCGCACCTGACCGCTCGCCTCGTGGAACTCGACTTCACCGACCCAGAGCCCGCCGCGGCGCGACATCGCCGCCATCTCTTCCGCCTGATGCTTGTCGACCACTGCTCCAAGAATCCCACCCATGGTGGAGAGTTCTTCGACTGTGTATCCAAGCCAATCGACGAATGCGCGGTTACCGTAACCTGTTCCGTCCTCCAACCGGATCATCGCGATCCCCAGAGGCAATTCATCTAGAATCGCGACGGACTCGGGAACTACTCCGCTCCTCCTCCGATTTTCGGGAGGCACTCTTATCTCCGCGGATGCATTCCCTCCATTCGAGCGGCAGGCGGCGCGAGCCAGCGCGGCCCAGAGGCAAAGGGATAGCCCCAACGCAAGAACACCCACGACAAACCAATTGGAAATGAGCACGACAACGACCACGCCGGCGACAAAGCCGGTCGCCGAACTGAAGAGCAGTCTTGTTCGATTTCCCCAAGATGGGGTTTTCCGCACATTCATTTGGGATCCGAAGGGCGGCTCGTGCGCCTCGATTCGTCGCGCTCGCGGTGGAATGAGGCTGCGTGCTCGCCGTCTGCAAAAGCGTTTTTTGGTGCTCCTGAAACCGGGATTGTTCTTCCGGAACAAAGCCTATTCCGAAAAAACGCTCCAGAACTTCTCGGAAAATATAGGTCACGTCTAGCGAGACCCAATCGGATATGAAACACCGCAGTCGAAAAAAATACGCCTCGCACGATGTATCTTCGAGCTAGTTTTGATATAATGCTCGGTCACCGGTCGCCCGCAGACGTCCTAATGCCTCGGGTCACCTGCTGCGCAACGCACCCTCCAACCCGCGGAAGGCCTCTTCCATGACAGACTTTACGAAGGTTTTTGGAAATATCCTCATCATTGCAATAATTACACTCGCTTGGCTCGTCCCGACTGGATCGCCCGCTGAAGAAAGAAGTGTAAAGCCAAAAGATAGTGGATATCGTGGGATTTGGTTTACCTTGGGACAGTACTCGGACACACCGGACGCCAAGCGGTTTTGGCCCTATGGCGATAAGTATTCCGGGGGGTTAGGGACATACACGGCAAAGCATGTTCCCATCGCTGTCTACGCGCCCGAGGCAAAAAAAACGTTTTTTTGTTACGGAGGAGCAAAGGAAGGGAAGCGTTACCTCTACAATATGGTCTCTTACTATGACCACGAAACCGGTATGGTTCCGCGCCCCGTGATCGTTCACGACAAAGGGGGGGTCGACGACCCGCACGACAATTCGAGCGTTGCATTGGACGAAAAGGGACACTTGTGGGTGTACGTCGCCGGAAGAGGGCGGACCCGGCCGGGGTTCGTGTATCGTAGCGTTCGGCCGTTCGACATCGACGAGTTCGATTTGATATACGAGGGTGAGGTCTGCTATCCTCAACCGTACTGGGTTCCCGGCGAAGGCATACTCGAACTGTTCACGAAATACACCGGCGTTCGCGAGTTGTACTGGAATATCCTGCGCGAGGACGGCACGCGCGGAGAGGATCGAAAACTGGCCGGCATGGGTGGTCATTATCAAACCACGCATCAGCACGGAAACCGAGTCGTCACCGCGTTCAACATGCACCCGAAAGGGGTCGTTGATCTTCGGACGAACCTGTATTACGTGGAAACCACCGATATGGGCCGGACGTGGAAATCCGTTGACGGAACGGTTCTTTCACCCCCACTCGTCGACACGCAGACACCGGCGCTCGTCCGAGATTACCAGTCGGAGGGGCGCCTTTGCTACTTGAATTCCGTGACGCTGGACAATGAAGGACATCCCGTCATTCTCGTCGTCACCTCCTCCGATCATCGCCCCGGGCCGCAGGGAGACCCTCGGACCTGGGAGGTTGCTCATTGGACCGGCGGCGAATGGAAATCTCACGAAGTGACCAACTCGACGCACAACTACGACACGGGACCACTCTGGGTCGAGAAGGACGGCACTTGGCGAATTATCGGCCCGACCGAACGCGGTCCCCAGCGGTGGGGTGTGGGTGGGGAAATCGCCGTCTGGGAAAGCGCCGACGCGGGCAAAACCTGGAAGAAGACCCGGGAAGTCACCCGGAACAGCCCTAGAAACCATTCCTACGTTCGCCCAGTCGTGAACGGACGGGACGATTTCTACGCCCTTTGGGCGGACGGTCACGCGGACAAGTTTTCGATTTCGCGGCTTTATTTCTGCAACAAACAGGGGGACAAGGCTTGGGTTCTCCCCTACGACATGGAAGAGGACTTCGCGAAACCCGAGCCGCTGGAGTAGGCCTGTGTTCGTCGCGTCGCGCGAGGCCACGACGTCCGACCATTCGGCCGACTCCGGCTAAACTCCGAGGCACCGTCAGCCGATCTAACCAGAAGAATCCCTAAGATCGTCGTAGTCAGCCGCACCACGGCTCGGCCGTTGTTTTGGAGTCCCTTTGCTTCATCGGGAGGGCGGATTTGTCTTCGCAATCGATTTGGAAATCCCTCCACCTACGTTATTTTTCTCGGCCGGCGGCGGACCGCTCGCTCTACCGCGCGGTCAACCGCTTGCATCCCAGGGTCTTTCTGGAACTGGGTATCGGAGTCGGAATCCGTGCGATGAGGACGATCGAAATCGCGTCCTGGTGGACGCCGCGCGAGGAACTGCGATACACCGGAATCGACCTCTTCGAGGCTCGCAACGGCCCGGAGTCGCCGGGAATCGCACTCAAGACCGCGTATCGGAACCTTAGGACTACCGGCGCGAGAATTCAGCTCGTACCCGGCTCCGCTGCCTCGACTCTGAACCGGATCGCTTACTCTATCGCCCCGGTGGATGTGGTAATCGCATCTACCCCGGAGGATTTAACCGCTTTAGCGGCCGCGTATGCCTTTGCTCCCAGGCTCCTCCATGCGGGGTCGATCGTGTTCGCGAACCTGGCGACCCATCGAGAGTGTGGGCGGTTCCGTTTGATGACGCGCGAACAAATCGCGTCATGTGCCGTCGAGGCTCTCCGCGACACGCGATCCGCCGCCTGACGACTTAAGGCCTTGACCCCCACCACCATGCCGCAACGCAATCCTCGAATCGCCGTCTACCCCGGGTCGTTCGATCCAATCACGCTCGGCCACTTGAACGTTATCGAGCGGGCAAGTCTTCTGTTCGACCACGTGTTGATCGGGGTCGGCATCAACGTCGAGAAGCGTCCCATGTTCAGCACCGCGGAGCGGATCGATCTGATGCGTACGGCGGTGGCGGACCTGGACAACGTCGAGGTCCGCTCGTTCTCCGGCCTGGCGGTCAATTTCGTGCGCGAATGCGGGGCGCGGATCATGATACGCGGCGTTCGTCCGATTACCGACATTCCGGCCGAGTTGACGATGATGATGGCGAACCGCCGGCTGTGTCCCGAAGTCGAGACCCTCTTCTTGATCGCGGATGGGGAATTGGCGCACGTATCGAGTTCGTTGATCAAACAGATAGCCACGCTGGCTTCCGACGAAGGACTTGCGAGGTTCTTGCCCCCCCACGTCGTCGAGGCGGTACGACGCCGGATCGAAGCGGGCGGCTGCGACTGGTAGAGGGCGGAAAGCCGGCTCCTTCTACACTCGCCGAACGACGACCAGTTTTCCATCTCTGCGGAAGCGCTGCGCCAGCATCGAGACGACCTGTTCTCGGGAGAGAATCCCCTGTTGGCGGAATACCACGTGTTCGTGCGAACGGTTGACCGCCCCGCCGACGAACAGATTGACGCGGTCGGCCGCGTGCAACAGCAAGGAGAGATCGGTGACGCCGCTGTTCGCTTCGAGATTGGCGAGGTCTTCGTCCCAGAGGTTGGATACCTGATTCAGCGTGACGGCGCCTTCCGTGACCAGGTCTATTCCCTTGATCTTGTAGCGAGGGGGGGCCAGCGCGCTGGCCGGGCGCCGCTCGATGTCGACCTCTTCGCGCATTTCGCGCGCGACCACCTCGGCCGTTACGCCGCCGCAGACGATCTTGATGCCATCCGAACTCAGAAACTCGCTCACGACGCGGGCATCGTCCTCGCGGCACAGCGGGGGCCCGGTGAGAAGATTGACGATCCGCCCTTTGCGGCATAGGGCCAAAACGGCCGTGTAATCGTCACCCCCGACTTGGCACATCATCCGGGCACGGCGCTCGATGAGCCGCGGCAATGACTTCAGCTTCGTCCCTTCGGAGACGAGCCCCGCGACGTAGCGGGCCACTCCCTCCGCCTTCCAACCGGTGGGCATTTCTCCCCCTAATCCCGCCTGGGTGATTCCATCGGACAGAAGCAGGAGCCCCTCTCCCGGTTCGAGACAGCAGGTGCTCTCCGTTGCCAGGCCGCCTTCCAGGGGAAAAGGCCGTCCTTCCAGAACGACGGCGTCTCTGGGAGTTGCGTAAAGAGGCGGGGGCGCGTCGTACGTCAGGACGGTCGCCATCGCGTCCGTCCGGATTCGTGCCAGGCTGAACGCGACGAACGGCTTTCCCGGTTCGCGCCACCTCCGCAAAGTGGACGCGGCGCAGCAGAAGGCGTCCCTCAGGCTGAACCCCTGCCGGAACGACTCGAACACCCTCCCGGCGAGCATCCCGGCGGCGATTCGCGCGGGCATTCCGGAACCGATTCCATCGGCGCACAGCAGGGTCGTGCCATCCGTGGTCCGCTCGCACCGGACCAGATCGCCACATGCCGAGTCGGGGTGCTTCGACGACTGGGCGATTTCGACTTCGACGTGGAAATAGCGTCTTGGTGACATGGTGCCGGCTGCCGGGAAAGGGGGATCAGGGTTGGTGGACTTCTCCTTTTGCCTCCGCTTGCCGAACGAGTTCGCGAAGCAGTTTTTCGGCCCTGGCCGTGTTCTCGCCGAGCGCCCCGGCGATCGTCTCGGCCATGGCGATTTGCTGTTCGAGCAGCTCGCGCGCCTGCAAAACGGTCTGTTCGCGGAGATTCTCCAGCCGGCGGCGGTCCGTCCGATTGTCCGTGATGTCCACGAAGAACCCGGCCCAGCGTCGCTCTCCCGGCAAGGGGTGGATCATCAGCCGGCACACCAGCCCGTAGCGCGAGTAGTCGACGGTCGCCGAGTACGAGGTTTCCGCTTGGGCGATGAGGCGTTCGAAGGGGTCCGGGTCGATCAACGTGGAGATCGGCTTGCCGATGAGGGCGGGCCCGCAACGGAAAAACCGGCGGAATGCCGGGTTCATCCCCAGAATGCGAAGCTTTTCGTCGAGAATGACGATGCCGTTCGGACTCGTCTCGATGAGGTGGTCGGCGCGGCCCTCCGCCAGACGGCGCATGTAGGGAATACACATCTCCGGCCGGGCGAGTCCCCGCAATACGGCGATCGCCTTTTCGCGGCAACCAGGGTACCCGCACGCGCCGCAATTGAGTTGGTCCTCTTCGGCCGCTTTTCCAGTGGCTGCGAGAACCTCGCGGATTTGTTCCTCGCTGAAGCGTTCCGTCCGGCAGGTCCAGTTCGGCTGAAACCGGGTTTCCAACGAGACCGGCCGCGACTCGCGCAGGCGGGTCTCGCTCTCACCGCGCCGTTTTCCGGCCCGCGCGAAACGAATCACTTCCGCCCGGCGGGAAAAAACGCCCTGTTCGCGGTCGACTCCCGGTCCGCCGACGCACCCGCCGGGGCAGAAGAGCGGCTCGACGATGTTGGGGCGTCCCGGGCCGGCATCGTCCAGATAACGTTGGATCTCTTCGAAGCCGCTGAGTGCCACAATCCCGCCCGAGGTTAGCTCGGGAGACCATCCGGACGTCAGGGCGGCACCCCCTTCAATGGGGAAAAGCCGCGCGTCGGTATGGCACGGGTCGTCGAAATCGCTTTCCTCGCACGAATCGAGTTCAATGCCGGCGAGTTCGAACCATTCGTCCAGTTCCGAAAACGTCAGCGCGGCGTTTACGCGGTGGATTCCGGCCGACCGGCCCGCCTCCGCCTTCTTCGCGACGCATGGCCCGATGAAGACGACGTCGAAATCATACCCAAACGTTTCGCGGAGGTGTGCCGCGTGGGCAAGCATGGGTGAAATGACCGTAACCAACTCGCCGATGCACTCCGGCCGGTAGCGCTCGATGTAACGAACCACGGCGGGACAGGAACTGCACAGATGCCGGGACCCGGGCCGCCGCCGTACATGTTCCGCGGTGGCCTTGGCGACCAGTTCGGCGCCGACGGCCGTTTCGGAAACGACGTCGAAACCGAGTTGCCGTAGAGCGGAGGGTAGCCTCGTCATCCCAGCCGCGCCGTAGACCGCGGCGGCCGACGGCGCGACGCTGCACGCGACTCGGCCATCCCCGACCAGCAGCGATTCGGCCCTCGCCACTTCCCGCCGGAAGGCCTTCGCCCCTTGGGGGCATTCGCGGACGCACGTCCCGCAGGCGATGCAGCGGTCCTCTTCGACGTGTGCCTGATCTCCCTCGACGCGGATCGCCTTCACGGGACAAACGCGTACGCACCGGTAGCAGTCCCGGCATCGGGCCTTGTTCGTGAAGACAACCGCGTTCGGTTTATTCCCGGTATTGGAATCCATCGGCATTGGACTTCACCCGGGCACTTTCTCGGACAGGGCCGCTTCAATGGCTTCTTTCGCGGTTTCGAAATCGCAACGTTCGAAAACGCGTTCTCCAATTCGGACATTGGGGCCGCGGTCGCATCGTTCCGTGCAGAAGGTCGCTTCGATCCGTACGCGGTCGGCCAGTTCGGCCTCTTCCGCGAACTCGATCAGTCTCCGCAGGAGGGTTTGCGAACCGCGGACCAGGCAACTCGTGCCCAGGCATACGGAAACGTGCAGCGTCGGTTCGGCCGCCTCCTCCCAAATCGCGAACCCTTCGCCGCAAAGCCGTTTTCGGCTGCGGTAGTCGGTGTGCAGCAACCGGTGGGCGTCGGCGCCTCCAACTCCGCCGTCGAAGTGCTCCTCGTAGCACTCCCTCAAAAGGTGGTTCTGACGCGACGTCCGCAATTGGAGCATCTTATCGGCGTGGTACAGACCGTCGGCCCGTTTGCGGCGAACCGCGGCGTCGTGGGCGACCGGCTGGCCCGCGCCGCCGATGCAGCCACCGGGACAGGCCATCACCTCCACGAGATCGTAATTCGCCTTTCCCTCGCGGATTTCCAGGGCGAGCTCGCCGGCCTGGCGGAGCCCATGGACGATCGCCACGCTGAGGGTGACCCCGTCAACCCGCAGCTCACGGACGCGAATCGCATCGTCCCCCCGGACCTCAAGGAACTCCACCGAATCGGGGGCGCGGCCGGTTATTTCCTCGGCGGCGTACCGGAGAACGGCTTCCGTTACGCCGCCCGAGGTTCCGAAGAGGACGCCGGCCCCGCTCTTGAAGCCGAGCGGCATGTCGAGCGAAACCGGCTCCAGGCCGGCGAAGTCGATTCCGGCCTCCTGGATCATGCGGCCGAGTTCCGCGGTGGTGAGTACATAGTCGACGTCGGGAACGCCGTCCTTGCGGAACTTCGTCTGGCCGGCCTCCATCTTCTTTGCCGTGCAGGGCATGATCGCCACGACGACCACGTCTTCCTCCGGCACGCTCAGTTGCTCCGGCAAGACCCGCTTCGCCACCGAGCCGAACATCTGTTGGGGGCTGCGGCAACTCGAGAGATTCGGCAGCAATTCCGGACGGAACTGCTCCGCGCACCGAACCCACGCGGGACAGCACGAGGTGAACTGGGGTAAGCGTTCCCCTTTTTTCTTGCGGTCGAGGAACTCGCGGGTCTCTTCGAGGACCGTCATGTCGGCCGCGAACGAGGTGTCGCAGACAAGGTCACAACCCAGCGCCTTCAGGGCGGCCGCGATCCGGCCCGTCTCCACCTTTCCGGGTTTCATTCCGAACATCTCCCCGATCGCCACGCGGACCGCCGGGGCGATCTGGACGACCACCTTCTTCTTTGGATCGTCCAAATCGCGCCATAGTCCGTGGGTATGGTTTTTTGGCAGCAGCGCCCCGGTGGGACAGACGGCGGCGCAGAGTCCGCAGCCGACGCATTCCACGTCGGCCAGGTTCTTGTCCATCGCCGGAGCGACCCGCGTCCGGCAACCGCGGCCCAGGAAGTCGATGGCGCCGATGCCCTGGATCTCCCAGCACGCGCGGACGCAGTCGCCGCAGAGGATGCACTTCTTGGGATCGCGCACAACGGACGGGCTGCTCACATCGAGCGGCTCGTCCTTGAAAAGCTTGCGGTAGCGGACCTCATTGACGCCGAACCGGCGCGCCAGGGCCTGCAGCCGGCAATCGGCGCTCTTTCCGCAGGTGGCGCAATTCTGTTCGTGACTGGCCAGGAGGAGTTCCAGGGCGACCTTCCGCATCCGCCGGATGGTATCGGTATGGGTCCGGACGATCATGCCGGGCATCGGCGCGGTCGAACAACTGGCGACGATGCCGAGCCCCTCGACATCCACCAGGCAGAGCCGGCAGGCGCCGTAGATGCTCAGTTCACTGTGGTAGCAGAAGGTGGGAATGTCGATTCCGGCCTTCCGCGCCACTTCCAGGATATTCCTTTCCCCTTCGATGGGGATTTGTCTGCGGTCGATGGTAAGTGTGTTCGTATTTGGTTCCATTGGTTCTTTCTCCCTTCACGGAGCGGGGGCGCGGACCTCGACTGCCGAGGCGAATTGGAAACGGGGACGGAAGCGCGGCGATGAACGAACAGTGCTAGACGCCGACGATGGCCTCGAAGCGGCAGGCCGAGACGCACGCGCCGCATCGGATACACGTTTCCACGTCGATGACGTGCGGTTCTTTCCGCCGGCGGGAGATGGCGCCGACGGGGCATTTCTTGGCGCAGACGGTGCAGCCTTTGCACTTTTCGGCGAGGATCTGCGGCGACAGAAGGGCCTTGCACTTTCCGGCCGGGCAGCGTTTCTGGTAGACGTGGGCATCCAGTTCCGGCAGGAAGTGTTCCAGCACCGAGAGCACCGGATTCGGCGCCGTCTTTCCGAGTCCGCAAAGCGACCCCAGGCCTACCGCTTCGGCCGTTTCCCGGAGCCGGTCGATGACGTCGGGTGCCGCCTCCCCGGCGATGATTTCGTCGAGCATCGCGAGCATCTGCTTCGTTCCCTCCCGGCAGAGGACGCACTTCCCGCACGATTCGTTCTGCGTGAACTGCATGAAGAAGCGTGCCATTTGGACCATGCAGGTCCCCTGGTTCATGACGACGAGGCCGCCGGAACCGACCATCGCCCCGACGCCGCGGAGCGAATCGTAGTCCAGCGGCATATCGAGGTGCTCCGGAGTGAGGCATCCGCCGGAGGGTCCGCCGATCTGGACCGCCTTGAGCGATTCCGGGTCGACCTTGCCGCTTTCGTCGACGCAGCCGCCGCCGATGTCGTTGACGATCCGCCGGAGCGTCGCGCCGAAGGGGACCTCGATGAGCCCCGTATTCACGACGTGCCCCGTGAGGGCGAACGTCTTCGTCCCGGGCGAACGTTCCGTGCCGGCCTCGCGGAATCGCGGGGCGCCTTCGCCGATGATCAGCGGGACGGTCGCCAGCGTCTCCACGTTGTTGATGACGGTCGGCTTGTCCCAAAGGCCTTTCTGCGCGGGAAACGGAGGTTTGGGGTTGGGCATCCCGCGTTTTCCCTCGATCGAGGCGATCAGCGCGGTCTCCTCGCCGCAGACAAATGCCCCGGCTCCCTCCATGACGTGCAGCCGCAGCCGCAATCCCGACCCGAAGACGTCTTCACCCAACAGGCCGTATTCCTCGGCCGCGGCGACCGCCTTGCGGATCCGTTTGACGGCCAGGGGGTACTCCATGCGGACGTAGAAGTATCCCTCGTCGGCGCCGATGGCCCTGGCCGCGATCATCATGCCCTCGATGACCGCGTGGGGATTTCCTTCCATCAAGCTGCGGTCCATGAACGCGCCGGGGTCTCCCTCGTCGGCATTACAGATGACGTACTTTTTCTCGCTCGCTTCGGCACGAGTCAGTTCCCACTTTCTGCCGGTGGGAAAACCTCCGCCGCCTCGGCCTCGAAGACCCGAGGCCGCCATTTCCTCACAGATGCCTTTCGGCGTCAATTCGCGGAACGCGCGGCGGGCCGCCTCGTATCCGCCCAGATGAATGTACTCTAAAATGTCTTCAGGGTCGATGTGCCCGCACGCGGCCAGGACGGTCCGCGACTGTTGCGCATAGAATGGGATTTCGGCGGCGCCGGCGCAGACGCGGCGGGTGGCCGGATCGACATAGAGGAGACGCGCGACGATCTCACCGCGCCGCAGCGTCCGCTCGACGATCTCCTCGACGTCCCCCGGCTGTACGCGGGTGTAGAGGATGCCGTAGGGTTCGATCGTCACCAGCGGTCCCATTTGGCAGAACCCCTGACAACCACTCTTGGAGAGGTGGATCAGATTCCCCCGATCTTCCGCCTGTTTCCGCTTTTCTTCGACCGTTTCGCGGCCCAACTCCAGAACAACCGGAAGCGCGGCTCCCTCCAATTGCTCTTGCAGCCGGGAATAGACCTGAAGCGACCCGCTCGCCACGCAACCGGTTCCGGCGCAGACGATGACCCGAGTCCGGACCGCCCCCTGGGCTTGCGCATAGACCTTTGCATCGGTCGTCGGGTCGCGCAGAGCGACGTCGTCGCGAATTCCACTGATCATCCCTTCACCTCCCTTGCTTCGATCTCGTCGACGATTTCGACCGCCTTCTTGGGCGTCACCTGGCCGTAGACTTCGTCGCCGACGACCATGACCGGCGCCAGTCCGCAGGCTCCCAGGCAGGAAACCGTCTCCACGGTGAATAGCATGTCGTCCGTGGTCTCTTTTGCCTCGCTCAGATGCAGCCGTTCGCGGAGTGCGTCGAGGATCGCGATGGAACCGCGGACGTGACACGCCGTGCCGTCGCAAAGCCGGATCGCGTGCTTGCCCTTGGGAGAGAGCGCAAAGTGCGAGTAGAACGTCGCGACTCCGAATACCTTCGCGGTGGGAACGTCCAACGAACTCGCCACGAACGCCAGTACTTCGGCGGGCAAGTAACGGTATTCCTCCTGGACTTCCTGAAGAATCGGGATCAGCCTGGCTGCGTCGCGGTCGTACCGGTCTAGAATCTCGCAGACCTTGGTAAACCGCCTCGCGGCCGTAGGCATCTCCTCAACGGCGGCCTCGGGCATCGATCACTCCTTTTGAATGGGGACGGGACTCGGGTTGAAATGGTTGCTCAGCACGTTCGCCAGCTTCTGGGTCAGTACGGCCAGGCTGGCACTCAAACGGATGTCCTCGACGACCACGCTGGACGGAACGCGAAGTTTCGCCGGCGTGAAGTTCCAGATCGCCCGCATCCCGGCTTCCACCATCAGATCGGCGGTGTCTTGCGCGGCGCCTCCCGGTACCGTCAAGACGCCGATCAGGATGTGCATCCTCTGGGCTAGGTCCTGCAACTTCTCAAGCGGAAAGATGCGTTTTCCCGCGATGTCCGTTCCGATCTTCTCGACGTCCACGTCGAACCCGGCCAGGATGTTCAGGCCGCACTCCGAAAAACCCTCATACTTCAGAAGGGCCGACCCCAGGTCGCCGGCGCCGATCAGAAAGGCTTCCTTGGTGTTGTTCCACCCGAGGAAGTTCTCGATCGCGGTGATCAGGGGCCTCACCTCGAAACCAATCTTGGGCCGACCGACGGCACCAGTCATCGCGAGGTCCTTTCGAACTTGGATGCTGGTCAATTCCAACGCCTCGGCAATTCGCGTGCACGAGGCGGTCTCCTGGTTTTCCTCCTCCATTTGGCGGAGTACCCGCAAATACAGAGGAAGGCGTCGGACGGTCGGAACGGGATACGTGGCTGGTCTTTGGTCGCTCATGGCATCCTTCATTACCGAACGGGGATACGGCTATGTCGGTATCTCCCTATCGATAACAATGTATCGATAGTATATACCCGAATCTCGCTGAGTCAATAGTAGAATCCATTTCTTTTTCAGGGCTACCCCTTCAATGGGGGGAATTCACACGAAAAGAGGGAATGCGCAGTGCCGCAGAGTGGTACTGCACATTCTGTACGAATTGCGCCGCCGAAATCGCTGCCTAGAACCCCTCTCCCGGCTCTATCCGCATCGTCTCTATCCCGCCCGGCGGTATCGTGATAGGACCCTCCAATCGTGTCTTCGCCTCCTCCCCCAGGTCGCTCACCCAAAGCCGGTTTCCCAGCGGTTTTAGCCAGGCGCAGTCAATTTCGACCGGTTCTGCGCCGATGTGATGCAGTCTGACGATCACCGCGTCCCCCTCGTAGGCCGGCTTCACCGCGGTGACGACCAACGCCGAGGGAACCTCCCCGAGGAGCGGCCGCATCGGAGGTGTCTGGGGATCGATCGGAAGCAATAGCAACGGTTGGCTTTGCCCACGACCGAATCGCGCCGCGGCGACCGGATCGTATGCGCCGTGCGGGGCAATTGCGAAACGGAAAGTCTTCGGACCCGGTTGGTCGTGCTGGTAATTCGTCGTCCAGTAATTGTTCATGAGGAAGGCGAAAAGCGTTGCCGAAGGCTCGATCGATTCCAACCACCCATTAAGCGAATGCGTGGACTCCGGCTGCCGCGCGATCGAGCCGAGCGACATGATCGGCGCGTCCAGCGAAACCCAAGTCACTCCGCGGTCCTTCCCGGAAACATCCACGAACCGCTGGACGGAAAACCAGTTCTTGCATGCCCCTTCCAGTTGGTCCTTTTCGGGGCGGACCACGGCCAAGGGCGTATCGATCCGTACCTCCGGGTCCGGAACGTTGAACGCGAACCCGAGATGAAAACCCTCCTTCGCCGGTTCATCCTTCAGCAGGTCCTCCAGGGGGATTTCCTTCTTGTCGAGGATATCTTCGATTTCCACCCGGTTGAGCCCGTCGATGACGCGGACCCGGCGGACGAGCTGGTTGCATCCGGGCGCGTCGGACTCGATCACCACGGTTGCCACCAGGGGCCCCGTGTCTTCCACGCGGAATACCGGAGCACCGTTACGGACCGCGCCAGCGGGATCGCTTCCCTGGACGTGGAAGTAATCGTTCAGGCCGATTCCGGAATCACCGTCGACGCACTCCCAGTCGGCCGGCTTCCAGCGGAGGCTCGCGATCGCCCCGGTCGTCTTGTCGAACAGGACGTTTAACGTCAGTGTTTCGAGCCCCTCCGCGGTACCCGTCGCCGCCCCTTGTGCACGCGCTTCGCCGGGGTGGAGCGTGAATTTCGCGGAGCCGAAGGGGGGCACGTCCTTCGCGATAAAGGCCAGTTCTCCGGAGGCCAGCCGCTGCGACGCGACCGCCGCGTCGCCCGCATCGCGGACTTGGTCTCCGGCTAGCGTCCAATCGGCCGGGACGAGAACGAGGTCCGTCCTTGGCCAGGAACAAGTGTTCATTACCTCGACGGCCCGAACCGGCTCGTCGTCGCGGCGGCGGCCGGCCAAGGCTTCGGCGAGAAGCTTCCGCGACTGTGCGTCCGCCTGGCGCGCGAAGCCGCTCTTGACCTCCCATTGAGCCTTGTATCCATCGCTGCCGGGGGGAAAACGGCCGCCGCGTACATAGCTCTGGCCGCCCCACGTGTGTTCGCTGTAGAGGATGACGTTCCGCCAGGCGTCGTAGAATGCCCCGTCCGGGTAGGGCGCCGGCCGGAGCAGGGCCCAAAGCGTCTCCGCCTGGATGAGCCGCTCGGCGCTGGCGCGGTTCATGGCCGTTTCGAAGGCGGAGGAGGCGGCGCCGTCCTCCCAGTACGGCGTGAAGTCGCCGCGCGCCGTGGGCACGTCCTCGCCGTAGCGCGATTCGAAGCGCTCGAAAAACTCGGCCGTCGTCGCGATGATCACTTTGGGGAATTCGTGATCGGCGTTCCACGCGGCGACCCAGTCCGGCAATGAAGCATCCGGCCCGGAGTTGTCGCCGGTGCAGTTCCTCAGATGCAGGATTTCGTATGGATAGTCGGGGTTCTCCTTTTCATACTGTCGCAGGTACTTGACGAAACCCTCCGCGTCCCGAAACGCGGGATGATAGCTGTTGCCGGTCTGATAGCACAAAACGCGGTGCCGACCGCAGGGAGACATCCAATAGAAGGGCCGGTTGTCCCACGCGATTCGCGTGTAGCCGATCCGGTGGCTGCTGTTGGGACCCAGCGAGAAATAGCGGATGCCGCTTTGTGCCAGGACAGGGACTATTCCCCAAGTGAATCCGGCGACGTCGGTGGCCATCGCGGCGCTGATGGGAAAACCATACTCCCGCCGCAACCGCTGGGCGAAGTCGGTGTGGCGGATCAACTCCTCGTCTCGGCAAAGGCCTCCCAGGGGATGGCAATAGAGCCCTTCAATACCGATCCATCCCTTGCGGACGGCGTCGAGAAACTCGGCCCGCTTTTCTGGCGAGGCCTGTTTCAAATAGCCTTCCACCGCCCATAGGACCTCGACGTTCCATTTGAACCGCGACCCCTCGGGGTTGTCCGCCGTCTTCCGCGCCAGGTCGATGGCTTCCTCCAGAATACCCCATTGACGGCGTTCGACCTCAGCCTGGAGATGGGTATATCCGATGTCAACGTGGGAATGGGGCAGGAGATACACCTCCCAGTTCCGCTTCAGGCCCAAATCCTCCGCCGCCACGAAGGGCATCAAGAGGAGCGCGAAGAACACCCCCCCAATTCCCGTCGGCACAAGGCCGTTTCGGGACCAAAGTCCGATGAACGGTCGACGCGCCGCTCGCCCCAACACTTTCCGCGGGCCCCCCCTCGACAAGCTTCTGAATCTCATTTCGGTCTTCCCAAAAAAAGCCGTGATTTGCCGGTCCGAGCTGGTCCACTCACTACCGATTCCCCGATGGGGCGACTGCTTCAATGCAACCATCGGGCTTCCCTTGAGTTGAACCGACTTCTACTCTAGCCGACGCGAGTCGCCGAAGCAAGCCGTCACCACGAATCGGGCAAAGCAAACGATTGTCGCGAATTCGCTCGATTTACCGGCCTCTCGAAGCCATCCGAAGTCATTCCGGTTTCTCGCTTTCGGTCATGGTCATCCGCGCGAGCGATTCTCTCCCCCGATTCCCCTATTCCCAAAGCTCCTTCGTTTTGGCCCGGATTTGTCGGCTCTTGATGTGGGAGTGGGGCGTGTCGCCCGGGGAGGACCGTTTCGCGACCGTTTGTCGGAAGTGGCGGAGAACGTCCTTGGGGAGGAATCGGGTCACCTGGGCGTAACCGTGGACGTCGCTCTTCCCGCCGGGATGGGCATAGTAACGCAGCGGGGCGCAGACGGTGAGGTGGTCCTTGGCCCTGGTGAGGGCAACATAGAAAAGCCTCAATTCCTCGTCGATCTCTTCGGACGACTTGGTGGCCATGTCGGACGGGATATTGCCGTCGCTGGCGTGAATGACGTAGACCGCCTTCCACTCCAGTCCCTTGGCCGAGTGAATCGTGCTGAGAATGAGATAGTCGTCATCGAGAATCGGGGGCCCGGCGAAATCCTCGGTCCACTGCGGCGGGTCGAGTGCCATCTCGGCGAGCATATCCTGCCGTGAACCATACCGGAGGGCAATCGCTTCGAGCTGCTCCAGATCGCGCTTCCGCGGCTCGGGGCTATCATACCTTTCCATCAGAAGGGGGGCGTAGAACTCGCGGACGCGGCCGATTTGCGCGGAAAGCGGCTGCGCGGCGGCCAGGAATTCCATCAACTCCCGGAATGGTTTCCAGACCGCCGCGGTCGCTTTGGGCGGATTCCAGTCTTCCCAAGAACGGAAGCCAGCGGCCTGGGCCGCGAGTTCCATCAGCGTGTAGGCGGTTTTCGCTCCGATCCCCGGCAAGAGGCATAGGATTCGCAGCCCGGCCGGCACGTCTTTCGGGTTTTCCGCCAGTCTGAGAAACGCGAGCAGGTCCTTGACGTGGGCCGTTTCGGCGAACTTCAGGCCTCCGTACTTGCGGTAGGGGATTTTGCGGCGATTCAGCTCCGCTTCCAGGGCCATCGAGTGGTGCGACGCGCGGAACAAGACGGCCTGCCTGCGCAGGTCGATGCCGGCCTCGCGCCGCGCGAGAATCCGCTCGATAACGATTTCGGCCTGATCCGATTCGTCCTCGCATCGGGCGAATTCCGGCGGCTCTCCCCCTTCGCGGACGGAAAAGAGGTCCTTTTCGAAGCGTTCTTTCGAAAGACGGATGACGTCATTCGTCGCGGCAAGGATCGGACCGGTGCTGCGGTAGTTCTGTTCGAGGCGAACGACAGTGGCGGAGGGAAAGTGGCTGGGAAAGTCCAAGATATTGCGGACGGTCGCCGCGCGGAAAGAGTAGATCGACTGGGCGTCGTCCCCCACGACCGTGAGCCCTTTCCCCTCGGGACAAAGGCCCCGGACGACGGCCGCCTGGAGCGGGTTGGTGTCTTGATATTCGTCGACGAGAACGTAGTCGAACCGCTCTCGGACGGATCCGGCGGTGGAATCGTCCTCTAGCATCGCCTGCCAATAGAGAAGGAGTTCGTCGTAGTCGAACGTAGCGTCCGTCTCCTTGCGGTCGACGTAGGCGCTGAAAAGGACCGCGAGTCCTTCGTGCCACTGCTCGCACCAGGGGAACCGGTCCTTGAGGACTTCTTTCAGGGGTTCATTGGCATTCACGCACCGACTGTAGATGTCGACGCAGGTCCCCTTGTTCGGAAACCGTTTCTTGCTGGAGGCCACCTTGGTTTCGGTCCGGAGAACATTCATCAAATCCTCCGAATCGGACCGATCGAGAATGGTGAAACCGGGGGCAAGGTCCATCGTCTTGGCGTACATCCGTAACAGACGCGTCGCGACGGCGTGAAACGTGCCCCCCCAAACACGCCCCAGTGCAAGGGATCGCCGGGCGTTTGACGTACCTTCACCCTTTCCGGCGAGGGCCGTTTCCGCGCGGCGGACCATTTCGGCGGCGGCGCGCCGCGTGAATGTGAGGAGGAGTATCCTCCCGGGGTCCGCTCCGTTGGCGACGAGCCAGGCGACGCGATGGGCCAGGGTCGTCGTCTTCCCGGTACCGGCCCCGGCGATGATCAACAGGGGCGAGTCTCCATGGGTCACCGCGTCGCGCTGCCGGGGGTTGAGTCCTTCGAGACAGTCCGTCTGAGGCTCCCGCAGCGGACGACGCGATGGCGGAACCGACTGAGTCGCATCGGGAAAGTCGGTCTCGCCGAGATTGTCACCGGTAGTTGGTTCGAGGGGCATGCGCCGATCCGTCGCCGTAGGAAGCCTCCTTACAATTTCTCCAGTTCGCTTACTCTAACGGAATCGAACGAGCCTGGCAAGCGGTGCTTCGATACCGGCGAATCGCTCGGGCGGCCAAACGACGAGACCATGGCTCGTGCATTTCTTCGCCGAAAGCAGCGGGGTATCAGTTGGGGAGTTCGCCGACGACCTCCCCGCCGGCGCGGGTGAAAAGCGAGATGAAAACATCCGCCTCCAGTTCCTGACCGTGGAAATGGACGGACCCGTCGCCGTACAGGAACTGACTTCCACCGGGATGGAAACTGTAGACTTCGTCGTCGTTGTGGCAATTGATGAGCTGACTTCCGTTGCAGGGGTCACTCACGCTCAGCCAGATATTGTCGGCCATCCAACGGTATGCCTTTGTCTGTTCCGGGACGCGAAAACCGCCCCGGTACATGAAGTAACGTCCGGCATCCTCCGCGAAAAGCCACGTTTGTGACAAGCCGTCCCCCACGTCCCGCGTACTGGTTGGCGGAGGATTTCCCGCCGAGTCGGCGGGGCGGAGGATCCCGGTCCAGTCGGCTCTAGGACGGATGATCCCCTTCGAAAGCAGGGGTTGATAGGCTCCGGAGGCGATTTGCGTGGTCGGCGTGTAGTCGGTCGACCAATTCCGCGACTGAATCGCGGAGGGGCAGATAAAGGCCTCGATTCGTCGCCTCGTCAGATTAAAATTGGACTGACCGCCGTCGTTCGCCTTATTGCTCTTCCAGCTCTTAGCCCAATCGTACTCGCCGATAATATCCGGATCTCCCTCCATAAAGGGGAGCAGGAACATGAATATGCCATGTTCCGGCGATGTCGTGTAAGGGGGCGGGTAGAACCGGTGCGTGTTTTCGTAATTAATCACCGCCAAGCCGATCTGACGCATTTGGTTGCTGCAAGTCATCCGTCGCGCGGCCTCGCGGGCAGCCTGAACGGCAGGTAACATTAAAGCGATAAGAATTCCAATAATTGCGATGACGACCAACAATTCAACTAGCGTAAAACCGGAGGACCGCCGTTTGGTTCGCATCGCCAAATCAATGGAAGCCACTGCCGGGTGCTCCATCTCGCAAATTGAAAGGATTGTTCGTTCACCTGACGCCCCTTTTTAAGTATACCCGGGGGGTCGATAACGGTCCAGCGATTTGGCAAAGCCGGGTTGCGTTTTGACCCGCGTTCGCCTATTCTTCTTTTTTTGATATCGTTGCACCTTTCCGATACCGTCATGCGAGCGAATAACGTCCTTGATTTGATTGGCAATACGCCGCTGGTCCAACTGGGTAAACAAAGAATCTTCGCGAAAGCTGAGTTCTTGAACCCGGGTGGAAGCATCAAGGATCGTGTTGCCCTGGCTATGCTCGAAGGGGCGGAGCGGGATGGTCGCCTTACGCCGGAGACGATCATTTGTGAACCGACGAGTGGGAACACCGGAATCGGACTGGCGCTAATCGGACGATTGAAAGGCTACCGTGTTCGGATTGTCATGCCGGAAGGAATGAGTGAGGAGCGGAAGAAGATCATCCGCGCGTTCGGAGCCGATCTGATTCTCACGCCGGATGAGGAAAGCCTTGACGGAGCGGTTCGGGTCGTCAACGAAATGGCCGCCGAGGACCCCAGGGTTTTCGTGCCCCAGCAGTTCGAAAACCCCGACAACCCGAGAACGCATTATGAGCAAACGGCCCATGAGATGTGGCGCCAAATCGGTGGCGAAGTCGACTGTTTCGTCGCGGGGGTTGGCAGTGGCGGAACGCTGCAGGGGGTCGGGAGATTCTTGAAGGAACACAAGCCCAACTGTCGGATCGTGGCCGTCGAGCCCAAGAACGTGTCCGCGCTCTTGGGGCATGAGCCCGGCTTGCACCAAATCCAGGGAATCGGAGATGGGTTTATTCCGGCCGTGCTCGATATCGCTCTGGTTGACGAAGTGATCGAGGTGACGGACGAGGACGCGATCGAAACCACGCGACGGATTGCTCGCGATTTGGGCTATTTGTGCGGAATCTCCTCCGGCGCGAATGTCTGGGCCGCGCGGCGGCTGGCGGAAACGCTCGACGGCAATATCGTCACGGTTCTGGCGGACCGCGCGGAACGCTATTTTAGCACGGCCTTGCTTTAGAACAACAAACATCCGACGGCACCAGCGTCGAGGATCACCCCATCCCTAACCGAAGAGGAATGATCAATGGAATCACCAGTCGTACTGCGAACGAACATACCGAACGTGCCCGTGAAGCGCGGCAAAGTCCGCGATGTCTATGATCTGGGCGATCGGCTTCTCCTGGTCAGCACCGATCGCATCAGCGCTTTCGATTGGGTCTTGCCGAGCGGGATTCCCGACAAAGGCCGTGTTCTGACGCAGATATCGGCATTCTGGTTCGAGAAGCTCGATGAGGCACATCACCTGATCACGACCGACGTCGACGC
Organism: uncultured Planctomycetaceae bacterium; assembly: GCA_964520785.1. Classification (GTDB taxonomy): domain Bacteria; phylum Planctomycetota; class Planctomycetia; order Pirellulales; family Thermoguttaceae; genus CAZFQG01. Next base: position 4,814 of record CAZFQG010000075.1, on the reverse strand, counting down.
GATGGAACTGCCGGAGGGGGCGGATCGCCGGGAACTCGCCGGACGGACGAGTCTGGTAAGGAAAACCCAAGTGGTCCCCATCGAATGCGTCGTTCGGGGGCATTTGGTCGGGTCCGGATGGAAGGAGTATCAGCAAGACGGCACGGTTTGCGGAATCGGCCTGCCGTCGGGACTGGTAGAATGCTCCGAGCTGGAAGAGCCCATATTCACGCCGGCGACGAAGGCGGAAGAGGGACATGATGAGAATATTTCCTTCGAGCGGATGAGCGAAATCGTGGGACGCGAGGTTGCCGAGGAGCTGCGCAACCGGAGCATTGCGCTCTTCCGGCAAGGCAGGGAGTTCGCGAAGACCCGAGGTATTATGATCGCGGATACCAAGTTCGAGTGGGGTTTCCTGGACGGGCGACTGATCCTGATCGACGAGGTCCTGACGCCGGATAGTTCACGTTTCTGGCCCGCGGACCTGTACGAGCCGGGGAAATCGCAGCCTTCGTTCGACAAGCAGTATGTCCGCGACTGGCTTTTGGGGACCGACTGGGACCGGAACAGCCCGCCGCCGAGCCTCCCCGACGAAGTCGTCGGGAAAACGCGCGAAAAATACGTGGAGGCGTTTCGGCGTTTGACTGGGAAAGATGAGCTTTCATGATTCGAGGTTTCCTCACGGCGAGGGAACGAGTAAGAAGCAAGGAACAGGATCGGACAGATGTTGCGCTATATGACGGCCGGGGAGTCACACGGTAAGGGGATTTTGGCGCTGGTGGATCATTTTCCGGCGGGGCTGAAGATTGACACGGACGCGATCGACGCCGAATTGCGCCGCCGCCAGGGAGGATACGGACGCGGCGGGCGACAAAAGCTGGAACAGGACCATGTTGAGATTCTCACCGGAATCTGGCGGGGGAAGACCCTGGGAAGCCCGATCGCCCTGTGGGTCGTCAATAACGATTATAAGATCGAGAAGATGGACGACTTACGCCGCCCCCGCCCCGGCCACGGAGACTTGAGCGGCTCGATGAAATACGGCGGATCGATCCGTGCCATCCTGGAAAGGGCCAGCGCCCGGGAGACCGCCGCGCGCGTGGCGGTGGGGGCACTGGCGAAACAACTGCTTGGCGCCGTCGGAATCCGCGTCATGGGATACGTGAAGAGGATCGGACCGTTGGAACTGCCGCCGGAATCGGACGACTTCGATACGCTTTTGGAGCTTCGCCGGCGAAGTGAAATCTATTCCGGGGCTCCGACGCTCGACCCGCAAGTGAAGAAACTCATCGACGAGGTTCGCGACGCCGGAGACACGGTTGGCGGAATTGTCGAGATCATCGCCGTCGGAGTGCCGTTCGGTCTCGGAACGCACACCCAGTGGGACCGGAGACTCGACGGGCTCTTCGCTCAGTCCCTGATGGCGGTACAGGCGGTCAAGGGGGTGGAGGTCGGACTCGGCTTCGAGGTGACCCGGCGGACCGGATCCAAGGTTCACGATCCCATCGGTTTCAATCCGGAAAACGTCAAGACACCGACCCTCGGTTTTGAACGCGCATCGAACAACGCCGGAGGCATGGAGGCGGGCATGACCAACTCCCAGCCGCTGGTCCTGCGCGTGGCGTTGAAGCCCATTTCCACTTTGCGCCAGCCGCTCCCTTCGGTCAACCTGGATACCAAGCAGCCCGAGCAAGCCTCCTACGAACGTAGCGACGTGTGCGCGGTCGCCGCGGGAAGCGTGGTGCTGGAAAACGTCGCGGCGTTCGTTATCGCCGCGGCGCTCATCGAGAAATTCGGCGGCGACAGTCTCGAAGAGATCGTCGACCGCTGGGAGCTTTTTCACAAGCGCCGAACGGGAAAGCCGACCTGAACGGATCGCTTCGGGACGCGGTGAAAACCGGCTTCGTTCACGGAAGAACGTACCATGTTCCAACTCCATGAGAACACGCAACGGCGAATCGGCCTGATCTGTTTCGCGGTTTTGTGCGTCGTACCGACGGTATTGGTGCTCGCGTGGGTCGCTTCGCTGAATTCTCCCTCGTACCGGAGAAGCGTCGAACACCGGTTCTCCCGGTTACTGGGGATGAACGCGCGGCTCGCGGCCGTGCGCCACCCAAAGCCGGGATTGATGACTTTGGAGGACCTGGAGATTCGCGGCCCGGAGTCCGATAAGCTGATTTTGGAATCGGGCGAAGTCCGCGTCTATTCCCAATGGAACGGGGATATCATTTTAACCGCGTCCTCGGCAAGCGTCAACGCGGCCGAATACGAGGCCGTCGAGGAACTCTTCGAGAGGCTCTTGGCCAGGAAGGTCCAACCGGGCGAATTCCACGTCCGAGTAAGCGTCGAGCGGTTGAGAATCCACTTCGCGAACGGAAAAACCCTGCCGTTGGTGGAAGTACGCGGAATCATCGGAGCCGATCCCGAGCAATCCGAGACGCACTGGAACTTTCAGCTCGCGGAGCATCCCGCCGGGAATCCCCTGCGGTTGTCTTTCCGTCGAGACCGTAGGCGATATCCCCCGACCACGATTCTCGGCCTGCAAACGGCCGAACAACCCATCTCTTGTGAACTATTGGGGCTGGGACTGAAATGGATGAGTCTCTTCGGCATTTCGGAATTTCAAGGAACCGTGCAAACGGAATCGCACGGCGGAAGACGGGAAACGCAGCTTTGCGGGCAGTGGCGGAACCTGGACCTTCAGACATTGGTTCGCGACCCGAATGGAGCCGCGATTTCCGGATTGGCCGATGTTACGACGACTTACGCGAAGTTCCAAGACGGCCGACTTATCGAGGCAACCGGGTTTTTTCAAGCGGGACCAGGAAGCGCTCAGCGGGCGTTCCTGGAGGCCATGGCCTTGTCCTATGATCTGGATTGGAGCGAGAGTGTCCCAAGAGCCTTCGCCCTCGCTCCTTACTCACGTTTGGCAGCCAAGTTTCGCGTGGAGAACGGAATGCTTGTTCTGAGGGGACACTCCGACGACGCGATCTTGAAAGACCCTCGTGGCGAGACCATCCTCCGAGCGGGAGCCCGTCCCCTCTCGGTCGACGCGATCCGCTTTCCCGGACTCCGAATTCCCGTCGTCGAAGTCGACTCAACGGTTTCCGAAAGACGGGGTGGACTGCATGGCACGAAATAGCATGGGCCGTCGGCGTTCACCAAGCTGGAAAACCACCCGGCAAAGGCGCGAATAGGGGATGGGGACCCTTTGATGATCCTCGAAAACCGGTACGCCGGCTTCGGAAGCCCGCGCTACTCATTGGGGAGACGGGATCGCGGATTCTTTAGACCCTCTTCGAAATCGTCGAGGAACCGGAGTGAAATCAGAAACGGGTGCGCCGCGACCTGGTTCCCTATGCCCTTCAATTCTTCGCGCAACGCGTCGAGCGACTGGAGGAGCCGCGTTCGATCTTCCGGTTGAATTCGTATATTCGCGCAGAACCCAGCGAACCGGCTCTCGATCCGAGCCCTCAGGTCGGCGAATTCGGGGGAAGCGAGCAGGTTCGGCCACTGGATTTGTCCGCTTTGCCAGTCGATCCGGCCGGCCACGATCCGCTGAATTGGCTCGCGGGTCTCCAATCGGGCTTCCGGAGTCGGACGGACCACCCAACCGGGCGCGGTTCCGTTCATCCGGTGCATCCAGTCCCGTTGGTAATCGCGTGAACGACTCTCGGCAGCCGCGGAGGACCGTTGGGCTTCTTGCCAGAGCCGCTCGTTTATTCCTTCCTGTACACGGAAGTTGCGCTCCAGGCCGAACTCCGAAATGCGGCGCGAACGGTACCATTCCAGTCCATAGTCCGCCGGCCCCCAAACGTAAACGGATCCTCCACCCCACGGCGAGATACCACAGTACCCGCCGACGTCGGGATTGTCGAAATTCGCGATCAATTGACACAGCCCAAGCAGCCCCCCTTGGGTGGTGCCGGCGAGGATAAAGATGGCCGACGCGCCGATAAACATTCCACTCCAGCGTTTTCCCGGCGGTTTGGATGCTCCGAGGGCCATTGTCCAATTTCCTTCTCTATCGCTGCGCATCAGAATCTATCAGAGTCTGTCATGAATCGGCCGCGGCAACACGCGCGTCCGGGCCGTTGAAACGTAGCTCGTACCAGTCCCCGGGGCGAATGTGATCCCATTTCCCTCGCCGCGAACGAAAAGTCCGGGGTCATCTTAATCGGATCGCGCCATCGCGAACGGCGCTGAAGTGGGAGTGTTTTCCTCTCGACGAACCGCGCCGACGTATCCGTATTATCGGCAAAGTCGCCATCAGCCCCCGCAACTTCTCAGGCAAAACCCCGCTAACGACACGCCACCACAGCACTAACGCAGTGCCGGCGGCCGGAATGAAACGCACGAGTAGCACATTTTGAAAACTAACAGTTTTTCTCTTTTACTGGCATGGACTTTCGACCTTGGAAGACGCGCGCATCTCCCCCTTCCCGGTTGGCTCCTCGGCGGAACGGAGGGTTCTCGGCGCCGCGGTAATCTGGCAAGTGTGGGCCGCCACGGTAAAATGGAGTTGGACGGGCCGTATGGATCGAGCCCTATGGCGTTGGAAAGCCCCTGGCTACCGTTTTTTTGGAGGATTTCGTCGTGCGCAGATCGAATCGTCGTCGGTTCTTGAAAACGGCCGCCTCGGTGGCGGCGGTTCCCTTTTTTGTTCCCGGTGCGGTGCTGGGAAAGGAGGGAAGGGTCTCCGCGGGGGAGCGGGCGGGCGTCGGCCTGATCGGGGTCGGCAACCGCGGCCACGACCTGATGGGGGACGCGATGGGTGTCGCGGAGGCGCAGGTGGTCGCCGCGGCCGACGCGTATTCCAATCATCGAGCCGCGTT
>CAZFQG010000074.1:0-27915 GCA_964520785.1 uncultured Planctomycetaceae bacterium | reverse complement strand
CTGGATGTCATTTTCCAGCGCCCAGGAGGTTCCAATTGGAATCCGAATGTCACCGCCGAAGAGGGCGCCGGACTGTCCCGTGAAGCCGGCCCATAGTCGCCCCTCGCCCCCGCCGCTGAAATGCTTGCGATAGAAGAAGGCGAATAGGTCGTTGATCTTGATCATCTGCCGAATGAGCGAGTCGTCGGCATGGAAGGAGTTCTCGTCCTCCTTGGTGCCGTAGGCTCCCCAGTACCCGATGTCCCACCCGTAACCGGTTACCCAGGTCGTCTCGCTCCGAATCTGGCCGAGTGTCGCTTTTTCGTAGTAGGAATCCCTCAGTAAGTCGAAGACGACGCCCCACTGCCATCCTTGGCGCCGTGCTCTCCGAAAAAGGCCGCCCGTGAAAAAGACCTGGTTGCGGTCCCCCTCGCGGACTTCCCAGACGTGGTCACCGCTGAAGTTACTGTGGACCCCTTGAACGCCCAACTGGTAGCCCACGCCCCAAGGATCACCCAAGGGCGCGCCGAAATTGATCCCCTCGTGGAACCCGAAATTGCCGTTGCGGCCCAGGTCGAAGGGGCCTTTGAACCCGTGTATGCCGCCGAACACCTGGAAATTCCGGAGCCAATAGCCCCACGGTCGCGTTTGAATCCAGGTATACAGACCACACAGCGGTCCGCAATGGTAATGGTCGGGGCCGAAACCGGGGCCGAAGTACCCCGCGCCCGATCCGTAGACCCCCGAGCCCATGTAATCGCATGTGTCCCCCTCGCACCCGGCGCCGTACCCGCCAAAGTCGAACATTGACTCGATATCCGCGGAGACCGCTTCCGGCGGAATCCGCTCGAATGCTTCACCGGGCCTTCCCGGGGTCATGCGGATTCCCTCGGGGGCCGGAATCTTCTCGATTTCGGCCGAGGCCATTTCGATAAGACCTTGGTTCCGGCGGACGGGCCGCCACCGGGGAGTCTTTGCGCCGGGAGCACCCCGCGGTTCGGGCGCATCCGCCGAGGGGCGCTCGTCGGCCGGCGCCGCGGCGGCGAACTCCACCTGCGAAAGGCAAGCCGATTCGAAACTGACGAGCCCAACGGCGCCAAGAATCGCACCATGCAACAAGGACGTTCGAATCATGGGAGGTTTCAAAGGAAAAGGATAAGGAATAGTTCGGTCACCGCGCGATGGTGCGCTTCGAATGGAAGAGAAGTGGCAAACGGCGCGGATGGTACTAAAACGGCCCCATTCCGGGAATGCCTATTTCGCGTTTTTCCCCAGAAAAACCGGCTTTGCGGGAAACCCAGACACCATGATTCGATCGAAAATCGGGAATATAGCGAAAATGAAGCGTTTGCAAAAGTGGCGACACGAGGAGCATTGGCGCAAAGTCGGTTAAAGCTATACTTGGTCAATCACTTCACGCGTCCCGAAAGAGTCTCTCCATGGAACAGCCTCTGATCGATGCCCTTGTCATTATCACTCTCGCGGTGATTCAAGGAGTCACCGAGTTTCTGCCCGTTAGTTCTTCCGGCCATCTGGTGGTCTTCGAGGCCCTTTTCGAGCATTTCGGGATTCCGATTGAGGAAAAACTCACGGTCGGCATCGTATTGCACGTAGGGACGCTCGCGGCTATAGTCGTCTTCTACTGGTCGAGCCTGATTCGCCTGTTGAGAGAGGACCGCTCAGCCGTCGGCCTGATTCTCGTCGGCAGTATCCCAGCGGCCGTGGTGGGCATTCTACTGAAGGAATACGGTATTCCAGTCTTGGAAAGCCCGATCACCGCCGGAATCTGCCTTCCGATCACCGGGATCCTCTTGTTGTGGTCGTCCCGGCATCAGGCGGGTGAGCGGGAATACGTGACCATCGGCTACGGGCGCGCCCTTGTGATCGGGGCGTTTCAGGCTTTCGCCATTCTCCCCGGTATTTCCCGGTCCGGAGCGACCATCGTTGCCGGTTTGGGTGCGGGCATGAAACGTGACCAAGCAGCAACCTTTTCGTTTCTGTTGGCGGTTCCCGCCATTGCCGGCGCAGGCCTTCTGGAGACGATCGACGCGATCCGCGAAGGCGCGGCGCATACGCCGCTGGGTTTTCTTATTCTCGGTGGAATCGTCAGCTTCCTTGTCGGATACGGGTCGCTGGCGTGGCTGATTCGCTGGGTTCATAAGGGGGTTCTCCACCGGTTCGCTTGGTGGGTGATTCCATTGGGGATCGGCGTCCTCGCCTGGAAACTGATTTGGTGAGTCCCTCGCTCGAGAAATAACTTCCTCCGATTTAAGGGTATCGCCAGCGGAAAAACCTGATGAACTGTTCACCATTTCCGCACAAATCAGCATTTTCCTCCTATTTAGCCGGAAATGTTTTCGACATCGGTTCGATATGGTATAGTGGGGATTGTAAGTGGCCCCGTTCCCGCGCCCCGACAACCGGAAGTGGATACCCAACTGACAACACGTTATCCCCAACTGGCTCCGGCCGAGCAACCGACGAGCGTCCACGAAATCGCCGAACGGCTATTTCCCGCGTATTCAATTCAAGACGGGTTGGTGCGCCTGGCTGGTTGCAGCTTGGACGACCGCTTGTTCGTCCGCGTGACGTTCGGTTTTTCGGATTCCAGCAAGGAGGCGTTTTTCGACGCGGATGGCACCGTAGTCGAATCGGGGATGGTGCATTCTCTCGGGTTAACGCGCACGAAGCAACTCGCGCGGCCGCCGATCGACGCCTCTTCGACGGTGGCCCGCGTGCTGGAGTCGGCGACCCGCTGGGCCCGTCGGGAATGGTCGTTGGCCGAGCCGCCGCGGCACGTGGAAGTCGCGGTAATCTGGTGTAAATACGCCAGAGGGAAACTGCGTTTTTCGATCGGAGGCCGTGGGGTCGACCTCCCGTTTTCGAATTGGGCCCGGTTGCTGACGCCGCCGCCGTTCGTCTGTCCTCACACCGGAATTCGAAGTTTTCGGGTCGCGGCGACCGACGACGGCCGGATCGTGGCGGCCGAGGCGATCGCGAGGTGCGAGGAAACCGGCACCAAAACGCTTCAAGGAGATTTGATTACCTGCGCGGTTACCGGCAAACGGGTCCTTCCAATCGCGACGGTGCCGTGTCCCGTTTCCGGCGAGAAGATCATCAAGCACGCGGCGACGGCTTGTTCTCGCTGCAAAATGGAGGTGCATCCCGGGGAGTTGGAGGGGGGCGGGTGCTCGGCCTGCCGCGATTTGGCGCCGATCCGCAAGAATGACGCGAGGTTGGCTCGCATACTCGGCGAGTATCCCGATCTGGAGCGGTGGGGGAGATGGAAACTCCACGAATCCGGAACACACTACTGGCTCCGAGGTTCGGGATGGATGTCTTTTCTAATGCTCGTCCTCGACCGCGAGTCGCTCGAAATCGTTTCGATGGCGAAATCGTCGCGGTTCAGGACCGGCTGGAAAACCGTTCCTCGTGAGCGCTACGTAGATGCGATGAAACGGTAGTCCGGCCGGATCTCGTCGCGGTCCCCGGGTCGGTTCGGTGAAGTCCCGAGCCGAGTTCTTCTATGCCGAATCCTCGGCGACGAAGACGACCATTGAGTTGGCGGCGACGTGGACCAGTCCGGTCGGGGACATCGCGGGGCCGTCCAGATCTGGATAGACATCCTGGGGGGAAGTGGCCGCGGTGTCGACGAAAAGCCGGAAAGGGAGCTTCCGGACGATTTCCGGCATCGTAAACGTTCTCGGCTCGCAACCACTGTGACAAAGGACGAGAACATGGTGGTTCCGCCTTTCCGCCGCACTGGCGCGAGGAACCGCCCCCAGGAGCACCGACATACCGCAATCGCCGCTGCTCCAATCGACCGGGCCCCCTTCCGCGTTGAACCAACTGACGTCGGGTATCGCGTCGTCGCGGCAGCTTTCTCCGGTCAGAAAGTTCTCCTGCCGGACGGTGGGTTCGCTGATCCGGAATCTGATGAGCGCGCCGCAAAAGCGGCGGAGCCCCTTATTCCTCTTCGGCATCCGCCAGTCAAACCAACTGACCGCGTTGTCTTGGCAATAGGCGTTATTGTTGCCTCGCTGTGTCCGCCGGCATTCGTCCCCCATCAGCATCATGGGGACGCCCTGACTCAGAAGCAACGTAGCGATCAAGTTCTTGATATGCCGCAGCCGGAGTTGTTGAACCGCCTTACGGCGCGTCGGGCCTTCGACCCCGTAGTTGCAGCTATGGTTGTTGTTATCGCCGTCCCGGTTCTCCTCGCCGTTCGCCTCGTTGTGCTTGTGATTGTAGCTGACGAGATCGTTCAGCGTGAATCCGTCGTGCGACGTAACGAAATTGATGCTGTGGTAAGGGCGTCTTCCACCCGGCTGATACAGATCGCTCGAACCGGCCAGACGCGTCGCCAGGCACGGCCCCATGTGCGGGTCGCCGCGCCAGTACCGGCGGACGTCGTCCCGGTAGCGTCCATTCCATTCGGCCCACCGGAGATTGGCGAACGTCCCCACTTGGTAGGCGCCGGCCGCGTCCCACGCCTCGGCGATAATCTTCGTATCGGCCAGGAGAGGATCTTCGGCGATCGATTCGACGACCGGTGGATTGGGAATGATATTGCCATTGCGGTCGCGGCTGAGAATGGACGCCAAATCGAACCGGAAACCGTCGATGTGATAGTTGTGGACCCAGTACCGCAGACAATGGAAGATCATCTCGCGGACAATCGGGTGGTTTCCGTTGAGCGTGTTACCGCAGCCGGTGTAATTGCGGTAGGTCCCTCCGTCGCCGTTGAGCATGTAGTAGACGTGGTTCTCCAGACCCTTGAGACTCAGGATCGGACCGTCCTGGTTGCCTTCGCAGGTGTGGTTGAATACGACGTCGAGAATAACCTCGATGCCCGCCTGGTGAAGCGAACGAACCATCTGTTTGAATTCGTTGACCTGGCAACCGGCGGTCGTTCCGGCGGCATAGCCCCGATGGGGCGCGAAAAACGCCATGGGGTCGTAGCCCCAGTAATTCGGGCGAGCCGGCTTCTGTCCAAGGCAATCGAGGATGGGAAACTCGTGAACCGGCATCAGTTCGATGGCCGTTACTCCAAGAGACTCCAGGTAAGGAATCTTCTCGATGATCCCCAAATAGGTGCCGGGGTGTTCGACGTGACTGGAACGCGACTGCGTGAATCCGCGGACATGCGTCTCGTAGATCACCGACTCCGCGAGCGAACGACAGATGTGGCGGTCTCCCTGCCAATCAAATTCATCATCATCCACCACGACGCACTTGGGCGGGCGAATGATCCCCCCTTCCGCCGGTTGAAAGTACCCGGCCAGCGCCTTCGCGTACGGATCGATCAGCCGCGCGTCCGGTTTGAACAAATAGCCCTTCTCGGGTTCGTGCGGCCCGTCCGCCTGAAAATGGTATAATTGGCCCGGAGCCATGCCGGGACAGAAGATGCTCCAAATGTCGCCCCAACGATTGAGAGTCGGGTCGAAATCGACGATTTCCGAAGGCTCGGTGTCTTCTACCCGATCATAAAGCAGCACGCGCATCGCCGTCGCGGAACGGCTGAATACGACGAACTGCACTCCGTCGTCGTGCAAAATCGCTCCGTAAGGCAACGGATGCGTGAATTTCAATGCGGGGGGGCGGTGAATCATGTCTTCCCGTGAGGCTACGCCCGTCAAATCGGTGAAGGTTCCCAGATACCAATCGCTTCGGTGGGTAAGACCGGCCGTCATAAACTGCTCTGTTCGTCGGACGATGAAATGTAAATCTGACAAGAAGCTGAAGCTCTTAGGCAATTCACCGGTTAAAAGGAAGAGCCTCTATCAGGATTTCGGAAGGTCAGACTTGATAGTCCAACGTCGCGGCATTTTTCGTTCCAAGCGGCAATGGCGTCAATCTTTCGGCAGTTCACCCAGTTAATCCATGATTCCACCCTCCGGCGGCTTGGTTCGCGGCTGGCGAACCATGATGTTCGTGCGTCCCGCTTGAACGAAACCGAATCGCTCGTACCAGGCACGCAGTTCTTTCTTCCCCAATGCTCCGCGACGGTTTCCGGCCGGCGTGGGAAGGTAGCGAAACCGACACAGCCACTCCGCTACGGTCCGTTTCGTCTTTTCCTTCGGCGGGTCCCCTCGCTTCTTCCAGGCGGCCCAGAGCGAGAGCCGAAAAGGGCGGGTTTCCAGGCGGAGTTTCATTTCCGCCGCGTCGGCGGCGCCACACACGCGCGCCAGCAACCGCGATCCGTGCCCCTGACGGCACTCCGTCGCCCAAATCTTCTTCAAAACGACGTGTGAACGCTCCGGGACCAGCTCCACCAGGGCGGTTCCCTCCGGGTCTCCCCAGACGAAGCCATCCCCGGTAACCAAACCCTGGTTCTCCAGTTCGGTCATCAGTTTCCCCATCGCGACGCTTTCGCGCGCCTGCTTCAACTGGGCACCCGGCCCAAGGGGGGTCTTGTTTTTTCGTTTCCGCCGTAGAGACATCCGATCCGGTATTCCGTCGTTCAAATTGGGTCGTAAGCAATTATACGCCGCATGTTTCTCCGGAAACGGTTTCTATCGCGACGAAACGGCCCGCTCGATTCTCCATGGCCCATCCCATCGAGGCCTGACCGATCCGAAAGTATCGCCGATGGCCGCAGAGTCGGCGGTGCTTCCCGAGACGCACCGGACCTCTTATAATCATCCGTTTAGCTGGAATGGGAAAGAAATGCCGGAGGGTCGTGGCGGTCTATCTCCAAGCGGGTGCCTCTTCGGAGCCGACCCGGAAGAGTGCGCAATAGCAGACAACGGCGGAAGTGGCTGATATGGTTTTTTCTGAAAAAAAATATTTGTGTTTTTATCTTGTTTGTTTATTCGCCTTTCAGATAAGAGCGTCGAGTGGGGAAGAGCCGGTTCTGACTGTCTCCGTCATGGGCCACCCTCTATTGGTTGCGGTGGAGCTGCCGGACGCCATCCTTCAACCAGCGGGGAGTGTACCCGTCCTGGTCAATCGCGATTGTCCGGACACCGCTATTGGCGGACAGATCGTTCCGGCGATCGATTCGCGGGGCCTTCCGGACCCGCGAAGGCGGGTTCTTCTTGCGGCTCTCCCCCCAAGCCGGACGAATCAAGAAACGGCGGTGTATCTACTGCGGTGGCAAGAACCTTGCGACGGAACCTCGCCGTTTTCATTTGAAGAAACAAACGAAAAGACGTTGACGCTTTTTGAGGACGGCAAGCCCGTCTACGCGTTCAATCACGGGACTATTCTCTGTGACCGCGTTCCCGAGTCGGACGGCCGCCGGACCCGCGCTTGCTATCTACACCCGATTTGGGGTATGGAGGGAGAGATTCTGACCGACGACTTCCCGGCCGATCACTACCACCATCACGGAATTTTCTGGACCTGGCCGCACGTCCGGATCGGCGAAAAGGAGTATGATCTGTGGGTGGGAGTGAATCTGCGGCAGCGGTTCGTGCGATGGCTCGTCCGCGAGACGGGGCCGGTTGCCGCCATTCTGGCCTTCGAAAACGGATGGTTTATCGGCGAGAAGCAGGTCGTCACGGAGCGGGTATGGGTCCGTTCATTCCTTTCACGGCCGGAGAGTCGCTCCCTCGATATCGCTATTACCTGCATTCCTCTGGAATATCCGATCACGCTTTGGGGCGCCGAGGGAAAGAGCTATGGCGGGATGACCATGCGGTTCGCGAAGCGGAAGAACACGGTCATCACGGTTCCTTCGGGAAAGACCACGGAGGACCTGATGGAGGCGAAGCTCCCTTGGGCGGATTTCACGGCCGATTTCGAGGGAGCCTCCGGTCCCAGCGGCGCCGCCATCTTGATCCCGAAGGAGCATCCGGCATATCCCCCGACCTGGTTGACGAGGCACTACGGCGTTCTATGCGTAGGGTACCCCGGTCCGGAGCCCACGACCTTCACGAAGGAAGAACCTCTCCGGCTCGACTACCGGGTGTGGATCCACAAGGGAGCGGCGCCGTTGGACCGGATCGAGGAAATCTACGAAGGATATCTCAAATCGCGTGCCGGCGCGGTCGAAAAGGACCCCGGCTAAGAGTATTCGGCCGCCTTGCCGATTTTTTCTTGCACTATAGCTTCGGCGGGACAGCAAGTCACGGCCGCGTTTTTGCAGCGGCATTTTCCCACCTTACCCCCCCACCCCGATTGACAACGCGCGTAGAATTGAGATACTTGCGAAATTGCGGGGGGTTCACGTTTTGGGAGCGCCTCACGAGATTACCCAGCGGTTCGTCCGTCCGACGCGGTGTCGGCAAGGTTTTTTGGCGGTAACGGACCGGCGTCGTAAGCCACTTGACCATGTACTATCGTCAACAGGAGCGGTTTTCCACGGCGCGGACGCGACCAAATTGTTCGCCTTCGCGTCTTGCGGCATTTTCCTTTGTTGAATCGGATGACTGCGGAGTTGCCTGCGCGGCTCTCCTACTGAATGGCCGGTACGGCTGAGTGTGAGGCAGTAGCATCCGATTCCTTTCGTACTTGCCACCGGTAGGGGGCAGGAGTTTGGAACAGGATGCATCGAGTTCTGATTATCGGCGCTGGAGGGGTCGGCAGGGTGGTCGCGCACAAGTGTGCGCAGCACCCCGAGGTATTCGGCCACATCACGCTCGCCTCGCGGACGAAGTCCAAATGCGATGCCATTGCCGCATTGTGCCCGCGGGAAATCGGAACCGCGCAGGTCGATGCCGATTCCGTCACGGAACTCGTCTGTCTGATCCGGGACGTCCGCCCCGAGCTGGTCGTTCACGTCGCTCTCCCCTATCAGGACCTTACGATCATGGACGCCTGCCTGGAAACCGGCGTCCATTATCTCGATACGGCGAACTACGAGCACCCGGACCTCGCCAAGTTCGAGTACGGCCCCCAGTGGAGGTACCACGACCGTTTCGCCGAAGCCGGCCTCATGGCCCTGTTGGGCAGCGGGTTCGACCCCGGCGTGACGAACGTTTTCACCTCGTATGCCAAGAAGCACCACTTCGACTCGCTGGAAACGGTCGATATTCTCGATTGCAACGCGGGCGACCACGGCTATCCATTCGCGACGAACTTCAATCCGGAGATCAACATCCGCGAGGTCTCGGCGAACGGCCGCTACTTCGAAAACGGCCGGCCGTTGGAGACCCGTCCGATGGAAATCAAGCGGACGTTCGACTTTCCCGAGGGGATTGGTCCGAAGGACATATACCTCTTGTACCACGAGGAGATGGAGTCGCTGACGAGGCATTTTCCCGAGGTGAAGCGGATGCGGTTTTGGATGACCTTTTCGGAGTCGTACCTGACTCATCTTCGGGTGCTGGAAAACGTAGGGATGACGCGGATCGACCCGGTCGTGTTCGAGGGCCGGAAAATCGTCCCGCTGCAGTTTCTCAAGGCGCTCCTTCCCGACCCCGCGTCTCTCGGTCCGCGCACGAGGGGCAAGACGTGCATCGGGATATGGGTCCGCGGTAAGAAAGACGGCGCGGCGCGGAATTATTACGTCTACAACGCGAGCGATCACGAGGAGTGTTTCCGCGAAACGGGCGCGCAGGCGGTCAGTTACACGACCGGCGTGCCGGCGGCCATCGGCGCGAAGATGCTTCTCACCGGGGCCTGGAGAGGCCGAGGCGTGTTCAATATGGAGCAATTCGACCCCGATCCGTTCATGGCCGTTCTCAATGAGTGGGGACTCCCTTGGGTGGAGACCTTCCCCGACGACGACCTTTTTGCGCAATGAGGGTGAAACATGGCCACTTCGTTAATCTCGACTGAAAGGAAACCTCGATTGGAAACGACGTTCGATTATGCCTCGTTGGATATTCCGACGCCGAGTTTCGTTATTGACCGTGCGCGGTTGCGCAAAAACATGCGGCTGCTCGCCGAGATTCAAAATCGGACCGGCGCGAAGTTCCTTCTGGCACTGAAGGGATTCGCATCTTGGGGCGTATTCGACGACATGATTGGTACGCTTCACGGCATCACCGCTTCGAGCGTTTACGAGGCACGACTGGGCGTCGAGGAGTTCGCCGGCGGTGAAATCCACGCTTATTCACCGGCTTTCAACCAACAGGACGTAGAAGAGCTTTCCAACCTCGCGGACCACATCGTCTTCAACTCCTTCAACCAATGGCAACGGTTCCACTCGATCGTCGAAAAGTCGGGCCGGAACATCCAGTTGGGGTTGCGGGTCAACCCCGAGTATTCCGAGGTCCGGACGGAAATCTACAACCCCTGTACCAACGTCTCGCGATTCGGCATCCGCCGGTCCCATTTCAACGGCCATACCCTCGACGGGATCAGCGGGTTGCATTTTCACACGATGTGCCAGCAGGGCCCCGGTGTTCTGCACCGGACGCTCAAGCACGTGGAGAAGCTCTTTGGGGAGTATTTTCACGGACTGGAGTGGATCAACTTCGGCGGCGGCCACCACGTCACGCGCGAGGGATACGACGTCGACATGCTGTGCGACATCATCAACGATTTCCGATCGCGCACCGGCCTTGAGGTCTATCTGGAACCGGGGGAAGCCCACGTCCTCAATACCGGTTTCATGGTGACGACCGTCCTGGATATCATCGAGAATCCCCACTCCAGCAACATCGCGATCGTCGATACCTCCGCTTCGGCGCATATGCCGGATATCCTCGAAATGCCCTATACGCCGGAGATGGTTGGCGCGGAAATCATCTACGAGACCCCCGCCGACGTCCCGCTCGACGAGTTTTCGAACAAGTACATCCTGGGCGGAAAGACCTGCCTTTCCGGCGACGTCATCGGGGAATACGGCGTGGACCATGCCTTGCGGGTGGGGGACCGGCTCGTGCTTTCCGACATGGCCCAGTATACCATCGTCAAGAACACGATGTTCAACGGCATTCAGCCGCCGAGCATCGTCACGTGCGATTCCGAGGTCCCCGATGGAGACGTCCGCATTCTCCGCCGGTTCAATTACGCGGACTACAAGCACCGCCTCTCGTGACTGCGGCCGGCCTGCCAACAAAGACATCCATTTTCCAGTTCAAGCCTTTGCAAGACTACACTCCCGACAAGTTTCTCGGGCTACCGCCGGAGCACACGAATCCGGAAAGGGCGCGATACGTCGTCGTTCCGGTTCCATACGAGGGGACGGTCTGCTTCCTGAAAGGCACCGCCGGCGGCCCCCAGGCGATTATCGACGTCTCCTGCCAGATGGAGTCCTTCGACGAAGAGACACGCGCGGAGTACTTCCGCGCCGGAATCGCGACGGATGAACCGGTTTTGCCGGCCGCGACGCCGGAAGAGACGGCGTCCGGCGTCCGGCTGCGTGCCGAGCGATGGTTCGCCAAGGACGCGTTCCCGGTCTTCCTTGGTGGCGAGCACGGTATTACGCTTGGGGCCGTGCAAGCCGCGGTCGACCGGCACGGCCCCCTGAGCGTACTTCAGTTCGACGCCCACGCCGACCTCCGGCAGTCGTTCACCGGCGGGACCTATTCCCACGCCTCGGTCATGCGCCGCGTTTTGGAGCACACCGATTCGCTCGTCCAGGTCGGAATCCGCAGCTTTTCCAAGGAAGAGGCCGACGAGTGCCCCGAGCGGATCGCGAAAATCATTCGCCCTTGCATGGTGGCGCGCGCCCGGGAAAGAACGATCGAGACCATCCTCTTCCGCCTCCGGCACAACGTCTATATCACGATCGACATGGACGGGTTCGATCCGGCCGTCGCGCCCGGGGTCGGAACGCCGGAACCCGGTGGGTTGAGATATCCGGACGTCCTGGCGATAATCCGCGCGGTCATCGCCAACAAGAACGTCGTGGGAGCCGACGTCGTCGAGACACTCCCGCTCGGCGGCAACCAGGTGGCCACGGAATTCCTTGCCGCCCGATTAGTCGGCAAGATCATCGCCTACCGCGAAGCGCTCGCGATTCGTAACCCGAAATCGACAACCGAATAAGGAACCGTGCAATGACCCGCGTTACCGTCCTCGTGGAGAATCGTGCCTCGGCGAGAAACGTCCTCGCGGAGCACGGCCTGTCTCTTTGGATCGAGCACGAAGGCAAGAACATCCTCTTCGACACCGGTGCGGGCCGCACTCTGCTGCCCAACGTCGATTCTCTAGGTATCCCGCTGGAAAAGGCCGACGCCGTCGTGCTCAGTCATGGGCACTACGACCATACCGGCGGGCTGCTCGCGGCCTTGAAGGTAATCGGCCGCGAGACTCCGGTCTATCTGCATCCGGCGGCGCTCAAACCGAAGTTCTCTCTCACGGAGGGAACGTCCCGCCGCATTGATATCCCGGAGGTAATAAGGGAGTGCGTCGAGGCGTACGGCGGAGTCGTCCGCTTCGTCGAAGGTCCGACGGAAATCGCGTCGGGCCTTTTCGCCACCGGACCGGTTCCGAGGGTGACCGACTATGAACGGCCGCCGAAGGGGTTCTTCCACGACGCGGCCTGCACTCGGCCCGACCCTCTCGAAGACGATCAATCGGTCTATTTCCACGCGGGCGACACACTCATCGTCTTGTGTGGCTGCGCCCATTCCGGCGTAGTGAATACCCTTCGGTACGCCGTTGATCTCACCGGCGCGTCGCACCTAGCCGTGTTCGGGGGGATGCATCTGTTGAACGGGAGTCCCTCCGTGATCGACCAAACGATCGCCGACATGCGCGCCTTGGGAGCGAGGCGATTCGGTCCGTCCCACTGTACCGGCATTCCCATGACGTCCGCCCTCTGGGATCGCTTTTCCGGGGAATGCCGGGATTTCGGCTGCGGCCAGACGGTGGAGTTCGCGGCGTAAACCTCAAAACCCCCGGGAGTCCCGGCTCGGCGTTCCGCCGGCGGCAAATCCGTCCGTCCCCAGTTGGCGCGGGTAAGTCCAGGTTGGCCCCGCCGACGATGCCGTCCCCGCTCAGATCGCCGAACGGTGATGGATCGTTGTCGGTAATCGACACGCTCACGGTCGCGCCCGTCAAACCGAGGGCGTAACGCGAATCGGCCGACGCCGTGACGACGTGGACGATCGTCGCCTCGTGATGACCCTCATGAACCGTGTCGTTTACAGCGCGGACGTAGATGTATCGGGCCGTCGCATTCCCAATCACCAGTTCCACATAGGCCGCGTAAGGTCCGCCCGGGCTGGTTGCCAGTTCCACCTGGTTCCCACCGGCGATGGTCAGATGCACGGGCCCGTTCGGGTTACGCTCCAACTCCAACCGGTAGGCGTCGACCGCGCCTCCCTCCGTGACCTTCGTCGAGCCCCCGGTTTCCGTCACAAGGACCTGGCACGGGACGATCTCGAAGAAGGAGACGACGGCGTCCATCATTCGCGTTCGAACAGCCGGGTCGGTAATCGTCTCGAAGAAAAATCCGAGCACCACGAGTCGCCTATTCCCAGAGGCGTATTGAATTCCCGCCGTTAATGAGGTACTCGGTCACTCGCGACTGTTCGGTTGAGGCGAACGTGCGGTCCGCGTTGATCTTGGTCGTTCTTGCGGAGCCGCGAAGCAACCGTCCGCGTACCGCGAAACGAGGGCCTGAAAGAGCCGGATATCGCTCTCGGCGATTCGCACGGAAGACGGACGTCGACCGAGACATGCTCATGAAGGTTGCGACCCGCACTTGCGAGGTTAAAATAGGTCATATCTTCCGTTAACCGCGAGTTCCCCTCATTTTACCAAGGATGCCACCTATGGGCTGTATGATTTGTGTCGCCACGGCCATCATCGGCATCGATTTCGGCTGGGAGAAACTACCGGATGGGGGGTATGAGTACATCATTCAGATTGAACCACACCTGCTGGAGGAGCTGAGGGAAGGGCGAAGACTTGGCAGTGTCGTCGATCCACAGGTCCGCGCTCACGTGCGAAGCTATCGGATTGTCTGCGGAGAGGAACCGGTTCCGCGAGATATCGTCCCACCGGAATTGACCACCCCGCAGGGTGATACCGAGCCGACACCCGAAACCCCGGACGAGTCTTCTCACAGCCCTTCCGATTCGCACCCAGAACCGGGTGGGTCGCTCCCGAGCTTGGAAAACGGAACCGGGGTGGGGATCGAAACGAACGGCAATTTGGAGGGAATGGAGCCCGAAAAACCGTGGCTGCTCTTTTGGTTGGCCTGGGGAGTGGCGGCCGGGTTCTTCTGGGCTTTCGTCTATCTCCTTTTGATTCATGCCGGAACGCGCCGGCGTTACCGGGCGCTCATCGCCGAGTTCCATGGAAACGCGGGAACGCCTTCCGATCCCGATTTTGCATTCACGCGAACCGACTCACCTTCCGAGCCGTGACGTTTAGGGGATACTCCCCCAGGTCCTCGGGAGCCACCCATTGGGCGTTCGCGGATTTCGGGCTGTCGTCCGGGTCGGAAGTGGGAACCCCTTCGTAACAGTCGAGCGTGATCCTGAATCGCGTCACGCCGTGCGTGAGCGTTGTCAGTTTCTTCCCCAGTTCCACGTTCAAGCCCGTCTTGGCGGTGACTTTTTCGATGATCTGCCGCCGGACGTTGTCGGGGTGGTCGGCGTCGATCTCCACCCTGGGAAAATCCCAAAGTCCGCTCCACCGGCCCGGCTCGGTGTTCTTGAGCATCAGAAGCGTCTGGCGGTGACGAAGAAGCACGACGGCGTGGTGTTTCGCCTCGATCCGCCGGCGTGCCTTGGGCCTGGGGATGGAATCCTGCTTGCCCTGTTGCCTGGTCGCGCAGAGCGGCTCCACCGGACAGTTCCGGCAAAGGGGCATCTTCCCGCGGCAGACCTCGCTACCCAGTTCCATCAGGGCCTGATTGAAAAGGCCGACGTTTTTGCGTGGGAGAACCGTTTCCGCCATGCCCCAGAGGACCTCCTGGCCGTGTTTCGAGGTCGTGTCTCCCTCGAACGCCAAGAGCCTCGCGAAAATCCGAATGGTGTTGGCCTCCAAGATCGGTTGTCGCTGATCGAAGGCGATGGAGAGAATCGCCCCGGCCGTGTAGCGCCCGATTCCCGGTAGGTCGCGAACGGCCTGCAAGTCGCTCGGGAACCGGCCTTCGTGACGCGCGACGATCACCCGGGCCGCCTTGTGCAACTGCCTTGCACGGCTGTAATAGCCGAGTCCCTCCCAAAGTCGCAGCACGTCCTCCTCCTCGGCGGCCGCCAGCGAATGGACGTGCGGAAACCGCTCGACGAATCGGTTGAAGTATCCCTCGACAGTGGCTACCTGCGTTTGCTGAAGCATGATTTCGCTCACCCACACGCGGTAGGGATCGCGTGAGCGGCGCCAGGGCAAGTCTCTCGCGTTGACCGCGAACCACTTATTCAAGCGACCGCGAAATCGGGACTTCCACGCGGAATCAATCTCGGACAGCTCGGGGAGACTCAAGGGAGGGGCAGGTCTTGGATGACGTAATCGATGGGACTGAGTTGTAGCGACCCCGGCGTCTCGTAGACGAATGTGCATCCTTCGAGCGAATCGATTCCCTCAAAGAAATAGGTCAGGCCGAATTCGTTCTCGCTCTGGTCCGTCGCCGCGTTTCCGCGGTTTTCAATACGTTTCCCCTCTTCGGTGAGTAGGTAGGCCGGGTTGTTCAAGAACCAACCCCGGTGCGATTCGAGCGCATCGTAAGCCTGGTCGTAGCGGACGCGAATCCAGATTTCGAACACCTTGTCCGTCCGGCGGATTCGCGAGAGCGTGACTTGCGTCCGCGAAATCCGTTCCGTATTTCCGATTGTTTCCGAAACCGTTGGAAAGCGGAACGCTTCCAAGGGGCCCGGCATCAAGACCTCCAAGGAACCCTGGAGCTTGGCGATCCGCGTCGAGCCCCGCGGCGCGGGGGCAAACGGGAGCGACAGCGTAACCGCCGGGACGTTTGGTTTCACGGCCAACTCGACAACGGCGTTGGCGTTGAGCGGTGGAATCGCCCGGCCCTGCTCGTCGAAGGCCCAGACGCGGCTCATCTTCTGCGAGATCCGAACCGGGGACAGCCGCGGCTCCCATGCAAGTTCCACGTCGACGTGCAGCGACGCGGAATCGCGGAATCGCGCATCTCGCCGCGCGACCAGCGTCGTCGGCTGAAACCGGAACGGACCAAAGTAGACGGCTGTTTCCGTGGGCGGAAATTGGTTCTTCGTCCGCGCGACGATCCCGATCGCGTCCTCCCCGGTATAGGGATAGACGCTCAGGCCGGTACGTTCCAACAGGTCATCGAGGGACGGCCAAAACGGCGCTGCTTGAAGGTGGATCGTTACGGTGGGAGACTCCAACGGTTGATTGAATCTCCTCCGGGCGTCCACGATCCGGTTGCCCGTCTGCTCCGCCATCGATTGCAGCACGTTCCATATCGGCTCTTCCACGGCGTGAACCGTAACCCGGCTCGGCAGCAGAATCTCGTGAGATTCGCGTCGCTGGAGGGTTTCGCGGATTCGCGAAAGCCGCATCCGGACCTCGGGAGGCGTTTGCCGATCCGTCGCCGGTAGCAAGGGAAGGATTTCGGAACCCATTTTGATCAACTTCGCCTCGGCCGCGCGGCGGTCGCCGAGAGCCGGAGCGTTGAGTTCGCCGACGAGACGCTCGACTTCGGCTTGGTCGATGTCGGCAAGGCAGACGGTCGTCGCGAACAGAACCACCCCCGCGGCAAGAAAAGTCCAACACCGGAGCATCATGTTTCCATCAGCCTTTTAGGGTCAAGAATCGGCTCAGGAGCGTCGTTCCCACATCGGTCAGAAAACTCTCCGGATGATACTGCATTCCGAAGAGGGGATACTCCTTGTGCTCGATTCCCATGATCTCCCTGTTCCCCATCGGGCTGGTTGCCCATGCGGTGACTTTGAAGTCCTCGCTCAAAGTATCGGGCTGAATCACCAGGCTGTGGTAGCGGGTCGCGGTGAAGGGGTTTTCGATTCCCTCGTATAGGCCGCGCCCGTCG
The DNA here is from genome assembly GCA_964520785.1 of uncultured Planctomycetaceae bacterium. Taxonomy (GTDB): domain Bacteria; phylum Planctomycetota; class Planctomycetia; order Pirellulales; family Thermoguttaceae; genus CAZFQG01. Next base: position 11,114 of record CAZFQG010000074.1, on the reverse strand, counting down.
TGGTGAATCCGATCCGTCTTGCCATGCATGAGGTGTTCGGCACGGACGATCTTCGCCCCGAAAGCCTGCCCTATCGACTGATGACCCAGGCAGACTCCCAGAAGGGGAATCTTGCCGGCGAAACGTCTCACGCAGTCGACCGAAATGCCCGCCTCGTTCGGCGTGCAGGGTCCCGGAGAGATAATCAGATGCGTAGGCGATTTTTCTTCGATTTCGTCAAGCGTGATTTTGTCGTTCCGGTGAACCTCCAAACTGATCGCGGGGTCAATCTCCCCCAGACGCTGCACGAGGTTGTAGGTGAAGGAGTCGTAGTTATCGATCAGGAGTATCATCTATTATTCACCGGCGGCGCATCGGCTTTCGGCTTAAGGGTGATGTAACGGTCGCTGGGGAGCAACATCGACATAATTCGCAGGCCGAACTTTTCACCCACCTTCACCGCTTCGCCTCTCGCAATGGGCCGAGCCCCCACCGAGAGGTCTAGTGGTTCTTCGCACGATTTCTTGAATTGCAGGATTGCGCCCGGACAAAGGTTCAATATGTCGCTTACGGACTCCTTCTTCGTCGCTAAAGTCACGACAACCGGCACTTTAACATGAAGCAGGCTTCGCGCATAGACAGGCAGCCTGTTCAGCGAACCGTGCGGAAGGTAAGCGGTCGAGCACCCGGCCCCTGCCATGGGGGGGAACTCTCCAGCCAACTCGTCCCGACTTGGTTCCGCTGACTCTTCCGGCGGTTCGTTCGTTCCCACCGTTTTCGACTTTTCCGGCGGTTCCGCGAAGCGTTCTTCCTCCGCGTCCTTTGAATCCGCCTGTCCTTCCACTCGCGACTCTGGAGGGGTCGCCTCGTCGGATCCCGACGCGGTCTCCAGTATAACCAAGAAAGCATGCCCCTTATTCTCGCCGGAAATCAGCTCGAACGGTATGACGGTAACATCTTCGGGAAAATCGTGTAAATCGGCTGCATCAGCAAGCGATTTTTCCCATAACAGATCGGCTGAGCTTCTCGGCTCCATCGGCGAAACGAGGTTCGCCAAGGCCGTGGTCAAGACGGCAAGATGCTCCTGCCCGGCCATGGAGTCTCCCCACCAATCGGGGCTCAGCGGTCCCGGGTCAAGATAGAACAGCGTGAACAAATCGGCCCACTCACGAATGACTGCCAGCGCCGTCTTCTCCGACACCGCTCCGGACAGACCGGCAAGCCCTGCTTGCGCCTCGCCCACCTCGATCGTAAGGTCACTTACCCCAAAATGAGGTCCTACCAGCTCCGCAACTTCAGACACCTTCTCCTTGCAGTGGGAGAGCAAATGCTCCAGTCTATTGGGGGGTAATCCTGGCATGGCCGTGGCGTCAAGACGTCAAAATCTGGCGTTATTGGAAACGAGAATCTACAATTGTTCACCTCCTATATCGCCCGGACAATCGGAATTCTTGACCCAAACCCACTATTCTAAACCAGGGTTCTATAGAGCCCGGATGTGAAACCCTCCGTCGACATTGAAGCATTCTCCGGTGCTAAATGGGAAAGAGTCGGTGACGATCGCGAGAACGGCCCTGGCGACGTCGTCGGGGCGGCCCCATCGCTGGATGGGCCAAATACCCTCGGCGATGAGGCGGTCGTATTTGTCTTTAACCGGGGCCGTCATGTCGCTTTCGATCACTCCGGGACAGACCTCGTAAACCAAGATTTTTTCCCTTGCTAACCGCTGGGCGAAGAGTTTAGTCATCATCTGGATGGCCGCCTTGGTCATGCAATAATCGGCCCGGTTCGTTGAGACGGCCCATGCCGAAATCGAGGATATATTGATGATCTTCCCGGAGGAGATCGCCCCGGAACCGATCAACGCGATCATGGCGTTGGCCGCCAGTTGGGAAAGGAAAAATGGGCCCTTCAGGTTGGTGTCGAAGACGATGTCCCAGCTCTCTTCGGTCGCCTCGAGAATGTCTTTTCGGCCCTGAGACGTAATGCCGGCATTGTTCACCAGCAGGTCGAGGCGGTCGAATCGTTCGACGGTTGCGTCAATGATGCGCCGCCGGTCGTCCGCGATTCCGACCTTGCACTCCACGGCGATCGCGGTTCCTCCGCCGGACTCGATTTCCCGAACGACCTCCTCGGCGGCGTCGGCCCTGTTGGCGTAGTTGACGACGATTGCGTATCCGGCCCGTGACAAATCGACGGCGATTGCGCGTCCGATTCCTCGCGAACTCCCGGTGACGATGGCGACGGGTGTATCGTTCATTCTGGCGTGCTCTTAAACTTGCTTTGTACTTGTCACCAATGCTACCATGGCTTCGTGCAATTCGGGAGTCGCCGACGCGAGGAACGCGCCGATTTCCGGCACCAGTTCCGTGCCATCAGGGAGCGTAACGATGCCGCCCGCCTCTCGGACGATCAGGCCGCCGGCCGCATGATCCCAGATTTTCGTTCCATAGGACCAGGCCGTGTCGAACCGCCCGCAGGCGACATAGCAGAGGTTGAGGGCCGCCGATCCCGTTCGACGAATTGCCTGGCAGTGGAATAATGTGCTCAAAAAAGCCGCCACGTCCGGGTCATCCATCCCCACCCTCGGTGGGAAACCTAATGCCGCCAGCGCACCGGCCGGTTCCATCACGTGACTCGTTCGAATCGGCTTCCCATTGAGAAAGGCTCCCCCGCCTCCCTCGGCGGTAAAGCACTCATTCCCTGGGGGGTTGAAGACCGCACCGGCGACTATATCCTTGCCGCGCTGTAACGCGACCGAAACAGAGTAGAAAGGTACGCCGTGGGCATAATTCGTAGTCCCATCCAGGGGGTCAATGACCCAGCGGTACGAGCCCTCCGGGCATGGGGCCACTCTGCCCGCCCCCTCTTCCGCCAAGACGGAGAAATCAGGGGTCGCTTCGCGAAGGAATGCCACCATGGTCTGCTGCGATTTTGTGTCGGCCTCGGTTACCAGGTCCGCCGGAGCCTTTTCTCGCGCGGAGACCTTGCCGAAAAGTGCCTCTAAAACGACACCCCCCCTTCGGGTTGCTTCTTCGCATAGCTTCAGTGGTTTCACCAGAATGACTCCTCATTGCCAAACCGCTGAACAGCACGACCAAGGGGCTCGTATTCTGCCAACAAGCCCCGAAACATGGCAAAAACGGCCAGAATCCCCCATAATGAGGTCACTAAACCTGGTGGATTTTCCGAATTCCGTCCATTTCCACGCCCGCGCAACTGGACAAATCCCGTGCAAGTTGGTTATTATCACGAATACTGATCAACTTAACCCAATAGGCTATCGCCTCCGATTCCGAGACGTTTGTTCATTCTCGCCAACTTGTCCGAACATGTAAGTTTGGCCATCGTCGTTGGTAAGGGAGTGATTATATCGTAATTTCTCGAGCGATAAACCAGGGTGTGGATAAATCAGGGTATCGACAACCACAACAACACCTTTATTGAGGGGTTTTGTTGCATGCATGCCGGACGCTTCGTGCGTTGCATTCGCCAGAAGATGGTCACCTGCGCGTAACGTTTGCTCCCTTTAATTCCTTCTAGTACAAAGCTAGGCTTCTTCTCCGTTCCGGCCCCGCCGTTACGCTTCCAATGCAGACGGCGGGGACTGTTCTTTCTTGGCGGGGCGTATTCGCGTGGTAATCTATCTTGACTCTATTCGATTTCGACTTCCCCGATGGGCCTCGATTTACTAATAAAATTAGTATAGGTTGCAAAAAATATCTTCTCTAAGCTGGATGACCCCAAAAAGCGGGGGTTTACCTTCGCACCCGCGGAGGTTAGACTTGCCGCTAATCAGTTTGCGAGAGAGGGTCGGTGACGGTCCTGGGATTTGAACTACAACACCGGTTATCGCGCGCTTTCGCCGTGACCAAAGGGTGTTTAATTGAGTTTAGACGGTACACGGGAGTCCACGTATGTTCATCACGGAAAACTTCCTCCTTCAAACCGAAGCCGCAGAGCGCCTATACCATGATTACGCGGAGAACCAGCCGATCGTCGACTTCCATTCTCACTTGCCTGCGAAGCAGATCGCACAGGATAGTCGGTTCGAGAACCTTGCGCGGATTTGGCTCAACGGTGATCACTATAAATGGCGGGCCATGCGAGCGGCAGGGGTCCCGGAGCGTTACTGTACGGGGGACGCCTCCGATTGGGAGAAATTCGAAAAATGGGCGTACACCGTTCCGCAGACCTTGCGTAATCCGCTGTACCATTGGACGCACTTGGAGCTGAAGAGGCCGTTGGGAATCAACGACCGCCTTCTCTGCCCCGAAACGGCGAAGGGGATATGGGACGAAACGCGCGAAACGCTTTCGAGTGAGGAGTTCTCCTGCCGGGGCATCTTGCGGCAGATGAACGTGAAGCTGATTTGCACGACCGACGACCCCACGGACCAACTCGAACACCACGGAGTCATCGCGGCCGATACGTCCATGGAGATCAAGGTTCTTCCCACGTTTCGACCGGATATGGGAGTGGCCGTCGAGAATTCCGATGAGTTCAACGCGTGGGTGGAGCGGCTCGCCGAAGCCAGTGGAGTCGACATCAAAGACAGCTTCGAGTCGTACATGGAGGCGCTCAAGCAGCGCCACGATACGTTCCACGCTTTGGGGTGCCGGCTCTCCGACCACGGGGTGGACTTCATTCGGGCGGAGGAATATAAGAAGTCGGAAATAGAAACCGTTTTCCGCCGGATCCGCCGCGGAAACGAATTGATGGGCGATGAGATCGACAAATTCAAATCGGCCATGCTCCATGAGTTTGCCAAAATGAACCACGCTCGCGGTTGGATCCAGCAATTCCATATAGGAGCGATGCGGAACGTAAACACGCTGAAGTATCAGGCGCTCGGTCGCGACGCCGGGTTTGACACGATGGGGGATTGGTGCGTGGCCGAATCGTTGGCCCGCTTCTTGGACCGGCTCGAAACGGAGGGTTCTCTCACCAAGACGGTCCTGTACAACCTGAATCCGGCGTGGAATGATGTCTTCGCCACCATGATCGGGTGTTTTCAGGACGGGTCCAGCCCCGGAAAGATGCAGTTCGGCAGCGGATGGTGGTTTCTGGATCAGAAGCAGGGAATGGAGGACCAACTCAACAGCCTTTCGAACCACGGGTTGCTCTCGCGGTTCATCGGCATGTTGACGGACAGCCGCTCGTTCCTCTCGTTCACTCGGCACGAGTACTTCCGGCGGACCCTCTGTAACCTCCTGGGCGGGGAAATGGAACAGGGCCTTCTGCCGGCCGATTTCGAGCTCATCGGAAAGATGGTGTCGGACATCTGCTACGATAACGCGGTCAATTATTTCAAATTCGATCTTGGCGAGTAGACTCTCGTGGCAGCGACCAGGGAGAATTCGCGCCGCCGTTATTGGAGAAACTCATGCAACGCATTGTTGCCGCCGTGTTATTGACTGCGTTAGGCTGTAATACGAGCCCGCCGGGTGACTCCGCTTCGAGCGTCAAGGGTAAGTCCCCCAAGGTGTACGACGTCGTCCGGGTCACCGATCCAAATGTCCGGCTCGACGGGGTACTGGATGAACCCGTCTGGAAAGAGGCTAATGTGGAAAGGGATTTCGTTTTCCCTTGGCGAGACGTCCCGGCTCCTCCCACCTCATTCCGCGCGGTTCATGACGCGGATACGCTCTATTTCGCGTTCGAAGTCGTCGATGACGACGTTGTCATCGACGAAAAGACCGAGGGAGAAATGGCTCTGATCGGCGAAGATCGTGTTGAGTTCTATTTTGCTCCGGACCTTGATCTGAAGAAGTACTACAGCGTCGAAATGGATTACCTGGGGAGAAAGCTCGACTATATGGCTTCGTTCCACAGGAATTTCGACTTCACCTGGGAATTTCCTGGCATACAGACCGCTGGAAAAAGAACGGAGACGGGGTATACAATTGAGGGCTTAATCCCTCTGAAATCGCTGGAGTCGCTTGGTCTGCCTTCGTTGGAGTCGGGAAAACTGCGAGTTGGCGTATTCCGTGCCGAGTTTAGTCACGGTGAGGGGGACGCCCCGATTGAGAACTGGATTTCGTGGGTCGACCCCGAGACTACGGAGGAAGATTTTCACATTCCGGGAACCTTTGGCGTTTTCAAATCAGTCGTCAAGGCTTCCAGCGAAGGGGAATAGGAAAAAGTCCCTCATTGACCGATCCAACCGGTTCTGTTCCGCGAACGGGAGTCCGCCGAACGCAAGGGAACCGTCGGCAAAAAATGGCTCAGCGGATCGGTGAAATCGATTGTCGGTGATCCTGAAGAATACTTGCTTCGGCGAAGGGACGTGTAAGAGAGTGCGATTCGAGTAATGATTACCGAATTCCCTTCTCGGATCGGCAAACCTTTGAACCTTTTTAGATTGAGAGAGACGAAATGAGCATTACCATTACCGAATCCGCCGCCGATCAAATCCGCCAGATTCTCGATTCCGAACAGTATGGCGAGGAAACCGTCGTTCGTATGGGTATCGTCGGCGGCGGATGTTCCGGGCTGCAATATTCCCTGGGTTTTGACAACGAACACGACCCGGACAGAGATGCGGTCTACGATCAGCACGGAATCCGGCTGGTGGCCAGCAAGAAATTCGACCTGCATCTTGAAGGGGCGACGGTCGACTTCGTCGACGGTCCCGCGGGTCGAGGATTCAAGATCGAGAATCCAAACTACCAGAACGTCGGTTGCCCCGGTTGCGGTCACCACTAAAAAAAATGACCGCGCCTCAAAAAGGATTGCTCCTACGTGGCGCGGTCTGCATGTCACTCCCCTAACGCGCTCATTGGCATTCAAGTTCGCTAAGGGTGATACGAGACAGCTACGTATATTGTACCCTTCACTCGGACCCCCGCAAAGCACGGAACCTCCCTTTTTGTCTTGATTTTTTCCCATTTCCTGGCGGAGTGCGGAAAACCCGATAGATGACGAAAGAAATCCCCATCCGGTACTTCTTGTCATACCCTCCCTACTGGCGCGGGCGCTCCACCATCAGGCCGGTTTCTCCGTTGGAAATATCGACTTCAGTCGGGTCGAAGACATAGCGATGCCCCTCTGGAAGCTCCGGCAGCACAATCTGCGCCGGTTGAAGAATGACTCGCTCGAATTCCTCCATGTCCTTCGGATAGCGGTTGTGTTCCGCGTGAAATAGCCGCATCGCGTGGGGAATCTGAATGCCGAAGGCCATCCGATCGCGGGTTTTGAAATACGACGAGATCGGCTCCGTAATGATTCCTCCACCGTATCCTTGGCCTCTCTTGCCAACTCCCGCTCGTGCGGCGACGCGTTCGGTGGTGGAATCCCCATATTGTTGATCAAAACCCGCGTCACCCTCAGTGGGGGAACGCGATGGCTCTTGCGACGTGGGAAGTGACTGAGCCGGTACCGGGATGGTAGGGAGGGGGGTATCGCCCGGGCCCTCTTGGCGCAGACCATAACCATCTTCATGGGGGGTGTCTATTTGTTGTGGCGCTGGGTCCGGTTCACCGCCGACACATCCTGCGAGGAACACCACGACGACGAAGAAAAACGGTATCCGAAGCATGTTCATCCTCTTTCTGAGAGATTCTTCGATTATACCGGCTCCTCCTCTGAATCGGCAGCCGTCGACTGGCGTTTTTTTCCGGGTCGAACGTCCGGCCGGGCAACGGCTTCGACACCGGAAACCAGCGAGGTCCGCGGCTTGAGATCCCAGGTTCGCATCTCTTCCAGCAGCCGGCTCTCCGTGAGGTCGAAGTGCAGAGGCGTCACGCTGACGCAGCCTTCCGCCAGGAGGCTCAAATCACTGACCATTTGGCTCGCCGGTGGTGGCGGATTGCCGGTACACCAATAGTATGTCCGACCCCAAGGATCTGTCCGCCTTTCGAACTGGTCACCGAATCGGACTGTATTCATGGGCGCTACGCGGACTTCGGGATCACCGTCGAGCGCGGCAGTTGGGATATTGATGTTAAACAACTGCGGGTCGGTGCCCTTTTGCTCCAGGAGTCGCTCAATGATCCCCACCGCGATTGAGGCCGCGTCATCGAAACGCGCGTGTTCGTCATACTCCAGTGAAACCGAAACACTCGTGATGCCGAAAAACGCGCCTTCCACCGCGGCGGCCACCGTACCGGAATAAAGGACATTGATCCCGGCGTTCAAACCGCCGTTGATTCCGCTGACCACCAAGTCCGGGATATTCGGCAGCAGCTCCTTCGTGCCGATACGGACACAGTCCGCCGGACTTCCCTCGACCGCCCATCCCCAGTGACGATCTCCGTCATAGACCTCCTTAACGATCAGTGGCGTCAGATAGGTAATGCTGTGGCCGACACCGCTTTGTTCGGTCGCCGGTGCAACGACGTGGGTTTCCCCCAAATGGCGTAGATGGCGATCCAACGCCGCTAAACCGGGGGCATAGATGCCGTCATCGTTGGTATGTAGAATTAACACGCTGGCTTCTCGGTAATTCGGATAAGTATAATGGAGCACAACACGAAGCGCGAATTCGTTCTCCTGGGAGACCCGCTCCGCGTGGCGGACGCCGCGCCGCAAGACCGCGAACAGGCCGACACCGCGCCGCCGCACCAATCGTTTAAGGATAGTACCGCATAATCCCGTATGAATCAATCGAGTTACGTTCATCTGGGCATACAAAAAGGAACTTTCTGATGAAAAGACGGCAATTTCTGCAAGCTGGCTTGGCTTCGGCCGGGCTGACCGCATTGAGTTACGCCCAAGTAGCCGGCGCGAACGAACGCCCCGGGGTGGGGTTCATCGGTACCGGCGGCCGGTGTGGTGCGCATATCGACATCGTGAACCATCTGAAGCAGCAGGGTCTGGCCGAGCCGGTTGCCGTATGCGACGTCTACGAGCCGCGTTTGAAGGCGGCCTCCGAGAAGACCGGGGGCGCCAAGATGTACAAGGCCCACGAGGAACTCCTGCAAGATTCCAGGGTCGATATCGTCTGCATCGCCTCTCCTGACCGGCACCATGCGCCCCAAGCGATCGACGCGGTCCGCGCCGGCAAGGACGTCTATTGCGAAAAGCCGCTGACCCACTGGGCCCAGTTCGACCTTGCCAAACAACTGGGGGACGAGGCCAAAAAGCACGAACGGATCGTGCAGGTCGGCACGCAGTACATGGCCGACGACAACTACGCCAACGTTCAGGAGATGATCCGCGACGGGATTATCGGCAAGCCGGTCCAGGCCGAGTTGGGATACTTCCGCCGCGGCGATTGGGGCGAGCGGATGCCTATCCCGGATCCGAATGCCAAGCCGGGACCGGAACTCGATTGGGAACGCTTCCTCGGCGACGCTCCCCAGGTCCCCTTCAGCGTATCGCGGTTCTTCCAGTGGCGGCTCTACTGGGACTACGCCGGGGGTCCCTCGACCGATCTCTTGGTCCACATGTTCACCCCCGTGTTCTGTCTCCTGGGGCTGGACTTCCCCCAAAGGGTCTTCGGCGGAGGGGGGACATTCCAATACGACCGCGAGGTCCCCGACCAGTGCAACATCATCGCCGACTACCCCGAGGGACCCAGCATCGTGATGATGAATTCGCTGTCGAACTACCGCGGCACCGACACGATCATCCGCGGGACGGACGGCGTTATCATGTGGAAGCCGCTGGGGAGCGAGGAATGTAGGGGAATCCGGATCGTCCCCTTCGCCCAAGGCAAGGAGGAGATATTTCTCCCCTGGAAGGGGATGGGAGACACGGGCCGGCTCTGGGCGAACCTCATTGAGTGCGCGAAGACCCGAAAACAGCCCTACAGTCCCATCGACGCGGCCGTCCGCGTTCAAGCACCCCTTTCGATGGGGATTATTTCCCACCGAGAGAGCAAGGTGGCACTCTTCGATGCTCAGCGGCAGGCAATCACGCTGTCCTAGGAAAACTCCGTACTCTTTGTCTAAATTGCCATGTCCGTCCCGGTTTTTTCGCTTCGGTTAGGGTAGAGATGTACCGGTTTTTCGGACGATACCAAATGTAGATGTATTTTGTTTGTATTATTCGGCCTGGGCCACGTTGAGGCGTCCTGCCCGCGGGGATGCCTCGGCCCCACGCCCTCGATGAGGCGGCCGTTTTCCGGTCGCACGCCTTCGTCCCACCTGCTTTTTTCGTCTGGTCGTCGAGGTACTGAAGGTCGCGCCGCGGCGCATCGTACGCGCGTCCCCTTTCGCCTCTTACGCGATACCCGTCGTCTTACGCCGCCCTTCGACCATTTGTCCAACGGCGGTTTCATTATTGCAAGCAAGCCGGGGTTTTGCCATGGATGGCAAGCACGAGGTAAACGAGCTTATCCAGGAAATCGAAGCGCTGAAGCAACAGCTTGCGCGGACGCAGAAGCTGGCCGCGATTGGCGAGCTTCTGGGTACGACGACTCACGAGTTCAACAACATCCTGATGACCATCATCAACTACGCGAAGATGGGAATGCGGCACAAGGACGCCGTGACCCGGGATAAGGCCTTCGACAAAATCCTGGGAGCCGGGACCCGCGCCGCCAGGATTACGAAGAGCGTCCTCGGCATGGCGAGAAACCGCTCGAAAGGGCAGGAGCCGACGGACCTGCGCGAACTCATCGAGGACACGCTTCTTCTGCTGGAGCGCGAGATGAACAAGTACCGGGTCCGAGTCGACAAGACCCTGAACGAGGTTCCGGAGGTTCGCGTCAATGGCAGTCAAATCCAACAGGTTCTCTTGAACCTGCTGATCAACGCGCGGCAGGCGATGCCCAGCGGAGGGCGTCTGGCCGTGAAGTTGCTGTTCGACGAGGAGAGCAATACCGCCGATCTGGTCGTGCGCGACTACGGTTGCGGAATTCCGGCGGAGAAGCTCCCCCACATCTTCGAGCCGTTCTACTCGACGAAGGAGGGCCCGGACGCCAGCGGAAAAGGGGGCACGGGGCTCGGGCTCTCCACCTGCCGCGAGGTCGTCGAGGCGCACCACGGAAAAATGCTGGTCCAGAGTACCGTCGGCAAGGGGACGGCGTTCACGATTAAGCTTCCGGTGACTGTTCCCGAGCGCGTACCGCGAGCCTCCGTTTCGAGCGAACTCGACCGTATGGTCGACGAGACTCCGGCGGCGTCGCATTCGAACTAAGAACTCGTATAGAATTAACTTCCCGAATTCCCGGGGGCGATCCCGAATTT
>CAZFQG010000073.1:0-28240 GCA_964520785.1 uncultured Planctomycetaceae bacterium | reverse complement strand
GGCAGCAACGCCTACAAACAGGCCTCGTGAGCCCTACAAAGTGCGAAATGCGCCCTGGAGGTTTGTCCGTCCGGGCGCACGTCAGCTTTTGCGTTCTGTTTTTGCGGGGCGAGAATGTCAACAGGAGATTCTGGGATTCCGTGGCAAACGTGGCAAACTGGGGGCGATGAAGGGGCAATTGGCAACGGAATTTCTGGAAAAGGAGTGGCCGTGGACGGTCAGAGAAACCGCGCGATTAACCGCCAACGCAACTTGCAATCCAATCCACTTTTCGGCGATAATGCTTCCATCCGTTGCGCTCCTTTGCTGAGCGAATGTGTTTGATGTAAGAGAAAAGTGGGAGGGCGATGGATTTTTTGGCCTCCCGCCACTCCTAGATTGCCCATTTTCTTGGACTTTTCGAGCCGGGGGCAGGCTGGGCGTTCCGTGCCATGCATCTTTTTTGGAAAGGTCTTTCCCCATGAGGAACGAGAACAAGCCTTGGTACCGGCTGCTTAGCGGTCACCACTGGTTCATTCTTTCGGTCTGTACGGCCGGCTGGATGTTCGCCTGTTTGGATCAGCAGTTGTTCCTTTTGGCCCGGAAACCGGCCGTCGCCGAGTTGAGCCAACTGGCGGAGACGGAGCCGAAGGTGGACGAGTTCGGAGGCTTGGCGACTTCGGCCATGCTGATCGGTTGGGCGACGGGCGGCGTCATTTTCGGCATCATGGGCGACAAGATCGGCCGGGCGAAGACGATGGTCTTCACCATCCTCATCTATTCGATCTTCACCGGATTGAGTGGGCTTTCCGTAACCATATACGATTTCGTAATCCTGAGATTCCTCACCGGACTGGGCGTAGGGGGGCAATTCGGGCTCGGAGTCTCGTTGGCGGCGGAGACGATGCCCGAGAGGGCCAGAGCCCCGGCGCTGGGATTCTTGCAGGCGGTTTCGGCGATGGGAAACATGGTGGCGGCGCTCATCTCGCTGGCGGTGGTTACATTGTGCTTTCTCGGCTTTTTCCAACAGACCCCCTGGAGATGGGTGCTCGGCATCGGTATTCTTCCGGCCTTGCTTTCGTTCGTTGTCTTCCGGTATCTCGACGAACCGGAGAAGTGGAAGCACTCGGTCGATTCCGAAGGGAAGAAGCAGAAGGCGGGTTCGCTCGCGGAGCTTTTCGGCACGCCGCGATGGCGGAAGAACGTCATCGTCGGAATGATTTTGGCCATCGCCGGAGTGGTTGGTCTGTGGGGAATCGGGTTCTTCAGTATCGACTTGAACCGTTCCGTCTTCCGCCGCGCCATGGAAGACCGGTTCCGGGAGGAGGGGTCGGCGGTGGACGACCAGATGATGGTCCGTGCGCTTCTGCAAGCGCCCAATTCGCGGATCAAGGAACTGAGCGACCGAAAACTCCAACCGCAGGACCTTCTGAGCTTGACCGTTTCGGACCAGGACCCGCGGCAAATAACCGCGTGCGTCCTGGCCCTGGTGGGACAACCGAACATCTCCATGGTGGAGCCGCTGACGAGTGACGCGGTCCTCGCCGCGCTGGAGAAAGAAAGAGGGCCGGACAAGCCGCTCTCCAGCGCGGAACGGGCGCGGATCAAGGCCTATTTGGAGGAAGAGATCGCGGCGGAAGAGACGGAGTTCTCGGAAATCGTGGACCGGCTCGTCGAGAGGAAGCGACGGATCAACTACAACGTCGGTTGGTGGGGAGGGATCACGTCGTTGCTGTTCAACATCGGCGCCTTCTTCGGGATGTACTCCTTCAGTCTCGTGACCCAACGGATCGGCCGCAAACCGACCTTCGCGATTTTCTTCACGCTGGCCTACGTCACGACAATCATCGCGTTTCTCTTCATGGACCGCCCCTGGGAAGTCTTTTGGATGGTCCCCCTGATGGGCTTCTTCCAGTTGTCCGTCTTCGGCGGATACGCGATCTACTTTCCCGAACTCTTCCCCACGCGGCTGCGGAGCACCGGCGTTTCGTTCTGCTACAATATCGGCCGGGTCGTCGCCGCCCTCGGCCCGGCGGCGCTGGGTCTGCTGACGAGTCGGATCTTCGTCGAATACAGCGAACCCATGCGCCCGGCCGGCGTCGCGATGAGTTCGATCTTCCTGATCGGTATCGTCGCGCTGTTCTTCGCGCCGGAGACGAAGGATCAGCCATTGCCCGAGTGACGGACCGAATCCGGCGGGAAGAATACACGAAGAGAAGAATACACGAAGAGAAGAGTCCCGCGTCAAGGGCGCCGGCCCTATTCGTCGTCCTCGTCGTCGAACGGGCTGCTCTGCTTCGGCATGTACTTGCAAAGCAGGATGCCGCCGTAGTAGAGAACGGTCAGCGGAATAGCCATGAGCAACATGCTCGTCGGGTCGGCCGGAGTGAGGAACATCGACAGGACGAAGATCACCAGGATGGCGATGCGGACCTTCGTCAGATATGTCTCGATGTCGAATATTCCGATCCGCTCCAGGAATAGCATTACCAAGGGAAGCTGAAAACTGATCCCGAATCCCAGCGGCAACATCATGACGAAGCCGAGCCACTCGCTGATCCGCGGATCCGGATCGATGCCCAGCTTGTTGTTGAAGACGAAGAGAAACTTCAAAACCGGCTCAAAGACGAAGAAGAACGCGAGAGCCGCCCCCGCGAGGAACAACCCGAGGCTCATCGGCAGAAAGACGTGAATGTACTTCTTTTCGTGCGGATAGAGGCCCGCGGCGATGAAGCTCCAAATCTGATAGAATATCCACGGACTCGCCAAGACCGCCCCGACCAGCAGTGACGCCTTGATGTAGATGATGAAGGCCTCGTGCGCGTTGAGGGCTTTGACTCGAATCCGCGGATCGTCCCGATTGAGCCGCCAAAGAAGAATCGGTACGAGCGTGTCGCGCACCGGTTCTCCCGCGTCCGCCTCGGTGATCTCGATATTTTCGAACTCCTCCGGCCGGTGTTCCTTCAAGGCGCGAAGAATCCGCTCCGGTTGGACGAAGACCTGTTCCGGCAGAACCCCTTCCTCGTCGATAAGAGTCCGCATCCGCTCGTTTTCGGCCTCCGAATCCGTTGCCGGGATGTCGGCCTTGGCCGGATCTTCGTCAATTCTGGCCTTTGCCTGATCGCGATAATACGTCGTCAAGGCGCTGCTCAACGGCGTCTGAATAAAGGCCACCACCTCCCCCCCGAAAAACAACCCCACGACAAAACCGATGACCAGCCCGATTAGGGCCTTGAAAAGACACGACCGCAACTCCTCGAGGTGTTCCCCGAAGGTCATGGAGGTATCTTTGAACAGGTCCTCGTCGTAACGATATTTCGGCATGAAGGGATTGGAGAGAATGGCAATCGCGGATCGCCGGGGAAAAGTGGACGACGTAAACTCGCATCCGCCGGCAGCCCGATAAACCCTTAAGGATACCATCGAAACGGCCCGTTTTCAACGGTCGGCCGTCTCCAGCGTTCTCCGCCAAAAGGATCAGTCTCATGCGCCTCGACCACCCGCTTCGGTTCAAACCAATCTACCGGCAGTATATTTGGGGGGGGGAGCGCTTTCGTTCACGATTCGGGCGTAACCTGCCCGAGGGCGAGACATTCGCGGAGTCGTGGGAAATCGTCGACCACGGCGCGGACCAAAGCGTCGTGGAATCCGGCCCTTACGTGGGAAGGACGCTTCACGAATTGATGACGGAGGAACCGGAGTCCCTGTTCGGGGTTCCGGACGCGGCAAGACGGCTGGCCGCCGGCAGAAATCGCTTCCCACTTCTACTGAAATACCTCGATGCGAGAGAGCCGTTATCCGTCCAGGTCCATCCGGATGACGTCGCGGCCTCCCGACTCAACCCCCCCGATTTAGGGAAGACGGAAGCCTGGTTGGTCCTTCACGCCGATCCGGGAAGCAGAATCTTCGCGGGCCTGGAGTCCGGGGTGGACCGTGCGACCTTCGAAAAAGCGATTCGCGAGGGAACCGCCGAGGAGTGTCTCCACGCGTTCGAGAGCGTTCCGGGAGATTGCCTGTTTATCCGCGCGGGAACCGTCCACGCGCTGGGGGCGGGAAACGTCGTTTTAGAAATCCAGCAAGCCAGCGACACGACCTTCCGACTTTTCGACTGGAATCGGGTCGACAGCGACGGAAAAGGGCGGCCTCTGCATATCGAGCAGGGACTGGACGCCGTCGATTTCGCGCTCGGCCCGGTCAACCCCACGAAGCCGGACCCCTCGCGCGACACAATCCACCTGATCCGGTGTGACCGGTTCCTGCTTGACCGGCACCGGCTGAGCGGTCCCCGAATCCTCGCCGAGGACGGCCGCTGCCATATCTTTTCGGTGGTGGAAGGTTCCGTCCTGGTCGAAAACGACCCGACCGGCGACGCGCTCGCTCAAAGCCAAAGCGTGCTCGTCCCCGCTTCCGCGACCCCGGTGACCCTCGCCCCGGCCGACGAGGCGGTCGTCATCGACGCCCACCTCCCCTGGTAATCCTGCTCACGGCGTGAACTCGTGCGGATTTCGCCCGGCGAGCCGCGTAACGAGACCTTGTGTCTTGGAAGACCGGCTTTGGTGGGAGATTCTTCTTCGGCTACGTCTAAAGCGCTCCTTGATCTTCGGGAGATCATCGGGGAAAATAGGGGGTTGATAGATTCGGCGACCGGCGCCGAAATCCGCGAAACCGACAACCTCCTTATTTCCGCCATGCTCATTCCCGACCCCGACAACATTCGTCTGGCCATGCTCGGCATGGTCGACGGCAACGGCCATCCGTATAGTTGGACCGCGATCATCAACGGCAAATACGACGCCGGCGCCATGGCCGAGTGCGGTTACCCCGTTATTCCGCAGTACCTGGGCAAGGCGCCGCCGGAGCAACTGGGAATCCCCGGGGGCCGGGTGACACACGTCTGGTGCGACGATCCGGCCGACGCCGCGGCGGTGGCGAAGGCGACGTGCCTGGAGAATATCCTTGAAAGGCCGGAGGACGCCATCGGCCTCGTCGACGCGGTGATCATCCCGACCGACCGGGGCTGGGAGCACGTCGAGAGGGTCCGCCCCTTCATCGAGGCCGGATTGCCGGTCTTCATCGACAAGCCGATGTGCGACAACGAGGACGACCTGAAGCAATTCGTCGCCTGGCACGCCGAGGGCAAGCCGTTGATGTCGTCCAGTGCCATGCGCCACGGCAAGGAATTCCGCCAGGCGTTCGCCGAGGCGAAAGAGCGTTGCGGCCAGATGCGCCTGGTGACGATGACCACGCCGAAGAGTTGGGAACGCTACGGCATCCATGCGTTGGAGGCGGTCTACCCCGACCTCCGCGTCGGCGGATGGCTCAGTGTGACCCATTCCGGAGATACCGACGCGAACATCATGCACTGCCGCCACGCGGACGGGGTCGAGGTCGTTCTCGCGGCGATCGCCGATATGTACGGCGGTTTCGGAAAACTCACCATCTGCGGCACCCAGGGGACCGTCACGGCGGAATTCCAGGACACGTTTTACGCCTTCCGGACCCAACTCGTCGAGTTCATCGAATACCTGCGGACCGGTAGAGAGCCGTTCCCCTTCGACCAGACCGTCGAACTCATGAAGATCATCATCGCCGGGCTGCGCAGCCGCGAAGAGGGGGGCAGAACCGTCCTGCAAAAGGAAATCGGAGCCTGAAGGGACCGGTCGCGGTTGCCTGAGAACGCCGGGATTCTTATTGGGCCGCCGCGCAAAGGGGGTCGATCGTGCTGATCGGCTGGCGGTGCTCGCGGACCACCTTCAAAGAATAGCTTATCCCTGAAGGGTGCGAACCGCACGAACGCCGAGCCGGATTTCGCGAGTCCAAGACGCGGATTGTACCGCATAATGCGCCGAGAACCTGCGGAGCCTCTCCTCGTAAAAGAACACCCGAACCCCTGAGCGAGAGCGAGAAGGAAATCCGCGGTCGAAACACCAGCCCGAGCCGCCGGGTCGCGGCTCGGGCGTGTCGTGATCTACTCGACGGTGATCTACTCGACGGCGTCCGTTACCAGGGGCCGCGAATGTAGTACGCACCCATTTGGGTGGTATCGCTCGGGACGGCGGGAGCCGGCATCATTCCACCCCTCCCTCCGAGGAAATCGCCGGGATATCCACGGCGGAATTGCTGGTAGATCGGCGTGACGCGGGTATTCCCCACTCCCCAGCCGTAGTTCGTCTGGAATTCCGCGTTGGGTGGGACGAGTACCGTGACGGGGCAACCCCAGGCGGGGTCGTAGTAACTACCGTGCCAGGAATAGGTTTGGGCCATCCAGGCCGAGCGGCGGCCGAGCAACCGCCCCTCGAACGCGCCGGCGGTATCGGCAAAGACGGCGAAGACCGCGGCGGCGACGAGCAGGAATGCGATGTGTTTCTTCATTATTCGAAAATCCTTTTTGTATCTTGATTGCCAGGCGGCGCCGTTTGCGCGCCTTGGTTCACCACCATAGGACGTTCGTTCTCGTGGCACCGCCGGTAGCGTGACGGCGGTAATAGCTGCGGTGGTGCTTGTAGAGAAACTCGTGGGGCATGAGGGGTGGGTACGTGAAATAGACGTGTCCGACACGCGCCGGAGTCGGCCTGGGGCACGGGTACATCTGAGCACCCACCACCCCGTCTCCAGAGGGGCCGACATAGTAGTTATGGAAAAGATCGGACGAAACGACTTGGGCCGCGTCCGCGTCTTGGACTTCCAGTCCAAGATCCCAAACGGCAATCATCGCCGCGAGGGCGACGGTCCAGCAGAGTGTTTTTCGAAGCATGAGGGTCTCCTTACGCCAACGAAGAATCGGTATTCGGAAGGAAGGTTTGTACGGCGGGAAACCGCGGTCTTCGCGAAGGCCGGCTCGGTCGGGCTCTCCGGTCCAAGACGACGCGGTTCTTTCAGATTTGTCGGCCTGCAACGATACTCTGGGTAAGTGTTTCTGTAGCGGATACGCCAAAAACCCCCGTTTTACCGAGAATCGCGGGAATGCCGGCCTTAGCGAGAGTGGTATTCGCTTCCCAGTTTCAAGGACCGGCAAATCCCGTAAGGTTCGGGGGCGACCCTTTCACTTTCGGTCGGTCGCATCTTGAACGCCGTGCGTGAAAGTGCGTCCCGCCGCCTCGAACAGCCGTGACCAGGCTTTCCGCTCGAAGTCCAGGAATCGTAAAGAGCGGCTCAGAAGGCCGCGTTCGCTTGCCGTGGTTTTTTTGATGAGTTCCTCGTAAAGCCGCAACATGCGGTCGGCGCAGATGGACATCGACACGCTTCGCGCCGTCTCGCGAGCGGCCTCCTGGAGCGCGTCGCGTCGCCGCGGTGAAAGCCGAAGAACCCACTCCAACCCCTCGATCAGCCCCCCCGGGCGGTCCGCGTCCATCAGTCGACCATTCCGGAAATCGACCATGAGATCGTTCACCCCGGACCCCTCCAGGGCCACCACCGGAACACCGGCGGCCATGGCCTCGCTGAGTACCATCCCCTGCGTCTCGGTTTTGGACGCGAACGCGAACACGTCCATCGCATGGTAGGAGTCAACGAGTTCGTGTCCTTGCAGCACCCCGGCGACGTGAAGCCGTTCGGCAACGCCGGCACTTTTGAATCTCGCAACGATTTCGTCACGAAGGGTTCCCTCACCGACGAGCAGGAAATGGGCGCGGGTATGTCGCGCAAGAACTTCCGCCGCCTCTTCGGCGAGCACCAGGAGATTCTTCTCGGGCTCGAGCCTTCCGGCGTGGCCGACCAAGAATGCATCCGGAGGAACGTGATGCGCCGCACGCGCCTTCGCGCGGTCGCCGTCGCGGAACCGGTCGAAGTCAACACCGGTTGGAACGACCTCGATCGGCCGCGAGATTTCGGCGTCGAGAAGCATCGTCCGGATGCTCTCGCTCGGGGCGATCAAGAGATCGCAGAGTTCGCAATACGCGATGGTAAGCGTCCAGACGAGATCGGCCGCGAGATTCGCGACCGGCGTTGCGGTGTCCGGCTCCGATTGAAGATAGCTGCAATACCGCGTGTGGTGCGTGTACACCAGGGGAACCTGCCAGATGGCGGATATCCGCTGGGCGGTCGTTCCCAGCAGAAACGGATGATGCGAATGGATTACGTCCGGCTTGAAATCGCGCAAGACGCCGTGCAAATAACCCGGGATCGGCAAGGGAAGCGAATAGCGGTTCCGATACGCTTTCACGACGGCCGGAAACCGAACGACTCCTTCTTCCTCTTCCGGCTGCCGCTCGAAATAGGGGGCGACAATGAGCACGTGATGGCCGCGCGCGAGATACGCGGCGCGAAACGCCTGGACGCTCCGCGCAATTCCTCCGACGTAAGGGGTGTAGACGTTGGTCAGCATCAACAGGTTCATCGCATTCTCTCCAACCGGCGCCCCTGGGCCTCTTTCAGGTGAAAAGAACATATTCTTCGCGTATCGCAAGCGAGGGGCCAAACGAGGTACGTCACCCTTCACGAAGCGCAACGAATGCCGCCGGGCCGCCTTCCCCGCTCATTCGAACGTACCGAACGCGGCACGTTGTTCCTGCCGTTCGTACTCGAGCAGCGTCTCGATAACCGGTTCCAGATTGCCCGCGAGAATGGAATCCAGCTTATAAAGCGTTAAGTTGATACGGTGGTCGGTAACGCGGTTTTCGGGAAAGTTGTAGGTACGTATCCGTTGGCTTCGGTCGCCGGAACCGATCTTCGACTTCCGCTCACTGGAGCGCTTGGCGTCTTCCTCGGCCTGTCGATGCTCATAAAGACGCGTCTTGAGAACGCGCAATGCCTTGGCGAGATTTTTGTGCTGACTCTTCTCGTCCTGGCAGGAGACGACGATTCCCGTCTCGTAGTGGGTCAGGCGAATGGCCGATTCCGTCTTGTTGACATGCTGCCCTCCGGGGCCGCTGGCATGAAACTTGTCGAGACGGTAGTCATCCGGAGCGAGATTGATTTCGACATCCTCCGGCTCCGCCATGACGGCGACCGTGGCGGCGGACGTATGGATGCGACCCTTGGCTTCGGTCTCGGGGACCCTTTGGACGCGGTGGCCGCCACTTTCGAATTGGAGCGATCTGTAGACTCCCTCCCCTTCGATACCAAAAATGATTTCCTTGAAGCCGCCCAACTCCGTGGGGTTGGCATTCATCAGTTCGACCTTCCAACCCCGCGCATCCGCGTAATGACGGTACATTTCATAAAGGTCGCGAGCGAAAAGAGCCGCCTCGTCGCCGCCGGTGCCGGCGCGAATTTCCATGATGCACCGCGTTCGGTTGGCGTCCTCTCCGCCAATCGTCAGGTCGAGTAGTTCGTTCCAGAACCGCTCCCGCTCCTGCTTCAACCGCGGGAGTTCCTCTTCCGCCAACTCGCGCAGAGCCGGGTCGCCGTCCCCGGCCATCTCGGCCGTTTCCGAGATTTCCGTGTTCAACTGACGAAACCGGCGGTATTTCTTCGCCAGCCGAGCCAAGGAACCGTGTTCCCGCGCAACGGCCGCCATCTTGGACGGATTACTCAGAACGTCCGGATCAACGAGCTGCTTCTCCAGTTCCTCGAATCGGTGCAGCCGCTCTTCAAGCATGTCACGCATCGGAAAGAATCTCGCGGGAACGAAGGTTGCGGGGAACCGGCATCGTTAGCTCGGCATCGCCTCATTCCCCTTCTGGAATCGGGGACAAGAGGTCGACGACGACCGACCACTTCCAAAGACCGTCCCCTGCTACTTCTTTCCTCGCTTGAGGCTCGTATACCCAGCAGCAGCGAATTTCTTCTGAAATTTCTCAATTCGTCCGGCCGTGTCGACGTATTTGAGCTTTCCGGTATAGAAAGGATGACACTGATTGCAGATGTCCACTTTAAGTTCCGGCTGGGTGGCACGCGTGGTAAATGAGTTGCCGCACCCGCACTTGACCTTGGCATCGACGTATTTGGGGTGAATTCCTTCTTTCATAACCTGTTTCCTGACAGTATATTATATCGAGATCGCACCGACGGCGCGCACCATATCCAGAGTGGTAAACTGTGAATTATACAGTCACCGGGCGAACTCGGCAAGTGGGCGTGCATTGCGAAGTCCACCCCCCAGAAGTACCGACCTGACGAAAACCTCAGATTCTCCGGGGGAGTTTCTTGCCATCCTGACGGCCGTATTCGTGTGTGTTTGCTCAATCCAACTTTGTCACCAAACGGTACCTCCATCATCGGTGCTTCACCATGATGCCGATCCACGGATCACGCCCGGATGGAGCACCAGGATATCGACGCCGTTTGACATGGACGGTTTGGCTAGTTAAAATGGGGGTTTACTCCCGTTTGCTAGGCTTTTTGGAAGTAGAAAGTGTTGTATTCCGAACATGGATAGAAGAAGACTGCCGGTCATCGCCATTGATATCGGAGCGGGGTTCGGAGTGAAACTGGGGCTCTTTGAAGGGCGAACTAGCCAGATCGACGAAAGTTCCGTGGGGCGGAATGAGTTCCAAGAGGACTACGACCGGTTCGTCGAGCGGCTACTCGACGCCATGGAGCGGTTGCTGCGCGCCAACGATCGGCGGATGCGCGATATGCTCGCGATCGGAATCGCTTCGCCGGGCTTGTTTCGATCGGATGGAACCTATTATCTCACGTCGAACCTCGAGTTTCTTATCGGCAAAAACCTCCGTGAGGACCTCGCCAAGGAGACCGGCCTGCCCACGGCCATCGAGAATGACGCGAACGCGGGCGGACTTGCCGAATGGTCGGCGATGCGGACCGACTTGCTCTACTGGGTTTTTGGCGGGGGCTGGGGAGGTGCCTGGATTTCGCGGGAAGGGGCCGTCAAGCACGCCGCGGTGGACTGGGACGGCGACGACGCGACGCTTCACCCCACGAACGAACCCGGCTACGCGATCGGCCTGGAGAAGTGGCAGCTCCGGACCCTGTTCTACGAGTTCAAAACCTCCTACAGCCGTTTCGAGGAGATCGTTCTTGAAGACATGGGGCTTTCCGGGGGAGAACTGACGGGGCCTTCCGGGAATCCGGAGACGATCCGCGCGGAGGTCATTCTCTCCGGCCCGGGACGCTGCCGTCTCTTCCGCGCGCTTGTCGGCAACAACGACTTCTATAAGCGATTCCTGGCGATCGATGAGTTTGACGCGATGGGAAACACGGCGATCGCCGGGGAATACATCAGCAAACTCAGCAACATGCGAGTCGAGGCGGCGATCAATACCGACCGTCTTTTCGGGCGCGTCCTCGCGGATGCCGCGTTCACGATGCTCCAGGAGGCCCGCAAGGACGGTCTCCGAGAGGGGGTACCGATCTGTCTCGGCGGCAAGCCGTCTTATGCCTTGCCCTATTTCGGCCCCTCCGCTCAACGCCATCTGGGCGCGTTCGGCATATTCAGCTATCTGCAGCCCTCCATCATCGACCTCCGCGGTCTCAACGCCAACCTGGTAGGCGCCGCCGTCCTGGCCGAAAAGGCGTTCGTGAAAAGCGAACGGTGCGTGTGATCCCGAGGACCGAGATCGCTGGCGGAGTGACCTTCACTCTACGGGACGTAAGACCACCTTCGCCACGTTCATCGCTTTCTCGTAAGAAATGGACTTCGCCTTGAGCGCCAGCACGTGGCGATCCGCTTCGAGAATCACGCTTCCCAGGGCAATCGTCTTCCATGTGTTCCATCCGCCCGTGTCCGGAACGATCCCCGAGACCGCCTGGGTTCCGAGCGTTGCTTCGATTTCGCTCCCCGCCTCCTCCGCGGGCGCGGCCAGCTCTACCTCGACACGGTATCCGCCGGCGGACTCGACGATGAAATCCCATTCGGCGGCATCCGAGATCGCTGACCAATTCCCGATCTTCCGGTTTTTCCGCTCCTTGGCCAGGGCCCTGCCGTACTCGTTGCCATAGCCTTCCGCCCTTTGTTCCCACTCCGTCGGAAAGAACTTCAATCCGCCTCGCGTGAGTGCCTTCTCGGGCAAGAGCACGATGGTTCCGTCGCCGAGTGCGCCGACCGGCGCGTTTTGCCGGTTCTCCGCGAGGCGGGTGAGACCGTATGCCGCGCCGAAAAAGACGCCGGCGGCCACCGCGGTCTCCACGACGAGGAGAATGCCGGCAAGGACCAATCTGGTTCCGCGTTTCATGGCTCACACCCTTAAGAAGATACGCTTGCGGTAGAGGAAATACAGTAGGACCCACTCGACGGCGAGTACTCCGGCCGTCGTGACGATCGGCATGAGTGTTTCTCCGGAAAGCCGTGCCAGGCCACCAAAGATGATGTTGGCCGTATAACCGAAATCGATGTACTCGTGTCCGACATAGATCGTGATGGCGTTCATTCCGATGGGAATGAAGAAAAACCCGAGCCACCGCATCCGCCAGACATCGATGACCATGTAGAAGACCGCCAGCAGCAACAGCGCCCAACCACCGGCCGCCAAAACGAACGAACTCGTCCACAGGGCCTTGATAATGGGAAAGGAGAGACTCATAAGGAAGCCAAGCCCCAGCGAAATGCCGCCGGCTACGACCAACGCGAGAACGTTCCAATAGGGACATTGGGCGTTCTCCTTCAAGAGCCTCCCCGCCAGCGCTCCCATGAGGGCCAGGGCCCCGGCGAGGGGAAGCGTCAGCAGGCCCTCCGGATCGAATACGCCGCCGTAGAACTTGCCGGGTATCAAGTGCCAGTCGACGTAAGCCGGAAGACAACCGCCGGGCGTGAACCGCCCCAGTTCGGTTCCCGGCACCGGGATATACCAGACCGCGGCCCAGTACCCGAGAAGGATGCCGATCATCCAGGCGAACTGGCCCACGACGCCTCGGTTCAGGACGATCACCCCCGCGATGAAGTACGCGACCCCGATGAGCCCGAGTACGCTGAAGGGCCGCATGTTCGCGAAATCCAGATGGAAGAAATCCTGAGACATTCCCAACCCGATCAGGATCAGCATCCGCCAAAACAGCCGACCGTGGAGCCTCCACTTGTCGACGCCGCGTTCGAGTTTCCCGGTAAGGGCGAAGGGCATGGTCGCTCCGGAAACGAACACGAACGTCGGAAAGATGAGGTCCCAGGCAACAAGTCCTTCCCAGCCGACATGTTCGGAATGGTACTCCACGAGCCTGATGATCGATTCAGAACCGAAGTAGTGAACCAACGCCAAGACGAACGGCCCCCCGCCAATGATCCAGAACATGGCGAACCCGCGGAGGGCGTCGAGGGAAACGAGCCGACCGGAAGGAAAAACCGGCGAGGATGCTTGGGCGTTCATGATCTTGTGGATGCCTTGAGGATCTGGGCCGCGCACGGGATATTATCGCCAATGGGCCGAGGCCGTGCAAGCATTTCGCGACGCATCGGACGTCGGTCGCGCGGGTGGGCAACCCATTCATTCCAAAGAGGTTAGGGGCAGCTCTGAAAAACGGCTTGCCGGCGAGAGAGGGTATTTCAAGGGTGGCTCAGTCGGGAATGCCCGTCCTCGCCGGTATCGGGTATGTCCCGGCGCGAGAGCCGATCAACCGCCATTCCCCGGCCATTCCCCGGCCAAGGATCAGGGCCGAGAATGTCCAACGGCGCCGAGGGAAGGCCCTACCGGGTGGCGGTGCGATCGGAGGAATCGCCGCACGGGACTCCTTCACGATCTGTGTTTCTCAGGACTTCTACAATAGACGCCATTTCCTATTAATATAACTTGACATTCTCTCAGATGGTGGAAATATGGCGGTTCGTTGGATACTAGCGATTGATTTGATTTTGGTGATTGGCGCATCAACGGCCATATTGTATACTCACACCCGTTTGCTGATTGTTTTTGTATACAAGAAGAACGCGGGAGACTAGCGGTCGAGATGGACACTCCGACACTGTTCGATCAAATCGTCCGGCGGATATTCAGTGGTGAATTTGAGCCTGGCGCCCGGATTCGGGAGGAATCATTGGCCGCCTGGCTGGGCGTTAGTCGAGTTCCGGTTCGCGAGTCGCTGGCGAAGATGGCGGCTCAGGGGATGCTAATCAACGGTGAGAAGGGGCATGGAATGCGGCTGCGACGGTATACGCTAGACGAGGTGCGGCACCTCTACGAGTACCGGGAACTGCTTGAGGGGGGAGCCGCCCGGGCCGCGGCGACCTCCGGGACTTCGACCGACCTGGCTCGAATGGAGATCGTGTGCGAGCAGGCGGAGCAATTGATCGGGCAGGGCCGACTCGCCGAATGGGCCGATCTGGACATGCAGTTCCACCTGGCGCTGGCCCTTGCCGGGAGAAACGACCGGATCGTTCCGGCCCTGAAAACCCTGGTCGTGGAATGCGGCTACCTATTCTTCGTCGTCCCCAATCCGCTGTGTCGCGGTACGGACGGGAATCCGGCCGAGGAGGCGGCCGCGATCCAGCGTTCGGCCCACGAGAAGCACCGCGAACTGCTGGAGCTGATTCGCCATAAGCTTCCCGACGAAGCCGAGGCATTCGCACGGCAGACAATGCGAGACTCGCTCACGGAAGCAACCAAGAAAATCGTCCGGCTCAAGCTCGACAGAGCACTCGGCGCCTAGAAACGTTCGAGGAAGATCGTGTTTTTGGAAATCCTTCAGAGCAATGAAATGACGCCGCCCAAAGGGAGAGACCGGCATCCGTGTTTCGGTCTTGCCGTCACCTGCCGGATGATCGCGGTCGCCCTGGCCGTACTCACGGCCCCTGCGCGCGCCCAAGACCGGCAAACGATCGTGTTCATCGACGCCGGAAAACCGGCGCACATGAAGGTGATCGGCAAGCCGTGGACCACGCAGGCCGGACGAATCGAGTGCGAAGGATCCGGCGACCGGAGGGACCGTCTCGTCACGGGGCATGCGATCGGCCCGGGCAGTTTTCGAGTCAAGGCCCGGCTGACGATATTCGATTTGGACCGCGGCGCCGGCTCCTTCCGGTTCGGCATGAATAACGGCGCGATTTTCGGATTCGAAGGCGCGCACGGCGCGATGTACGTCGCCGGGAAGTTCTTCAACGCCGACCCACACACCGGGAAGATCGGCGACCCGGGCAATTTCATCCGTGACGGCGAGCCATTCGATCTGGAACTCATTCGCGAAGGGGACCAACTGCGAATCGTGATCGACGGTGAACCGGTTCACGAACGGACGGTTTCGCCGGCCGGGCTCGGACCGGCCGGGTTCGTGCCGATTCGGACCACGATGGCGGTTGAACATTTTTCGGTCACGGCCAACTTCGCGCCGTTCTCGGCTTCCGAGCATCCCGTGAACGTCAACGACGTCGCTCGCATCACGATTCACCCACTCGTCACGGAGCTACCCGATTTGAAGCTGGGGCCGTTCGTTCGCCTTTCGGACGGGAGTATCCTGACCGTGGAAGAGAAATCCGCCTTCGTCTCGCGCGACGAAGGGAAAACGTGGACGGAAATCCGCATTTTCGAAGAAGGCCGCAACAGCGCCCGCGCCTACGTTTCGACGGACGACGGCGCGACGTGGACGAAGTCGCGCATGTTGGATGTCGGCGGCGAGCAAGGAGACCACTCGGGAACCATCGAGGGAACCCTCGTCGAACTGGAAGACGGGCGCCTTTGGACGCTGCTGCGGACGTATCGGGGACGTTTCTACGAAGCCTATTCGTCGGACAAAGGTCGGACTTGGTCTCCCCAGCCACCCGCCCCCTCGAATATCGGTTCCACAGGATCGCCGGGAATGCTCAAGCGGCTTTCGGACGGGCGGCTGGTGCTGTTCTGGAACGCCATTCCCAACGAGGGATTCGTCCGCCGCGAAGAGTTATCCGTGGCCTTTTCGTCCGACGAAGGCAAGACCTGGACGGAGCCGCTGGTGATCGCGAGGAATCCGTCCGGCCGCGTCTCCTACCCCTACGTTTTCGAATCCGAACCGGGCATCCTGTGGGTAACCACGATGCAAGGGAACTTTCGCGGACGCATGAAGACGGAGGAGCTGCACCAAGCCGCCATCTCCAACGCGCCGCCGCCGGAATTCTATCGAAGCTCGAAACATTTCAAGGAGTATATCTCATTGCCGGTGAAAGACGTCGGCCGGTAACGCCCTCCGCCGAACCGAGAGACCGCGTCGATTACCGCGTCGCGAAGTATTACCCGTTTTCGTTTTCGTTTTTTGTTCCAATCCACCAAAGGAGAACCTCATGGCCCGAACATCCCTAATTTGCACCATGCTCGTCGCGCTGGCCGCGGCCGGCGGCGCCCAAGCGGCGCTGAGCACCAATCTGTTGATGCTCACTCCGGACGACCTCCCCCTTTCCTCGCCGGGAAACTACTGGCAGGACGTCTCCGGAAAGAACCACCACGTATCGAACGTCGCCCCGCCGGCATACGACGGCTCGGGCGATCCGGGCGGTTCCGCGGCGCGGAGCACCGCCCTGGACATGACCCAGACGTTTCCCGATTCGACCGAGCAAATGGAGTTGTTCGTGCAAGACGGCTTCAACACGGAGCTGAACCCCGGTACCGGAGACTTCAGCGTCTCCTTCTGGTACTATCAGATCGTCAACACCGGATTCCAGCACGTAATCGCGATGGGAAACGATACTTCCGGAACGCCGGGCTACGCGTTTCACCTGCAAGATGGGGAACCGCGCCTGCGGATGCAGAGCGCCGCTCCGACCGGCGAGGCCGACATGCGCAAGTCGCTTAGCAGCGGCCTGGGGGACATCTCCGGCTCCGGGTGGCATCACGCGGTCGCCGTATTCGACCGCACCGGCGCGGTGGGACCGGCGAACACGGTATCGCTTTACGTGGACAACTTCCCGGTCGGTACTCCCCTCGCCATCGATCCGGCATACGACGTCAGCGCCCCGGCCAGCTTCGAAATGCTCATCGGCGGACGTTGGAACAATCCGGGTAACGGCTTCGTCGGCTATCTGGACGACATCGCCATGTACCAAGGCGCGCTTTCGGCCTCCGACGTCGCCACGCTTTACGGGGCCGCGTCGCTCGACGCGAACACTATCACCACCGCGGGAATCACTCCGGTGATGCTTCACGATTTCGCGACGAATCAGGGGGTCGATCCGGTAACCGTCCCGAATCCGGTCGTCGACGCGACCGGCACGTACGAGGGCGTTCCGATGGGGAATCGCCTGGCCGCGGTGGACGATCCGCAACGCGGCCGCGTCATGAAGTTCCCCGGAGCCACGAACAACCACATCGACTTCGGTGATCCCGGCGACGCGGCCGACGATTTGGATCCCGGCACCGGCAGCTATACGGTATCGCTCTGGTTCAATGCGCGGGAGGGGAACACCAACACCCAGATCATCGCGCTGAAGGGGAATCAGGGTTCGACGAATATCGGATGGAACGTGTGGTTGGCCGGCGGGACGACGCTCCACTGCCGCGCGATGTCCAATGAAGGCGTACGGTACGACGTCGGTATTCCCGTCACTCAGGGAGAGTGGCATCACGCCGTATTGGTCATCGACAACGAAAACGGCCTGATGCAAGGCTATGTCGACGGGATGGGTTCCGGAACGTCCGGAATGGAAAATGGATGGAATCCGGTATACGGCGAAATGACGTTCGCTCCCGGCACGGAATTCTCCACCTCCGAGCCGCTCGTCCTGGGCGAGCGGTGGTTCGCCAGCGGGTCGACCGCGTATCCGTTCGACGGGATGCTGGACGATTTCGCCGTCTGGAACCGCGCCCTCTCGGAACAGGAGATCCTGGATATCTTCTACGGCGCCGACATTCTGGAAGGGGGAGTCACCCTGCAAGGCGACATGAACGCAGACGGCGTCGTCAACAGCGCCGATTTGGATATCGTCCGGGCCAATTGGGGTCAAGCCGTCGAGCCCGGCTCCTCCGGCGACGGGAACAACGACGGATTCGTCAACAGCGCGGACCTCGATTTGGTCCGCGCGAATTGGGGCGCGACGGCCGCGGCGGCCGTTCCGGAGCCCTCGGCGATGGCCCTGCTCCTCGCGGCGGCGGGGCTATTGGCATGGCGGCGGAAATAGCCGGCATTTTCGGACGGCGGCGGGGCCGCGGCCCCGTCGCCCCTTTTCTCAGAACACACACTTGTTGCCAAGAAGGCGTTTTATGAGACGAAACGGTTTTACCCTGGTCGAGCTGCTGGTGGTGATCGCGATCATCGGTATCTTGATCGCTCTGCTGCTCCCGGCTGTCCAGGCCGCGCGCGAAGCGGCGAGGCGGATGCAGTGCGCGAACAATCTCAAGCAGTTGGCGCTGGCGATGCACAACTACGAAGGGACCCACGGAGTCCTTCCGCCCACGGCGTTCGAGTTCACCGCGACCCTCCGAGGAAACGAACTCTCCTGGAACTGCTTCATCCTCCCGTTCATCGAGAAGATGTCGATCTACGAACAATTCAGCTTCGTTCCGGGCCAGTGGAACAGCGGGCCCAAGCGCGAAGGGGGACCCGACGCCGACGGCAAGTACAAGAGCCTCGTGGCGCTCAACCCGATCGAGGCCTTTTTCTGTCCCAGCGCCACGAACCGGATCGCCGCCCACGGATCGAGTACGCTTCTCAATCCCGAACGCAAAACCTACAATTCGCACTACTTCGGCGTCGCCGGACCGAAGATTCCCCCCGGGCTCCCCAATCCTCACGGATACGTCTACAAACCAGGGGGTTCCTACGGCGGATACGCGCAAGATGGCGTCCTGTACAACGATTCAGCGGTCAAGTTCTCCGAAATCACCGACGGGCTGAGCAACACGTTCATGCTGGGAGAAATGGCCATGCACGAGGACAACTCCTACGGCACGACCGCCAACTGGTACGGCGGGGACGGAGCGAACTGGGTGCGGGGCATCTCGTTTACCGGCATGTCGAGTTCCAAGAACGTCGTTTTCGGCGTCAACGTCATGCCGTCGTCCGCCGGGTTCTACGACTTCAACGACCTGCCCTTTTCCAGCATGCATCCCGGAGGCGCCCAATTCGCCAAGTGCGACGGAAGCGTCAGTTTCGTGGACGAGGACATGGCGATGGGCGTCTATTGGGCGACGTGCAGCCGGCACCGCGGAGAACCGGAGGTGGTCGAATGACGCGGATCGTGATTGGGTGTTTTCTCGTCTGCCTTCTTCTCGGCTGTTCCAAGGGCGGCGTCGATCGCTACGCCCTCTCCGGCAAGGTTACCTACAAAGGCGAGCCCGTACCGTTCGGTCGTATCGTCTTCACTCCCGACCTCTCCCGGGGAAACGACGGACCGCAAGGCATCGCGAGGATCGTCGACGGCCAATATCACACCGACAAGACCGGAAAGGGGGCCGTCACCGGCTCGCTCATCGTTCAGATCGACGGGTACACGGCGATGCCGTCCTCGAACGAAGGGGGAGACGCCAAACCCCTGTTCCAGAACTGGACGACCAGCATCGAATTGGCCCCCGAACAATCGACGTTCGATTTCGAAATCCCGTGAGTGACGTCGACCGCGAACCGCCTCCGTGGGGGGCCGCGAATCTCCTGGCTCACCCGGTCGAGGCGGGGATCAACCGCCTTCCAACTCCTTCCGCGACAGCGATATCCGCCTCCGCCGGGCGTCCACCTCCAATACCTTCACGCGGATCACGTCTCCCACGCCGACCACGTCGGCGGGGTCTTCGACGTACCGGTCCGCGAGTCGCGAGATATGGACGAGCCCGTCTTGGTGGACGCCGATGTCGACGAACGCGCCGAATCGCGTAACGTTGGTGACCACCCCCTCGAGGATCATTCCCTCGCGGAGGTCCTCGATTTGGTTCACCTCCTCGCTGAACCTGGCGACCTGGAACTCGCTCCGCGGATCACGGCCCGGTTTGGCCAATTCGGCGAGGATATCCTCGATTGTCGGCAGGCCGGTCTTTTCGTCGACGAAGTCGGCCGCGCAAAGCCGCCCGGAGAGCGCGGCGTCGCCGACCAGGTTCGCCGTCTTCGTCTGGAGCTTCGCCGCCATCTTCTCGACGACGTAGTAGCTCTCCGGGTGGACGGCCGAGTTGTCGAGGGGTTGGGCGCCGTCGCGGATCCGCAGAAAGCCGGCGGCCTGTTCGAAAGCCTTCCTGCCAAGCTTCGGCACGTCGAGAAGCTCGGTCCGCTTTTCGAACCGGCCGCGGGCATTCCGGTAGTCAATGATCCGTTCGGCCAACTTGGGACCGATGCCGGCGACGTGCGCGAGAAGGGAACCGCTGGCCATGTTGAGATCGACGCCGACCGAGTTCACGCACGACTCCACCTCCCGGTCGAGCGTCTTTCGCAGGAGCGTCTGGTTCACGTCGTGCTGGTACTGGCCGACGCCGATCGACTTGGGGTCGATTTTCACCAGTTCCGAAAGCGGATCCTGCAACCGGTGGGCGATACTGATCGCCCCGCGGACGGTCAGGTCCAATTCGGGGTACTCCTTCGCGGCCAGCTCGCTGGCGGAGTAGATGGACGCGCCGGACTCATTCACCATGACCTTGGTCACGTCGAGTGAGTCGTCCTTCAAGAGTCTCGTGACGAAGGCGTCCGTCTCGCGGGACGCCGTTCCGTTGCCGATGGCGATCAGCTTGACGCCATGGCGCTCGATCAACTTCCTCAGGATTCGACCGGCCCCCTCGACGTCGTTCTTCGGCGGCGTGGGGTAGATCGTCGCGTGCTCCAGGAATTTCCCGGTCGCGTCGACGACCGCCACCTTGCAGCCGGTCCGAAAGCCGGGGTCGATACCGATCGTTGCCGTCGAGCCGGCCGGGGGCGCCAGAAGGAGTTCGCGGAGGTTCTTTCCGAAGACGCCGATGGCCTCTTCATCCGCCCTTTCTTTCGCGTTCGCCAAAACGGCGGATTCGATCGCCGGGAACAGCAACCGCCGGTAACAGTCCTCCACCGTGTCGAGCAACTCCCGGTGAAACTCGAATTGCCGGTCGTGGGCCAGGCGATTACGGAGCTTCCGAAGCGTGAAATCCTCATCCAATCGAATCCCCACGCGCAGTAGCCCCTCGGCTTCCCCTCGTTTCATTGCCAGAAATCGGTGAGAAGGCACCCGATTCAAAGGCTCGGAATGATCCAGGTACATTTCGAATTTGCCCGTTTCATCCTTCTTGCCCTTTTTCAGTTGCGAATAGATATTTGCGCGCCGGACTGCCTGCTCGGTCAGCCAGGCACGAGTTCGCGGATCCTCGGACCACTGCTCGGCCACGATATCACAGGCCCCCGCAAGGGCGGCGGCTTCGTCCGGAACGTCCTTCTCCGAATCGACGTACTCGCGCAAGACATCCCGCTTGGTGCGCCCCAAGCTCTCCTGGCGGAGGAGAATCTCCGCCAGAGGCTGAAGGCCCCTTTCCCGAGCCGCCGTCGCCCTGGTCCTCCGTTTGGGCTTGTAGGGTAGATAAAGGTCCTCCAGGGTTTGTTTGTCGTCACATTCGAGAATTCGCCGACGCAGCTCATCCGTGAGGTTTCCTTGCTCGTCGATCGTCTTGAGAATGGTCCCTTTCCTCTGCGCCAATTCCCTCGCCTTCACCAGACCGTCTTCGAGGGCCCTCAAGGCGATTTCGTCCAGGGCTCCGGTCGCCTCCTTGCGGTATCTCGCGATAAAGGGGATCGTGCCGCCTTCATCCAGAAGGGCCACCGCTTTGCGGACGCAGCCCTCGGCCACGCCGAGCTGCTTCGCGAGCCGCCGGACCGTCCGGTCGAGGTCAAAACACTCTAACGTGTTGTCTGCCATGGCTTTACCTTCTTCACCGCCAATTTGGGAACCCCTGGGGCGTTCCACTCGAACGCCCCAGTCTATTCCGATGGCGGGCCCTCGCCAAGCCCGAAACGAGTAACTGTTTTTTCGTGCAGAAAACGACTAGACTATGCAATACGACCCTTACCCCCCCAAAAAACAGGGAAATCCGTGGAATCCCGACGGATTCCCTCTTCCCTTAATCTCGAAAAGCTGCAATAATTTCGCCAGATAGTTGTGAAATACGGTGAGAACTCTGTCCATTCCACGGGTTCTCATTCTCGGAACCTCGCCATTGTGAAGCGGCATGCGTCGTAAGAACGTGCCAACCTCCCGGATTGCGGTTGCGTGTTTCCTACTAGAGTTTCGGTCGACGGTTTCCCCCCCGAGTGAATGGGTAATGGGCGGACGGCCGGCGGCTTCGTTTGTTTTTTCGTTAAAGTTTTTAGGAGTGGCACAATGCCGCAGGGTACGATCAAAAAGCTGATCGCTGACAAGGGTTTTGGATTCATCGCCGGCGACCGGGGTGAACTGTTTTTCCACCACAGCGCTCTCGAGGGAGTGCGGATCGAAGAGTTGCGCGAAGGTCAAGCAGTGACTTTCACGGAAGGCCGCGGACCGAAAGGCCCCCGTGCCGAGAACGTCAAGCTCGCCTAGCTGACGCTCAAGGCAGACTTTGAAGTAACCTTAGCAGCCCGTTTCACGACGGGCTGCTTCGTTATGACACGACCAAGATCGGCTCCACCGCCGGTTGACGGTTTTCTCGCACCGATTCGAACCATCGCGTCCATTGGGGATAATCGGTTATTCTTGCGCGGTGCCGTTTCTGATGCTCATCCCGGACGGCATTTCCGCGCAGTCCCCTGGCCCGGCCGCGATCTGCCTGCCCGGGACCCCCTTCAGCAAGGAGTCGCTGGCGGGAGAACCGGAACTGGACGGTTCGCGATCGCGGGACCGGCACTGGGAGGCCAATCGGATGGCGTTCCATTTGGTCCGCGGTGGAATCGTGAGCGTCGCTTTGGATAATCCCGGGATCGGCGAAACGAAAGACCCGGTCAATGCCGGTCGTTGGGACGAATTCGCCATGGCCGCCGTCTGGGCGGGCCGCAGCTACGAGGGAATATCGGTCTTTCACCGCTGGTCGATCTTGCAGTGGCTCAAGCGGCAACCCTGGGTCGACCCGGCACGTATCGCGATGAGCGGCCATTCCCTGGGCGCGAAGCCGGCTCTGCTGGTCGCTCTTCTCGACCCTTCGGTGAAGGCGGTCGTCTGGAACGATGCGATTGTCGATTGGCGGCACCGGGCGGTGGTGACCGGGTTGGAGTCGATCGGCATCCTGCAACTCCTGCCGGGCCTGCTGCCGTGGTTCGACTATCCGGATCTGATGGCGTCGCTCGCCCCGCGTCCGTTACTCGTTTCCGAGGGGGGGCGGGCCGTCGATATCGACCGAGTTCGAAGTGCCTACCGGCTGGCCGGGGCGGAAGACCGTTTCACGCTGGTCCACTATCCAAAGTACGCGAGCGCGGACCAACGGCCGCTTGACGGCAAGGAGGTGCCGGAAGGGCTGACGATGCAGGGTTATCTGCCCTACGCGAACGTCGACCCGCCGGACCATCGGTTCCGTGTCACGGTGGCGGTACCGTGGTTGGAGCGGAAACTGGGTCTCCAATCGGAAGCCGGGTAACGGCCCGAAAGCGTCCACATCCCTCTTGCGACGTGATCCGCGGTTCCCTTATACTCGGTTCTTGGTGAAAGCCGCTTGCCCCCCCCGAGAACCGCCTGATGCATCACGTCGACCGTGCTATCGTCATCGCCTACTTCATCGCCGTCATCGCGGCCGGTTTCTGGTATCAGCGGCGCGCGGCGAAGAATCTTGAGAGCTATTTCCTCGGCGGCAAGGGAATCCCCTGGTTGATGTTGGCGATGTCCGGCGGCGTCTCCAACTTCGACATTACCGGTACCATGTTCATCGTCACCCTGATCAGCTACTTCGGGATGAACGGAATGTGGTACCAGTGGATTTGGGGATTCCTCATGGGCGCTTTCTTCATGGCATTCATGGGGAAATGGATTCGCCGCGGCGGAGTCATGACGGGCGCGGAATGGATGCATACCCGGTTCGGCCTCGGGCGCGGCGGCGATTTCGCCCGGCTGGCCTACGCCGTCATGGCGGTCGTCACCCTCGCCGCCTTCATCGGTTACGCCTTTCAGGGAATCGGCAAATTCGCGAACGTCTATACCGGCGTCGACCCTCGCGCGTGCGCCGCCGTCATCTTCGCCGTCACCACGCTGTACGTTCTGCTCGGGGGTCTCTACAGCGTCGTTTTGACGGACGTGATCCAGACCGTCGTCCTCTCGGTCGCGGCGTTTATCATTGCCGGAATCGCCTTTGCGTCGATCTCTCCGGAAATGCTCGCCGAGAAACTCCCCAGCGGCTTCGCTTCCCTCGTTCCGCCGTGGCGGTTGGACGCCGCGACCATGGAGCGCGTGGCCGGTACGTCATACGCCGGGTACGAGTTCTTCGGTGCGCTTACCATGGTATGGATCGTCAAGGGACTGCTGTTGAACCTCGGCGGGCCGGCGCAGATGTACGATTTTCAGCGGTTTCTGGCGGCGAAAGATCCCCAAGACGCCGAAAAGATCGGGGCCGCGTGGAGCTTCTTTCTCATCCCCCGGTGGGCGATGATCATGGGAATCGCCCTCCTTTTCCTCACCGGCGTCGCGGCGGTCGACGATCCCGAACAGGTCATGCCGGTCGTCCTTCAAGAACACCTGCCGTTGGGCATCCGCGGGCTGGTGATCGCGGGGCTCTTGGCCGCGTTCATGTCGACGTTCAGCTCGACCATCAACGCGGCCGCGTCCTACCTGGTTCGAGACATTTGGCAGGCGTTCCTGAAACCGGACGCCTCCGAGAGAGGTCTGATCGTCGCCAGCTACGTCGCCACGCTCGGAGTCGTGCTAATCGGCGTCGTCATCGGCTTGAACGCGGAGTCGATTCGCGCCGTTTTCGACTGGATCATGGGGGCCCTCGCCGCGGCGTTCCTGATCCCCAACGTGCTCCGCTGGTATTGGTGGAGACTCAACGGATGGGGCTACGCCGTCGGAACGCTTGCCGGCCTCGTGGCGGCACTGGTCGTACCGTTCATCGACGGTCTTGGCCCGCTATACTATTCGTTCCCTCTGGTCTGCGTCGTTTCCGTACTCGGAACGATCGGCGCCACTTTCGCCTTTGCTCCGACGGAGAAATCGGTGTTGACGCGGTTCTACGAGACGGTGCGGCCCTTCGGAGCATGGGGTCCCGTCCGTGACGCGGTCGTTTTAAGCGAGGGAGGCACACCTTCCGACGAAAGCGCTACCCGGGCGATGGTCGACGTACTATTGGGCATCGTGTTGATCCTGGGAATCTACCTCGGGCCGATGT
Source organism: uncultured Planctomycetaceae bacterium (assembly GCA_964520785.1). Lineage (GTDB taxonomy): Bacteria > Planctomycetota > Planctomycetia > Pirellulales > Thermoguttaceae > CAZFQG01. The sequence goes on along the minus strand of CAZFQG010000073.1, from coordinate 3,254 downwards.
ACTTCGTCGGCCGCTGGTTCGCCTACGCCGGAATCTGGCTCGGACTGGCCGCCGTCGCCGGATTCCTTCTGATTAGACTTCGGCGCGCGCGTTCCGATTCGTAGGAATACCGATCCGTCAACACCCCTTCGCCAACTCCCCCAGCACCTTCACAGCCGCCTCCACCGCCGGCGTCCAGGCGATACCGCAGTTGAGGCGGACGCAGTTGCGGTACTGGCCGATGGGGGAGAAGAGCGGCCCCGGGGCGACGCTGATGCCGCGCCGAGCGGCCTCGTCGTGGAGGCCGAGGCTGTCGATGCCTTCAGGCATTTCCACCCAGAGGACGTGGCCCCCTTGGGGGTTCGACGCGCGCGTCCCCTCGGGAAAGTACCGGCCGACGGCCCTCGTGACGCAGTCCACCTGGGTGCGGTAAAACTTGCGGATTCGCCGCAGATGCCGGTCGAAGACGCCGCTGCGCAGGTAGGCGGCGACGGCCATCTGCGTTGGAGTGGGTGACGAGTGCGTGATCGCCAGCTTCCGACGGACGACCCCTTCCAGGTACCGCCCGGCGATGCACCATCCGGCGCGGCAGCCGGGCGAGATCGTCTTGCTGAAAGAGGAACAGTAAATGACGCCGTCGTCCACGTCGTACGCCTTGACCGCCCTGGGCCGGCGGCCCTCGAAGAAAAGTTCTCCGTGGATGTCGTCCTCGATGATGGGAATACCCCATTTCGCGGCCCCTTCCGCCAGCGCCTTCTTGCGATCCTCCGGCATCCGGCTTCCCAGTGGGTTGCCGAAGTTGGACACCGTCACCACCGCCTGAATCCGCCGCTCGGCCATCGCCCGGTCCACGGCTCCCACGTCGATTCCATCGCGCGGGTCGGTCGGCATTTCGAGCGATTTCAGGTGAAGCGATTCCAGCTTCTCCAATATCCCGTAGTAGGTCGGCGTTTCGATGGCCACCGTGTCGCCCGGCTCCGTCACCGACAGAAGGGCCAGATACAGCGCCTCCGTCGCCCCGCAAGTCGTGACGATCTCTTCCGGCCCGACGGCGACCCCGGCGTCTAGCATCCGCCGCGCAATCTCCACGCGGAGCCGCTCACAACCCATCGGCCCGTCATAGACATGGGCCGCGTTGGGATGGTTCCGCAGTACGCGCCCCATCATCCGATTGAGCGCCGTGACCGGCATCTCCTCGATGTCGGAAACGGCCGCCCCCAGCTTCACGAACGCCGGATTATTCAGCTTTTCCATCAGGGAATAGGAAAGGCTGGCGATATTCACTTTCCGCGGGGCTTTCTTTGGTCTGGCCGCCGTCGGCTCCTCCAGCGTCTTGCCGGCCGAACGGCGGACGTAATACCCCGACTGGGGACGCGCCTCGACAATGCCGCGGTGCTCCAGAAGCCGGTACGCCTGCATCACCGTGGAGATGCTCACCCCCATCTGCGCCCGCATCTTCCGCACCGAGGGAATCCGGTCGCCGGGCCGCAAGGTCTCGTTGTCGATCAGCCAGGCCACGCGGTCGGCGACCGCTTCGTAGAGGTTCTCGGACGCGCCGGTGGGAAGGGGAGCCGTAGTCGGCACGGTCTATTCTCCCAATGCTTTGTCAAACGGAGGAATTGAGGTAAGTCTCGGTTCCATCCGGGCGAACGCGGCACTTCGGCGTGCTGCCAACCCAAAATCTTAGTGTTGACAGAGCGCTAGAATGATCGTGCGCGGGCCATTTCGACACAGTTCCCCGGCGTCCGGAGCGTTACAGTCGCGAAAGGAAAACTGTTACGGTTACAATTCTAGAGAATTGCATCTGTTCTGGCAAGTCTGTGTATGCGATACTTGTAGTGGACATTGGGAATTCAGGGTAAACCATTTTTGGAGCCGCACTCTCATGTGGGAAATCATTCGAGATATCGCGATACTGGCCCTGTGTGCCGGGTACGGTGCCGTGTGCTTGGCGGCGGTGGCATTTTGGCTTTGGCGGACCTGGGTTGCCTCCCGGGAGGCAAACGCAGCCAAAGCGTCCGGACTCCCCCCTTTCGGGCGGGGCAAGGTGTTCTCCCCGGCCGCTTCAGCGGAAAGGCAGGCTGGAGCCTGATCCTCGCGTTTTGCCGGCGCTTCATCCGCGGGTCGTCCAGACGTCAACAATGGTCCGTTTTGCACCCTGATTCTACTTGCCACCTATATGCAAACACCGGTCATTCTCGCCACGCGATGCGCCCCCTTGAAGGCGTTCGGGGAGCTTGCCCGCTCTGCGCGGTTCATTCATGGTCCGCGCAAGGGGTTGATGCCCCGCGAGGAGGTACTCCGCCGCATCGGGGAAGCGGACGTCTTGATCAACTACGCCGAAATTCGGGCCGATGAGGAGTTTCTCGCCGCGGCGGCACGGCTTAAGCTCATCGTCAACATGTCCGCCGGTTTCGACAACCTCGATCTGGATCTGCTCGACCGCCGCGGCGTTTGGGCCGCCAACTGCCCCGAGGCTTTTGCCGAACCGACCGCCGAATGGACGTTCGGGCTGCTGCTGAACGTGGCCCGAAACGGAATCTTGGCCGATGCCCACGTCCGCGAGGGCCGCTGGAAGGACGACCTCGGCTGCGAGGGTTGGCAGCGGACCGGACTGGCCGGAAAGACGCTCGGAATCGTCGGTTTCGGGCGGATCGGCCGCGCCGTGCGGAAACGGGCCGAGGCGTTTGGAATGCGGGTGCTCGTCCACCGCCGCACCGAGATCGACGACCCCGCCTGGCGTCCCTTGGATGTGCTTCTGGCCGAGTCGGATGTCGTGAGCCTGCATGTGCCGCTAACGAAGGAGACCCACCATCTCATCGATCGCGACCGGCTGTTTCGGATGAAACCGGGGGCGATTCTCATCAATGTCGGCCGCGGGAAGACGGTCGACGAAGCGGCCCTGGCCGAGGCCCTGCACTCGGGGCATCTCAGCGGTGCCGGCCTGGACGTTTTCGAGGACGAGCCGCGGATCCACCCCGACCTTCTGACGGCCCCGCGAACCGTGTTGAGCCCCCATTTCGCCGCCGCTACCGCCGAGGCGATCACCGCCGCCTGGCGCATGGCGGCCGAGTGCATCGTCAAGGTACTTCACGGAGAACGGCCGCCGGGGGCACTCAGCCGGCCCTGTTCGCCGGAGGGGCGGCAGTGAGCATCGGGCCGTCCGTGGGGAACGGGGCGGACCGCCGGCGGACCCCGGCGCCGGGCTTCTTGCGGCCCCCCGGGCGCATTTCGCACTTTGTAGGGCTCACGAGGCCTGTTTGTAGGCGTTGCTG
>CAZFQG010000072.1:15602-28459 GCA_964520785.1 uncultured Planctomycetaceae bacterium | reverse complement strand
AAGCACCCCTTCCACCCCGCCCTCCGCGGCGGGTGCTTCCCATTGCCGCGTAAATGAGCAAGCCGTGGAATCCGCGAACTCCGTCCGTCCCAGCGTAGGCACGCGTGGGTGGTTCCTTCCTTTGCGTGCGATGTGTTCTTCGTGGCGGTCCGGTCTTTCTATCGTGGCGCCCTTGCAGGGCTTTGTCGTGTTGCGGGCGAGCCGACCCAGGGCGGTGCCCCGGGCTAAGATGTTGGGCCCCTTCGGGGCATTTGCGTCGTACTTGCCCTCGACTCTGCGTGGGTATTGTTGATCCGTGGTTCCCTTCCTTGGTCGCGGCTTTGTCACGCTGGGCTCTCGGGGCATCGAGAGAAACCCAAAAACGCACGGGAAGCGGCGAGTTGATGTAGTACATCGCTTGGGGGGTAGGTGTAATGGCCGGCGACGGCAAACCGGCAGATGCCGCGATGCTTTGACGGGCTGCTTGCTTATAGGTGCCGGGGGGTGCGATCGCGCGCGGAGGAGGCCGGCGTCGGACACCGCGAATTAGCCGGATGGCGAACCGTCGACGGAATCTCTTCCCCCACGCGCACCGGTCGGCCCGGTCTGGTACAATGGCGGTTCCTGCCAGTTGTCGCAACCTTGCCCGGACCCCTCGGGAGACCTCCTTGATGTCGCACAAAAAAGCCTCTTTATGCATTCTTTTATTTTTGGCTGCCAGCTCTTGGTTTTCGGGAATCCAAGCCGTTGCGGCCGAAGCGGTTTACTTCATGGACCTGACGGCCCTCAATCGGCTTGATATGAACAAGCCGGAGGAGGCGCGCCGAGCCTGGGATACGCTGCACGCGGTCGCCTCGGTGCAGGGAATCGTCAACCGCGATGCGCCGCGGCTGTTCATCCGGTTCATGGAGCATCCGGACGATTTCTGGTGGAACCACCTCCGCGCGGAGGGAGAGTGGCTTGCCGGCAGGCCGGTGAAGGAGATTCAATCGCTCGAACAACTTTTGGAGACTTTCCAGGACCGGCTCCGCGGCGTGGTCGTTTCGACGGAGCAGCTCGCGGCGACCTCGAACCTGGCGTCGACGATCGCCGGCGTGGAGGACCGCGTCTGCCTGCGGTATGACCCGAGCGGCGATTCCGTCTACACCCAGGTTCTGGCAATGCCGTTTGCCTTCGTGAAGAACATCCGCGCGTTGCATGGTGAAGACGGCAAGCCTCTCTTTCCCGGCAAGAAGGGAGAACCGATTCCCGATACCGGCACGCCGGGCGTTCCCTCGACCGGCAGCGCCAAGTGCGACGCTTATTTGTGGCTCAAGCACCATTACCTGGATACCGGCAAGACCTCCGACGTCGACATGGCGTTCTACATCGACCTCTACTGGTTGACCAATCCGGCGGCCGGGGGTCTTTCCAACGGCACGTTGACGAACCACGACTTCTTCATCTCCAAAAAGGCGTTCTTTTTCGACCTGAATGTGTGGGAGGAGGAATCGCCGGTGGACGACCCGGGCCAGGAGCCGGGGACCGACGTCCGCACCCTCCGCGCGCTTCTGGCCGCGATGTCCGCCCGAGCCGGCGGCCAGGTCCTTCACATCGGCGGATTCACCCCTTGGATCTGGAAATACACCGATTACCCCGGGGCGGGGTCGAAGCACGGCGGGGTCGACAGCGAATGGAAGTACGCCCAGGTCATTTCCGCCTACACCGGCGTGATGGACGCGGACGCCCTGGGTTATTCCGGCATGACGAACGCCTCGTTCTACCGGCACCATCCACTCGAGGACCGCTACCCCCAGCACCCGCGGCCGGAGGCGGACTCGTTCAAAGACCGCGGCCTCGTCGACGAGCAAGGCAACGTCCTGCCGCTGAGCTTCGCGACGTTCTATATGGGGGATTATGATTCGGCCGCATGGCTGTCGTACCACGTCCCCAAGTGGTGGAACGACCCGGCGCGGGGAACGATCCCCTGCGGCTGGGCCTTCAACCCCAACCTCGACCGCCGCGCCCCCCACGTAATGCACTATGCGAGGACCCACGCGAAACCGACCGACTGGTTCATCTCCGGGGATTGCGGCGCGGGATACTTGAACCCGGGGATGCTCCACGAGAAGCACCGCGAAAGCGGCATCGGCGACGGTTGGGCCGCGTGGACCGAGCACAACAAGAAGTACTTCCGGAAGTACGACCTCTCGATTACCGGGTTCGTCATCGACGGCCACTCCCCCGGCATGGAAGAGCGCGGCCTGGACGCGTATCTGGAGTTTTCGCCGGACGGCCTTGTCGGCCAGAAGATTCCGCACTGCGTCGTCCACAAGGGTACGATGCCGGTGATCCGCATGAGGCATGACCTGTACGGAAGCCCCCAGGCGGCCGGCGCGGAGTTGGCGGGCCTGGTCGAAGCGGACCGGCCGCAATTCATGGTGATCCGCACGATTCTCCAGTCCCCCACGTGGCACAAGGAGGTAATGGAGCACGCCGGCGCGAAACGGCCCGAGCTGCGCTTCGTCGATCCGTACACGTTCTTCGCGCTGATGAAACGGCATTATGGCAATAAGCAATAGCCGGCCGACCGAACGGCCGCAAAGGAGAAACACCCCGATGCACAAACGGCTGCTCGTCGTGTTCACCGCCGTCGTGGCGGTCGTTGTTTGGTATGTCCCCTGCCCGGCCGAGGAGTGGCCGCCGTTGCCGTCGGAGGATGACACGGCGATCCTTCCGGCCCAGGAGTGGTCCTACAAACCGGGCCCGCGGACGGTGAAGGTCTACGTATACTACCCCGGCGGCACGATGGACGGCGTCGGACCGGAGACGGGGCTGATGCTCAACCTGCACAATTGGGGCGGCACCGGCCATACCGGCGCGTGCGATCCGGGGTACTTGAGCCGCGAGTTCAACGTCATCGCCATCTCGGTCGATTACCTTCAAAGCGGGAAGTGGAAGGAGAGCGACGGCCCCTACGACTTCGGCTATTATCAGGGGCTCGATGCACTCCGCGGGCTGTGGTGGGTCTACGACGGACTGCAGAAGGCGGGGAAAGCGTTCGACCGCTCGCGGATCTTCGCGACCGGTGGCAGCGGCGGCGGAAACGTGACGCTGATGGTCAATAAACTGGCCCCGCGGACGTTCACCTGCGCCGTCGACATGTGCGGGATGGGCAAACTCAGCGACGCCATGGCCTATGGTGACGCGCCGCGGACCAGGCTCGGCGCCGGGTACAGCCGCGATCCCGATTCGCCCAACTACCTTTCCCCCGCGGCCCAGGCGATCCGCTTTCCGGGCCATCCGGCCCATTGCACGACGATGAAGCGGCTGGGGAATACGTGTACGATGGTCATCGTCCACGGCACGCAGGACGCGTCGTGCCCGGTCGATGATGCCAGGGAACTGGCCGCGAACATGCAGGCGGCCGGTTTGGCCGTGGAACCCCATTTCATCACCGCCGACGACATCGACGGCACGGCCGTCAAGACGACGGGCCACGCCTTGGGAGACCGCACGCTCATCGTCAACCGTTTCGCGGGCGAGTATCTGCGACCCGATTCCGGTGGAAAACGGACCCGGCCCGGGAAGTGCGATTTCGAACTGCGGGACGAAGCGGTCCGGTACGAGGTCCCCGGCGGGGTATACGTCATTTCGTATCGGGACGGCTATCCGGTCGGCAGGTTTGAAGGGGAAGAAGCAAAGAAGTGAAGTGGGAATTTCTGGTACGTGCCTTCGGAGGGTTGTCGAGATGAGAGTGTTTGATTGGAAATGTGCCGTTGTGGTTCTGGCTCTGGCGGGAAACGCATGGGGGACGGACCTAGCGGAGGCCTGGCGCGTTGAGTACGCGGGGGCGGACGCCACCGCGGAGCACGTTTTGGGGCTTTGGCAGTTTCGCGCCGACGCCCCGACCGCGGACACTTCCGGAAAGAGCAAGCCGGGGACGCTCCAAGGCGGCCTCGTCGTGGAACAAGGGCGATTCGGCGGAGCGCTACTCTCAGCGCCGGGCCACCCGATCGAGGACGTCAAGCACGCCTTGGTCGTTCCGGACGCGCCCCACCTATCGCCGCCGGGTGCGTTTACCATCGAGATGTGGATCTGCCCCGGCGAGGGGCTCAACGACGACTACCCGATGGCGTTTCTGCTCGACAAGAAGTACGTGTCTGATCGTGACTACCAGCTCGTCTTCGGGTCCCCCTCCGGAGGCAATCGAGTGTTGACCGCCTGTCTCGGCTTCGGGACGCATTCGCATCGTTTCGACTCGAAGCCCATCCCCGTGCCGGCCGGCGAATGGCGGCATATCGCGTTTACTTACGACGGTGCCGGCCGAGGGGGTTTCTTCATGAACGGGCTACCCTGGGGAGAGTCGTTCGAGGCGTCGTGCGAACGGATCGCACCGGGCGAACTGCCCCTTTCCCTTGGCGACCGGCACGGCAGCCTCCATCACGGGTTTCCCGGCCTGATCGACGAGGTGCGGATTACGAAGGGGGTCCGGCGGTTCGGCCCGGTGGATTTCGAGACCATCTCGGACCGCACCGTCTTCCGCCGGATGGAGCCGGCGGCCGTCCTCCGCTTCCGATTGACGAACCTCGACCGCGAAATACTAACCGGCGCAAGGGCCGTCGTCTCGGCCGCCGGGCATGAACCGAAGACCGTGCCGGTCGCCGCGCTGGCACCCGGGGTTTCCACTGAGTTGGAGTATGAGTTTGATACGTCGCTCCGCCCGGACGCTTACGACGTCGAAGTGCGGGTCTTTCCCGAGGGATCGCAACGACCCCTTGCCAGCGCGACAGAGACGATTGATCTTGTGCCGCGCCCGGTGCCGGACAGAATGCCGGTGTTGATGTGGGGCGGCTACAGTCCGGCCTCTTTCCAGGCGGACGCGAAGTGTCTGAAGGGAATCGGCTTTACTCACGTTCTGGGTCTTGGCGCCGACGCCGAACGGATTTGGGAAGCCGGCAAACCGGTTCCGCCGTACAAGGACGAGCAAATGGTCGAAGTGAAGCGGATGCTCAATGACGCGTTGCGGGAGGATATCACGATCAGCGCCACCCTTTCGCCGGTAAGGGCCTTTCGGGGTCGAGCCGACCTTTCCCGCATCGACCGTAATGGGAATCCGCCGGAGCGCGAATCGGTCTGCGCCTTGAATCCGGACCTGGTGCCGTTCTGCCGCAACGTGGGCGTTTCGACGGCCGAGGCGTTCGGGCATTTTCCTTCGTTCGCGGCGGCCTTGTTGCACACTGAGGTCCGCGACGCGGCCCGGCCCTGTTTCCACGAGTGGGATAAGGCCGCGTTCCGCGAGTTCGCCGGTTTCGATATTCCCGAAGCGGTCAACTCTCCCCGGGGAGTGGACTATCGGAAGCTCGCCGATTTCCCGGCGGACCGCGTCATCCCCGACGATCATCCCGTTCTCACCTACTACCGCTGGTACTGGAAGGAAGGGGATGGGTGGAACCGACTGAATTCCGAACTGCACCGGGGACTCAAATCGACGGGGCGGGACGACCTCTGGACGTTTCACGATCCGGCGGTGCGCGTCGCGAGCGTCTACGGCAGCGGCGGCGAATGCGATGTCATTTCCCAGTGGACTTACAGCTATCCCGACCCGATCCGGATCGGCCTGGCGACGGATGAACTACTGGCGATGGCGGCCGGTTCGGGCCGTGATCAGCAGGTCATGAAAATGACCCAGATCATCTGGTACCGCAGCCAGACCGCGCCGGAACCGAAGACGCCGGCGGACGCGCTCCCCTACCAGGCGGACTGGGAGAAAGAGATTCCCGATGCGCGGTTCATCACCATCGCCCCCATGCACTTGCGCGAGGCGTTCTGGACGAAAATCGCCCGGCCGATCCGCGGAATCATGTATCACGGCTGGCAGTCGCTGGTGGATACCGGCTCGACCGGAGGCTACCGATACACCCATCCGCAAACCCGCCATGAACTGGCGCGGCTCGTCCGAGCGATCGTCCGGCCCCTCGGCCCTGCGCTGCTGAACATTCCCGGTGTGAAGGGCGACGTCGCCGTGCTGGAGAGTTTCTCATCGGAGATGTTCGCCGGAAGAGGGACTTACGGGTGGTGCGGGAGCCGCCTCGGCGACGTCTACCACGCGCTCTTGTATGCCGGATTGCAGCCGGAGGTCGTCTTCGACGAGACCATCACGGAACGTGGTCTTGACGGCTTCAAGGTACTTGTCCTGACCGATTGCGACGTCCTCACGGCGAAGGTTGTCGAACGAATTCTCGCGTTTCAGGAAGGGGGCGGAATACTCATCGGGGACGACCGGCTCTGCCCCGCGGTGAAGCCGGACATCCGAATCCAACCGGCCAACCGGACGGGGCGCGCCGATGTTGACAAAAAGGCACTTCTTGCCCTGGGAGCGGACATCCGCGAGAAGCTCACGGGGCGGTACGAAAGCGCCATCCGTTCTTCGAACTGCGAGGTCGTTGCGTACCGGCGCCGCTTCGGCGGAACGGACTACGTCTTTCTCGTCAACGACACCCGCGAATACGGCGATTACGTGGGCCACCACGGCATCGTCATGGAGAACGGACTCCCGGCGTCGACGACGCTGAGCATTGCGCGCGATTCCGGCGTCGTGTACGATCTGGTCCAGTCGCAAGAGGTCCCGTTCGGCCAGACGGCAGGCCGCCTCAGCGCGACGCTGGAGCTTCTTCCGTGCGGCGGCCGCCTTCTGATGATCGCGCCCAAGGCAATCGCGGGCATCCAGGTGACGGTCCCCGAAACGGTCAACCGAGGTGGTACCGTCGACTGCCGGATTACCATCGTGGATTGTGATGGCAAGCCGATTGACGCGGTTATTCCCTTGGAGGTGACGATTCGCGATTCTTCCGCCCGAGAGGCCGAGGGGAGCGGGTACTACGCGGCCGTCGGGGGGAAACGTGCCATAGGGCTTTCCATCGCGGCGAACGATGCCTTCGGTATGTGGACGGTGTCTGCGCGAGAGTTGGCTTCGGGCAAGGAATTTGTTGCGACATTTCGTGTAAATCACCCCGAGCCATGGCCGCCGACACGTGGACCCGTCGACGAAAAGCTGGCGGATCCCGAGCAACCGAGAGGTTAAGTCGCATTGGACGGTGTTTTTGTTTTTGAAAAAAGCAAGGGGCTGATAAACGGCCCGATAGTATCGGATTGCGTTGGGAGCAGCAGTGCGCTAAGTCGCCGCCATCGTTGCCACCCATGAGCTACTTTTTCAATAAAAACAGTAAAAAACTTTGGTATTCTTCTGGATATTCTAAGCTGGTCTGGCAAAAAAGTCTTTCCCTATTAGAATTGGGCGATACTAGACAAGTTGGTCGGCGTTATCGGAGTGTTTCCTCCGAGTGGCGTCGGTTATCCTGGATGCTTTGGAAGGCACGTTTGCGGATGTCGTGGCAAGCAGGTATTCCAGAGCCTTACGGTCCCGGCGAGCAATGTCCGGGTCGGAGGACTATGTGAGCAAACAGCCGGCTTCCCCGTCGAAAGCGGCGGAACATGAACTAGAGATTGACCTTCGGGATCCAGTGATCGCGGCGTTTCTGGCGTGGCTGGTCCCTGGGCTGGGGCATTTCTATCAGCGCCGCTACGCGAAAGCGGTCTTGTTTTCCGTTTGTATTCTCGGCACGTTTCTTTTTGGTCTCTACCTGGGAAGCGACCCGGAGATCGGTTGGGGGCGAGTCGTCTATATGTCTTGGAGGCCCCTGGATAAGCGCTATGCGTACCTGGCCCAGGCCTTCGTCGGGGCTCCGGCATTTCCGGCGATTCTGCAGGCGGTTCGCGTCAAGAACGGCAAGCCGCCGGTTTTGAACGAGCTGATGGCGCCGCCACCCCTACATCCAGGGGGGAGAGGTGTTGATATCGACGCGATCCATCGACGTTTGGGACGCTATTTCGAACTCGGTACCGTCTACACGATGATCGCCGGGCTACTGAACATTCTGGCGATTTTCGATGCATGGGCCGGACCGGTCTTTCCGGAGCCCGAGGAGGAAGGCGAGGGAAATCCTCGGGGCAAGGAAGAAGACGAGGACGAGAGCGGGACGAAAGAGGCCCCGTCGCGGAAGGCCGAGGGGAGTGACGGAGCCGACGCGTCGGCGGCGGTTCGGGAATCGGGGGACTGAGGTCAGCGCGGGGAAGATCGTCCGTCGGACCAATCCAAGAGTATCCGGTATAAAGCCAACAACACCATGCAAGATTTTATTTTCGTCGCCGCTGGAATCCAGGACCTGTGGTATGCCGTTCCGTTGATCATCGTCGTCAGTCTTGTTTACGCGGCTACACGGCAGGAGGAACCGATGGCCATCCTCCGGCAGAGCTTCCGGGTGGGGACATGGATTTGCGGTTTCATGTTGGCGGTGTTCGCCGTCATCTTTTTCCTGCTGCAACTCGCCTAGCACGAGCGACGCGAGGCGGCGTCCGCCGTATTTCGAAAACGAGAGGTGAGCGGTTCCTATGCGTATCACGGTATTGGGCGCCGGGACGGTCGGCACGTCGATCGCCGATATGCTTTGTGAATTGGGGCATAGCGTGACGGTGGTCGACACGAACCCGGAGACGATCCGCCGGATCAACGAGGAGTTGGACGTCTTGGCGGTTCTGGGTTCCGCGGCCCAGTCGAGCGTTCTATTTCAGGCGGGAACGCTGGGCGCGGACCTTTGCCTGGCGGTGACCGGTTCCGACGAGACGAACCTCGTCGCGGCGAGTATTGCCAAGGCGATGGGGGTGCATCGCGCCGTCGCGCGGGTCTATGCCCCGGTCTTCCGCGACTTGAGCACGTTCGATTATCAGAGGCACTTCAATATCGATCGTCTGATCAGCATGGAACACCTCTCGGCGATGGAGTTGGCGCGGGAGATTCGCCACCCCGGGGCGAGCGCCGTCGAGAGCTTCGCCAGAGGCGAAGTCGAAGTGCAGGAGCTGGCCGTAACGGAAAACGCGGCCGGCGTGGGCGTGGCGCTGGCGGATTTGAAGCTTCCCAGCGGAGTGAGAATCGGATCGATCCGCCGCGAGGGACGAATGTGGATCGCCGGCGCGGCCGATCGTATCGCGGTCGGCGACGTCATCACCTTGATCGGCAAGCGCGAACTCATCGACGAAGTGCGGACAAACTTTCAAAGGACCGCGCCGCCGAAGCAGAACATCGTCATCGCCGGAGGAGGCGAGACCGGCTACCACCTGGCGTTGGCCCTGGAGAACCGGCGGTTCAGCGTCCTCCTAATCGAAGCGGACCGGGAACGTTGCGAATACCTGGCCACCCACCTCAAGTACGCCACCGTCGTCAATGCCGACTTCCAGCGCCGCGCCAGCCTCGAGGAAGAACGTGTCGGAAACGCCGACGTCTTCGTCGCCTGCGCCGGGGACGACGAGGACAACATCATGGCCTGCGTCGAGGCGAAGGAACTGGGCGCGAAGAAGATTATGTCGATCGTCTCTCGGCCCGACTACGGCAACGTCGTCGAGAAGCTCGGAATCGACCACACGGTCAGTCCCAGAGAGGTGGTCGCCGACCAGATCCGCGCGTTCCTCAACCTCGGGGCACTCGTCTCCCGGGTCGCGCTGAGCAGGGATTCCCGGATCGAAATACTCGAGATCGAAGTCAGTGCCGGCTCGCAGGCCGTCGACATGACCTTGGCCACGCTCCCCTTGCCCCCCCAATGCCTCGTCGCGGCGCAGATCCGCGACGGATTCGTCCACGTCCCGGGGGCCGAAGATCAATTCCGGCCGGACGATTCCATTATTGCCTTGGTCCACCGCGATTCGGTCGTGGAGACGGTGAGACTATTCGAGTCGCCGTGATATTCAGTCCGATCCGCACGTGAACCACGCCTCGTTTGAAGACAGATAGGAATCAAGAGCCAGTACGCCGATGGACTTCAAACTCCTTTGCCGTTTGCTGGGAATCATCGCCGTATTGATCGGGGGGATGATGGCCTTCAGTCTTCCCTGGGCCTTCGCGTTTTCCGGCAGCACCTGGGAGCAAGAGCGGGGCGGTTTTCTAGGGTTTCTCATTTCGATGGGACTCTGCTTCCTCGCCGGAGGCATGCTCATCTTCCTCGGGAGAGGCGCGGGTCGGTTGTTGCGGAAGGAAGCCATGGCGGTCGTCGGCCTGAGCTGGATCCTCGCGACCATCCTCGGTGCACTCCCCTACGTACTTTCCGGAACCCAAGCCGGTCCCGGAAAGCCGATGTCTTTCATCGACGCCATGTTCGAGGCCCAGTCCGGTTTCAGTACGACCGGGGCGACCGTCCTGACCGACATCGAAGACCCCGCGCTCGTGCCACGGACGATCCTCTTCTGGAGATCAAGCACCCACTTTCTGGGCGGACTCGGTATCATCGTTCTCTTCGTCGCCATCCTGGGACAGGGTTCCGCGGGAAAGACGTTGATGCGCGCGGAGATGCCGGGTCCCAACAAGACCGGAGCGCAGACGCGGATGCAACACACCGCGTGGATGCTCGTCTTCGTCTATCTTGCCCTCAACATGATCCTGGCGTTGGTATTGGTCTTCCAGGGATTGTCTTTTTTCACCGCGATTTGTCACGCGTTCGGAACGATGGCGACCGGGGGATTCAGCACCTACAACGCCAGCATCGCCCATTTCGAGACGGTGCCGGGCCTGAACGCCCCCCTCATCGAGATGACCATCGTCGTTTTCATGGTTCTCGCCGGAACGAATTTCACGCTCCTGCATTTCGCCGCGGTTGGTAAGGTGAATCACCTCGTTGAAGACGTCGAGTGGCGGACGTATATCACGATCCTCGTCATCGTCACCCTCGCCGTCTTCGCGTTCGGGTCATGGCATGGCGATTTTGAAGAGAATGGGATGTTCCCCGCGGAGAACGCGGAATGGGATGTCGACGGCGCCCGCGTCTTCGCCAATGGACTGCGCTGGAGCGTCTTTCAGGTTGTTTCGATCATGACGACCACCGGATTCTGCACGGCCGACTTCGACCGCTGGAACGGATTCGCCCAGGGGACGCTTCTGGTGCTGATGTTCATCGGCGGCTGCGCCGGCAGTACCGGTGGCGGCTTGAAGGTGATCCGTCACGTCCTATTCGCGAAAACCCTGTGGTTGGAGTTGGAGCATGCGTTCCATCCGAGCGTCGTCCGCCCCTTACGGCTCGGAGGCAAAGTCGTCGAGGACAGGTCGCTGCACAGGAACATCTTGGTCTACTTCGGTTTAATCCTGGGTATCTTCGTCTTTGCCTGGCTCTTCACGATCACCGTGGAACCGGATAGCACCTGGACCGACAGAGGGCACATGCTCGAACACAAACTCCGCGACGCGGCCGGCTGCGTCGCCGCGACGCTCAACAACATCGGCCCCGGCCTGGGCGTCATCGGCGCCACCCAGAACTACGCCGATTTCTCGCCCTGGACCAAAATGCTCTTCATCTGGCTGATGATGCTCGGCCGGTTGGAGCTTTTCGCCGTGTTGGTGATCTTCTTCCCCGCCTTCTGGCGGTCGCAATAGCGACCTGATAGGCCATCCCTTCTCGCGAATGCCATCATTCCGCCTTCACTTCCGTGAACTTCTCTCGACGCCCACAAAACACGTGCCACCCCGGGCGGCGCGATGCCCGGGCTATTTGATTCGGCGTGTCCGCTCAATGACGACGTTTTCGATCGGCTTTCGCTGAAACTCCTCGGTGTCCTCGACGGGGACGGCGGCGATCCGGTCGACCACCTCCATGCCCTCGACCACCTTTCCGAAGACGCAGTAACCATATTCTTCCGCCGTGCCGCCCTTGTAATCCAGCGCCGGATTGTCGGCCACGTTGATAAAGAACTGGCTGGTCGCGCTGTCAATGGTCTCGGGGAGTCGAGCCATCGCGATGGTGCCCCTCGAATTGTCAGGTGCTCGATCCGCCTCGTTCCGGATCGGCACTCGGGTCGGTTTCTCCCGCCATTCCACTGAGTATGAGCCACCCAGGATAGCGTAACCCTCCATCACCTGATGAAACAGGGTCGAGTCGTAGAATCCGGTTTCGACGTATTCAAGGAAATTCTCGACGGTAATCGGAGTTCTCTCGGGATCGAGTTCCACCGTGATTTTTCCCATATTCGTTTCAATCACCACGACCGGTGGCTCCGGTACCTCGATGTCCGTCCTCTCTGGTTGCCCGGCCGCATCGTTTGTACCGGTGTTTTTTTCGCCTGCGGTGCTGTTCGGTCCACTTCTTGGCGCTCCGGCTTGGTCTCCGCTCCCCTCAGCCGGAGAAGACGCAGTTCGACCACAACCGGATAAAAAAAATAGCACCAGAACCAGAAGTGCAAATTTGGAAAGGTTTTGGGCCATGATCCGCACTTTTCCGTGACTATTTGTGATTTCTAGTTTGACAACATCTGAGGGGGGAGTTGGGCGGATTCCCTGCCGGAAGGCAACCCCATGATGCCGTTTTCGCAACTTCGGTGCAATAGCGGTTCTGGGAAAGCTTTCACGGGCTTTCCGCCGTGCTCATATCGCAGTCGCGCAAATATGAGCTGATATACCTCTAATATCTGGATCGATAATACCTAATGTAGTGGGTTATTCGTCAGGCTTACGATAGCAGGGGGCATTCCGTGGGCGTGGCTCGTTTTGTATCCGTTGGTAACGGGTTTATCGTTGACAGCCCAAACGACCCAGTTTAGAATCGGTTTAGCTTTTTTCGGAACGTTGGCCGGTCCTCTTCCTGGCGGGGCGGGTCGGCGGTCTGAAACGCTCGGCGCGAGGCCGATTGAATGGGACGTTAGAGAGCTTTTTGCCTGTGTTCCCAAGGCGGTGTTGGAGCGAGGGACGAATCAATTGTCGGTCTCGTAGGACAATCCAAGGAGTTGCACAACGATGGCGCGTGAAAACCAGGGCCTCCAAATCGCTTTGATCATCTTCGTGATCCTCACGGTCGCGCTAGCTGCCG
>CAZFQG010000072.1:0-15592 GCA_964520785.1 uncultured Planctomycetaceae bacterium | reverse complement strand
TCTTATGTTACCGGAACTGGCAGACCGCGTCGGTCAGGGCGAGCCAGGCCACCGAGCAGAACCAGCAGAGCACGCAAGCGCTCCGGGAGAGACAGGATGAGCTTAATCAACTGAAACAGATACTCGGCTTCGCGGACACCGACAATCTGGAGACGATCACGCAGACCCACGCCCAAGACATGCTGAAGTTCGCCGCCAACTTCCCGGAAGAGAAGCGGTATTACCGGCCCGTCCTCGAGTACCTGCACGGCGTTATTAACGAGAAGAACGAGCAGTTGATCCAGGCCCAGGTGCAATTGCAGCAGCTCAAGACGAAGAACGAAACTCTCGAAGCGGTCAAGGATCCGCAGATCGCCGAACACAAGCAAGCAGCCGAGTCGGCGGCCGCCGATCTGGCCGAAGAACGGAACAAGTTCAACCAGATGCGGGCCCAACTGACTCAGCAGAAGGAGCAATTGGCGTCCGCGGTCGATCAGTCCAAGAAGGAACACGAAACGGCGGTACAAGCCGTCAGGACGGAATTGGCCGATACGGAACAGAAGCTCGGACGAGCCGTGCGCATGTACGGCGTCGTGAAACGAGAGCGCGACGGAATGATCGATGAGTCGTTCGAGACGGCCCAAGGCGAAATCCGTTGGGTAAACCAGCGAAACCGGACCGTCTGGGTTAATCTGGGGCGCGCCGACGGGCTGGATCGCCGCACGACGTTCAGCGTATACGACGCCGAGGCCACCGGAGTCGACGGCGAAGGCAAGAAGGGAAGTATCGAAATCACCGAGATCCTCGGCGAGCATCTCGCCGAAGGGCGGATTATCGAGGATGTCATTTCCAATCCGATTCAGCCCGGCGACCTCGTGCATACGCCGGTGTGGAGCCCGGGCTCGCGGAAGCACTTCGTCCTGGCGGGTTTCATTGACATCGATGGAGACGGGGTTTCCGATCGGGAACAGGTCCGCCGCTTGATCGAACTCAACGGCGGCGTGGTCGACGCCCCGATGGACGCACAGGGCCAGCGGACCGGCGAGGTCACCGTTCAGACGCGGTACATGGTTATCGGTAAGCGCCCGGATGCGTCTTCGTCGCCGGAGATGATACAGGACTTCTCCGCAATTGAGAGCAAGGCACAAGAATTCCATATCGAGCAGATTTCTCTTGACGAATTGCTGCGGCGGATGGGATGGAAGAATACGGCCCCCGCTCTGCAAGATGGTGTCGGTTCGGGCCGTCCGCAGGACGATCTTTTCCCGGAGAGCCAGGCTCGGCCCCCTGTCTCTCGTGGCAGCGTCTCGGATCTCTTCCAAGAGCGGCGTCCACCTCAATCCAAGTAGGGGTGTCACCGCGTTCCGGTTTTGGGTTCTTCCGGAGAGGTTCGGCATGATTATCGCCATTGACGGTCCGGCGGGAGCGGGCAAGAGCACGGTTGCGCGCCGCGTAGCCGAGGAGTTGGGGTTCCGCTTCCTGGACACCGGCGCGACGTACCGCGCGACGGCTCTGGCGGCCCTGCGGCGCGGAATTGCCTGGGAGAACCCGGAGGCGATGGCGGCGATGGCGAAGGAGCTGCGACTCGAACTGGACGGATCGCGCGTTCTCCTTGACGGCGAGGATATTTCCGACGCGATTCGAACCCAAGAAGTCACGGACTTGACCCGTTTCGCGGCCGATAACGCGGCCGTGCGCGAGGTTCTCGTCGAAGTCCAGCGGCGCATGGCAGGAACCAATGACGTCGTCACCGAGGGACGGGATCAAGGGACGGTCGTCTTTCCCGACGCACGGTACAAGTTCTTTCTGACGGCCTCCCCCGAGGAGCGCGCAAGGCGCCGCGTGGCCCAGATGCGCGAGCAAGGCCGGCCGGCCGACTATCGCGAGATTCTGCGGTCCCAAGAGGCGAGAGATCGGCGAGATGCCTGTCGTGAGGTCGGGCCGCTGCGAAAACCCGAAGACGCGATCGAGATCGTGACGGATGGGTTGACCGAGGAGGAAGTGGTGGGCCGAATCATCCGCGAAGTCAGAAAAAATGAACGCTTTCTATAGGCTGCGATATCTGGGTATTCTGGGTGCAATGGTGGACCGGTCTTACGTAGGCGATCATGCATTCATCAGCGTTTTTTCAGTATCTCGATTTGGGCATTCGGACGAAGTGGAGAGAGCCGAACGTCCCCAGTCTACCTATAGTCAAAGGATTCTCAAAGGCAGTCGGTGCCCGAGAGACTTCGCGAGGTTTTCGAGACAATTCGGGCGGAGAAAGTGGGAGATCATGTTGACTCATGCTCGGGATGCCTGGTAAACTTTGGGTGTTTTCGGGAATAATGCGGTCATGATCGGTTCTTAGAATAGTGAATAGGAAGTCCGATGTTGAGAACCCTGGGAATTGTTCACGCGTGCTTTGACGGGCAGGCTCCCAAGCCAATGGGCTCGCGAAAACTCGGTGGCAGGCCGATTCTTGAATGGATCGTGCGCCGGGTGACGGATTGCCAGCAGTTGGGAGGAACCGTCGTTTTGACGGACGATTCGCCGGCGAATTCCTTTGTGTCCGATTTGGTTCCGCTGGACGTTCCGGTGTTCGTGGCCAAACACGCGCAGGATGCTCTTTCGCGATTACTGCTCGTCTTGGATGAGTGCCCGGCCGAGCACGTGGTCTGCGTGAGTTGCCGTTACCCGTTCCTCGATCCGATGTGGATCGACCGGCTCGTCGCGGAAGCGGAGTCTTCGGAGGGAGTCGATTTCGCGTGTTACGCGCTGCCCCCCGGCCCGAGACCGCTCGAGGAACCGGAAATCGGACTGGAAATCTGTTGGATTCGGTCCGCGGCGTTGCGGCGACTGGATCGGAAGATCAAATCAGTCGACGCGCGTAACGGTTTGGGCACTCTCTTCCGCTCGGCCAAGTCGGGATGTAGAAGCCTGGAGGTGCGGCCCCCGGCGGAAATATCCGATGGACGCCTTCAACTCGTGTTCGGAGACGAGGAAGCGTGGGAAGAGACGCTGACGGTGTTCGAGTCACTCGGAACGGATGGGTTGGACTGGCACCGGATTGCCGATCTTCTGGATCACCAACCCTCGATGCATATCCAGGTCGCACCGGAGAAGACGGCGACACACCATTGAATCGGCATATCCCCAAAAAGGGGAATTAGAGGTGTCCAGGAGGGACTCTTTCGGCAATCAGCCCGAAGGAGCTGAATCGTAAAATCGAAAGGATTCGATCTTCCATGTCCCGCAAAACGGATTTTCCCGGTGCAAATCTCTCGAAGGGTGCCCGGACGGCGCGGTTCAATCCAACGGAGCCCCAATTGACGGCCCGAGGAGTGGTTTTCGATTTCGGCGGCGTCATCTACGACGATACCGTTTGGCGGGTGTGTCTCTGTCAGATTCTCGCGAAGCTCCAAGTCGCCGGCAACCATGACCGGCTTTTCGACGTTTGGCGCCGTGAGCATGCGGTGAGGGTCTTCCGCGGCGAGACGGACTTCCGGTTGGCTTTCCGCGCATATTTCACGACGCTTGGCGTGGCTCCCGCTCTTGTAGAAGAAGTGGAGGCGTCGTGCCGCGGAGAACGGCGGCGTCTCCTGGAATCAATCCGTCCGGTGCCGGGCGTGAAGCGGACTCTCGTCGGCCTGCGCGAGACGGGGCTTGCCGTCGGACTTCTGAGTGACTCGGAGCAACGAGGAAGCGAAATCCGGGTCCGCTTGGCAAGGTTCGGACTGGACCGGCTTTTCGACGTCGTGGTCTCCTCGCGAGATATCGGGGTGACCAAGCCTTCTCCGGCAGGCTATCAAAAGATCGTCGAACGAATGGAATTGGGGCCGGGCGAAGTCGTCTTCGTCGGCCACGATCCGTTGGAATTGGCGGGTGCCGCCGCGGTGGGAATGCAGACGGCGGCCGTGAATCATCCGTCGAACACCCGCGCCGATGCCCACTTCGCGTCGATTGAAGTTATTCCCGGGATGATCCGCTTGGGTTATCCGGTTGCCGCCGCGGGATAGCGGTTTTCTTCAACAGTGTCGCAAGGAGGCGACTACGGTGGTTCTGATCTTCACGAATCCCGATCTGCTCCCGGAGCAAACCGCTCGCGGCGAGACGATCGTTCTGGAAGGCAGCCCTCCTTCTCGCGCCGGAACCGTCCGCTCTCTCGACGAGAGTATCGACGGGCGTTACGCGTGGATTGACGGCGATGCCCAGCGGATCGCGGAAAGCTTGGGGGGTTCCTGCGCGTCGTGGGACACGGCGAGGCTGGACTACGATGCCCGGACCGCGGCCTACCTGCACGCGCGCCGACTCCGTTACGCGCTGGTCAAGCTATTGCGGACCATAGTTTACTTCACGGATATTCGTCCTCTTCTGGCGAAGGAACGCCTCGCCCTACACGTTTGCGCCGGCCGGGACGACGACTACGTCGCGGTCTTTCGGGGTCTGTGCCGGACAAGCGGTTCCCGGTTGGAGGTACACTATGCCGGGCATGCGGCAAAGGAGTCGGATCCGCCGCCGCCCAATCCCGCGTGGCGAAGGGCGCTGGGATGCTTGCTTGCTTCGCGCCGTCGCGGCGGTGGGTCTCGGACGCGGGTTATACTTTGTGGCAACGCGCGGTTGCTCGACCCGGTTTGCGGCGCGCTTCTGGCGCGGAAATGCCGGGTTTGGTGGCTGTACGACCGGTTCGCGCCGGGAACCTGGTTGCGCCGGCGTCGGGACGGGGTGAAGGTTCTCGCGTGCGATTCTTCCCTGGGACGTCGCAACCCCTTTTTCGTCGAGATCGACCGTCCGGTCGTTTATCGAGGCGTCGACCTCGCGAAGGCGGTTCAAGCGTGGTTGAGTTCGACGGTCGACGAGAACGGCGCCGCCGATGCGCGATTGATCCGGCGGATCGACTCGCACTTCGAGCGGATCCGGCCCGACTATCTCCTCGTCGACGAAGACGCGACTCCGATTCCCAGAGCGGCGATCGCGCTGGCGCGCGGCCGAGGCATGGGAAGCGGGGTCGTCCAACACGGCGTCACGTGCGTCCGTTTCGGATTCGCCCCCCCGGCCGCGGACCGGTTCTTCGCCTGGGGGGAGGCCTCGCGGCGTCAACTGATCGATTGGGGATATCCGCCGGATCGGATCGTCGTGACCGGAGCGGCCCAACAGGGCAAGGCGCAGTCGCGCGTTGAATCCGCGAAGAGGCCGGAACGTGTTTCCGGAAAGCCGAGGCGCATTCTCCTGCTGGGAACGGTTCCTCCCCGGGCGAATCGTCCGGACGCGGTGGGTCTGCATTATACGGCGGAAACATACAGGCGGATGCTTGAGGCGGCGCTCGGCGCCGTCGCCCGGTTCGGAGATATCCATCTGACGGTCAAACCGCACCCCAGGGCACTCGACGATCCGATCCTCCATGAGTGCCTCGCGGGCCTCGTCGGACTCGACGCGAGAGTCGTAACCGATTTGCCGCCGGAGGCATTGTTTCCTTCGCACGACGTCGTCATAAGCTGCTTTTCCAGCGCGGGAGTCGAAGCACTCCTTTACGGCGTACCGGTCATCCAGCTTGTCCCCCAGGGTTCGGAAGGAGTCCTTCCGTACCGCCGTTGGGGGCTCGCCGCCGAGGCGCGGACGGCCCGGGAGCTTGACGCGGAATTGGGGCGGATTCTGGACGCGCCGGTTTCCGTGCGGCAGAGCCCCGCGGCCGCGTTCGCCGCGACCGGCGAAGCCGCGGCGTCGGCGATCGCCGACGCCGTCTTGCGCCGAAACCAAACTCCTTCCGCTTCCGCGAAACAGCGCACCCTCACCAAGGCGGCCTGATGCACGCGACCACGCCGTCGACGAGCTTTCCTCCGTTCGATTCCGCCCCCGTAACCGGATGGCGGCGGATGCTCCGCGATACGTCGATCGTCGGCGTTTCCAGTATTGCCTGCCACGTGCTGGGCGCGGTCACCGCGATTCTCTTCCGAATGCTTCTTTCCCCAACGGAAATGGGAATCTGGCAGACGCTGAAAATGATTCTCGGTTACGCGAATTTCGCGAACCTGGGGGTTAGTAAGGGGGCGACCAGGGATTATACGATCGCCGCCGGCCGGGGCGACGAAGCCGAAGCGGTTGTGGGGTTGAATTGCGCGTTCGCCGTAAACACCCTTTCCAGTCTGCTCTACGGTGGAGTACCGATCGGGGTGGGTGCCTGGGTACTTGCCGTAGGAACGGCCGAGACGTTTTGGGGGGTCGGCCTGATCGCCGTCGGCTTGATGACGATCATCTCGCGGTATGTTACGTTTCACGTCAATATCCTTCGGTGCCAGCAGGCGTTCGACAAGACGGCGTGGATTTCGGTGGGGGAAGCGATCACAACGCTCGCGTTGGGTGGAGCGTGTACGTTCCTATTCGGACTTCCGGGCCTCTTCGCCGGCACGCTGCTAGTCATCGGACTTTCCGCCGTTTTGGTCCGGCGATTCGCGACCATCCGGCTCCGGTGGGCGTGGGACACGAGGCGAATCCGCCGGCTCGTCGCGGTCGGCTCACCGATTCTGCTCGCCGGTTGCGCGGTCACCCTCTTTCGCTCGACCGACAAAATGATGATCCTCGCCTACCTGGACGACGGGGAATTCCAATTGGGATGCTACTCCGTCGCGCTGATGGTAAGCATCCAGGTGTTCGGCCTGGGGAATATGCTGGCGACCGTAATGGGTCCCAGATACGGCGAGAAATACGGCCGGACCGGCTCCTGCGCCGCCGTGGCGCGGATGGCGATGCACGCGACGGAAATGCAGGCCCTGCTGGTCGGCGGCGTCGCGGCCGCCGCTCTTATCTTGGCCCCGCCGGTGCTGAGCATTCTCCTTCCGGATTACCGGTCCGGTTTCGAGTCCATTTACCGGCTCGTGCCGGGGGCGGTCGCGATGACCCTCGCCCTTCCGGCGAGCCAGTATCTCGTGGCGATCGACCGCCAACGCCGGGTACTCGCGACGGTTTGCGCCGCACTCGTCGCGGCCGTCGCCGGAAACCACTGGGTACTGACGGCCGGCGGCGGTATCGCCGGCGCCGCGACGGTGACGGCCGTCTGCTACTTCGTTTACTGGCTGGGGCTGTCGGTGACGGCGTTCCCCTGGGTCACCTCGGTGCGTGAATGGTTGTCGCACCTGGCAAGCGTGTTCGCCGTTTCGTCCGGGCCGATCCTGGTCGCCCTGCTGAACCCGCTTCCCGTCTCCGCGCCGGCAATGCGTTTGTGTGAAATCGAACTGCTGCAATTCCTGCTCGCCGGTGGGGCGTTCGCCGTTTCGGCCTTCATACTCTTCAAACGGATGAACGCCGGTCGGCACGAACGACTCGAAGACTTTTTTCGCCGCGTTCTCCGCGGGAGGAGGGGCCATGAGTGAACCTCTTTCGCTGGAGTCCCTGGCCGGGCGATGTCAGAAGCGGAACCACGCGACGGTGGGGAATTGGATGGCCCGGCGAATCTCGCGGCCGGCGGCGCTGCGCGTGACGCGGGTCCTGGCGCCCTTGGGGGTCGGGGCGAACATGGCGACAATGATTGCCTGGATGTTCGCCGTCGCCGCGGCCGGCGCCTTCGCCTGGGGAACGCCGGCGGCGTGGCTCGTCGCGGTGGTCCTTTTTCAGGCATGGTATCTTTGGGACCACGTCGACGGCCAGTTGGCGCGGCTGCGCGGCACCGTCAGTCTCGAAGGGGCCCAGCTCGATTACCTGATGCACCATACGGTGAATCTGCTCATTCCTTTGGGTGTCGGATATGGGTGTTTCGCCGCCTCCGGTCAAACGTGCTGGTTGGGGGTGGCGACGGCGTGGGCCGTGGCCATGCTCGTCATTCCGCTGCGGTACGACACCGCATACAGGGCGATCATCGGACGATTGCAGCACCTGGAAGGGACGTTGACGGTTTCCGGCCGGGGTGTGGGGGAAACGTCCGACGAGGGCCCATCGGACGGCGCACGCCAGGCGCTTCTGGGCCGGCTGGCGCGGGTTCCCCGCAAGGCGAACGAAGTTCACGTCGTAATGAATGCACTCACCGCGATTGCCGTGCTGTCGTTTCTATTGGGAGATGCCGGGCTAACGCTGGCGCGAGGATATCTCGCGGTGATGGCGGCCGGCGGGCTGGCGGTCGCCGCGTGGAGTATCCTGCGAGGCCATTTACGGCGCGAGGCGGAGGCGGAATTCGGACGTTATTTCCAGGTTCCACGGGGGCACATCCTGCGGTTTCGCGATGGGCTATGGCGGGTCGAGCCGGCCGGCGGCGAGGAGGGAGAGGCATGACCCGCGTGAACCTTCTCGTACTGAACTACAACGGCCGGACGCTGCTGGAAGCCTGCCTGCCGTCGATCGTCACCGCGGCGGCCGCGTCCCGGCATCCCTGCCTCGTGACCGTCGTGGACAACGGCTCGACGGATGATTCGCTTGCGTGGCTTCGCGAGAACCAGCCGCAAGTTGAAGTCCGCCGGTGCGAGAACCGGGGACTGTGCTCGTTCAACGACGTGGCCGCGGAACTGGCGGATGAGGTGTTGTTCCTGCTCAACAGCGACATTAAACTGGCGGAAGATGCCGTCGATCCGCTCGTGGAAGCGCTGCTGGCGGACGAGCGGTGCTTCATGACGGCCCCCCTGTGCCTGCTCTTTGACGGAACGACTTACGAAGGGTGCAAAACGGCCGTGCGGACGCGGATGGGCCTGGTACAGGGGACGGTCTTCTTTGAAGGGCACGAAACGGCGATCGACCGGCCCGACTGGACGGCCGCATCCGGGGCCGTGATGGCCCTCCGCCGCGATCTCTTCCTTGAGCTGGGCGGTTTCGACCCGCTGTATTTGCCGGGTCGGATCGAGGATTTGGACCTGGGCTACCGCGCCTTCGCGGCTGGGTATCACGCGAAATACGTCCCGCGATCCCTGGCCTTCCATCGCGGTATGGCCAGCTTCGGCGAGGTATTCGGACGCGGCGGCTGCGATGAGTTGGCGCTGCGGAATACGCTCCTCTTTCAGTGGAAGAATATCCGCCATCCGTGGCTGCGGTTCCGGTTGGGGCTGGGCCTGGCGGCGCGATTCGCCTGGGAAACGCTCCGCGGGCCGTGGACGGCGGCGGAACGTCGTTTCGCCATCCACCGGGCGTATCTCGCGGCGCGGCGGCGGCGGAACCTGGTATCCCCCTCGCGCCATCCGATCTCGCGCGAGACAGCCTTCTTCAGGCGATTTTCGCCGAAACGGCTGGGGGGGGCATCATGAGGAATCCGCGTGTTTCGGCCGTCTTGATCGTGAAGAACGAACGCGAGAACCTCGCGGGGCTGCTCCCGGTGCTGCGTCCCATCGTGGACGAGGTCGTCGTGGTGGACGACGCCTCCGACGACGGCACGCGCGACGTTGCCAGGGCGTTCGGATGCCGCGTGTTGCACCGCCGCTTCGACACCTTTTCGCGGCAGCGGAATTACGCCCTCGCCAGGGCGAGCCATGATTGGATCCTTTCGATCGACGCCGATGAACGGCCGAGCGACGGCTTCGGTGAGGAACTCCGCCGACGGATCGTCGATGAACGGTTCGCCGCGTACCGGGTAAGAATCCGCAGCTCCATCTTCGGGCGGGAATTCCGGTTTACCGGAACACAAGACGACGTCCCGATCCGCCTCTTCCGCCGGGACGAAGCCGCTTGGATCGGCGATGTCCACGAGTTATTGCGCGTTTCCGGAAGGACCGGACGCATGCGGAAGGGATTCTCCCATCGGACCCACGCGTCGCTGCATGTATATCTTTCGAAACTCAACCGCTACGCCGCGCTCGAGGCACGGACCCGGGTAGACTCCGGAGTCGGTCCGCGAGGGCGCGATTTGTGGCTGGCTCCGCCAAGAGAGGTCTTTCGGCGCCTCGTCTGGAAGGGAGGCTTTCTCGACGGCCCCGAAGCGTGGGCCTTTTCCGCGTTGAGCGGCTTGTGCGAATGGACGATCGCCATGCGGCACCGCGCGGAATGGGGACGATGGAAAGGGGAGGCGATGCCGTGAACGTGCACAAGGAACATTGCCTGGAGCCCTCCCTGGATCGCGAACGGGGTCTTTGCGTCGGATTCGTCGGGAAGGATCCCCGGGCCGAGGATGCCGGCGGGGGAGAGGTGCAGATGGCCAAGACGGCCGAGGCTCTCCGGCGACTCGGGGTAGAAATCCGCTTCTTGACCAAGCGCCGGGAAATGCCAGACGTGGACCTCCTACATTTGTTCGGAAGCCGTCCGGAGTGGCTCGACTGGGTGGAACAAGCGAAGCGTTTCCGCGTGCCGGCGGCCGTTTCGACGATCGCCTGGTTCGATCCGGCATCGTACTGGAGCGACGCGCCGACGCTGCCGCGGAAGGTGGCGGCCATGGGGCGGTTCGCCGCCAGGCTCGCGTTTCCCCGGCTTCCTTCGTGGCGGCGGCGGTTATATCACGCGGCCGACCGGTTGTTGCCCAACTCCCACGCCGAGGCTCGGCAATTGACGCGGCTTTTTCAGGTGCGCAAACACGCGATCCGCGTCGTGCCGAACGCGGCCGACCTGCGATTCGCCGAGGCGGTTCGGGAACCCTTCGTGGAGCGGTTCGGAATCTCCGGCTTCGTCCTGTGCCCCGGACGGATCGAGCCGAGGAAGAACCAATTGACACTCATTCGTGCCCTTGGGGGGTCGTCGGCACCGCTGGTGATTCTCGGTCGGGCCGTGCCGGGATACGAGACCTACGCGGCGCGGTGCCGCCGCGAAGCGCCGCGCGACGTGACATTCATCGACACGCTGCCGCACGACGATCCGTGCCTGGCCTCCGCCTACGCCGCCTGTGGATGCCTGGCCCTTGTCAGCCGGTTCGAGACGCCCGGGCTGGTTGCCCTGGAGGCGGCCCTTTCCGGCGCGCCCCTCGTTCTAACCGAAGGGGGCGCCACCCGCGAGTACTTCGGCGAGTTCGCCCGGTACGTGAACCCTTCCGGCCTAGGCGAAATCCGCCGCGCCGTGGTGCGCGCTGCCGCCTCGCCCCGGAATCCGGCCTTGGCGGACCACGTCCGCATGCGGTACACGTGGGAGGAGACGGCCCAGACAACGCTGAAAGTCTACCGGGAATTGCTCGGGTCGTTGGCTTGGAAATCGAGGGCCGGCTGAGGGATTGATGAAGAGACCATGCACGGCACGATCCGACCCGGCCGCTCGGCTCCGCAAGCGGTTGCCTCGGCGCTACCGCTACGTGCGGCTACGCTGGCGGGCGTTTTTCGCGGTGGTCGACATTCTGGGCGGCCTTCTCTTCGGCCTGTTTCGATTCTTGGCCGGACCGAGGGTCCAAGTCGTGCCGATTCCCCGGCGGATTCTCGTCGTCCAATTGGATCACCTTGGCGATGCGATCCTGACGACGCCCTTGCTGGAGGGCCTGGCCGCCTGCTACCCGCAGGCCACCATCGAGGTCCTCGCCGGATCGGCGAACGCCGGCTGGTTCGCCATGCTCCCCTCCGTGAAACGCATTCACGTGCTCGAAGCGAACCGGTTCTCGCGCGAGGGACGCCGCGGGTGGGTTCGGGCCGTCTTTTCGTGCGGCCTGAAGATGCGAGCAAGACGGTTCGATTTGGCCATTGACGTTCGGGGCGATTTCCCGGTTGTGGTGTTGATGTGGCTCAGCGGGGCGAGGCGGAGAGTCGGGTGGGATTCCGGCGGGGGCGGTTTCTTGTTGACCGATTCTTCGGAGTACGTTCCGAACCGGCACGAGATCGATTCGCGAAGGGCTCTGTTGGGGTGCATTGTCCCGGGAATCGAGCCGGCCAAGCCGGCGTTCGTCTCCGTGCGCCGCCGATTCGCGGCGAGTCCCATAAAAACCCCCTATCCCACCGTCCTTGCCCACATCTCCGCTGGAACAGAGGCAAAACGCTGGCCGGCGCCCTACTGGCGCGAACTCGTAACGATGTTGGACGGAAACGGGGTGAAAGTCGTCTTGGTCGGGGGGACGGACGCTCTTATAATCCGCGATCACGTTTGTGCCGGCACGGTCTGGACCTTGGTCGAAGACCGGGTCGGCCGGACCGATTTGTCCGAGTTGGCCCGGTTGGCGGCCTCGGCGGACGCCGTCGTGGGCGCGGATTCCGCCATCGTTCATTTGGCGGCCGCCCTCGGAGTTCCGGCCGTGGCGCTGTTCAGCGGTACGAACCGGTCCCGGCAATGGCGGCCCCGGGGGAAGAAGATTACGGTTCTCCGTCATCGGACGCCGTGTATGCCGTGCCACTTGGAGCATTGCCCCATGCCGGAACACGCCTGTATGAAGGGCATTTTCCCCAAAGCCGTTTTCGAGGCCGTGGTCGCGGCGATCCAACCCACCGAGACGACTCCGGTGCCGAAACCCGCGTCCGGGCCGAGGCCCATTATTCTATCCCATTGAGCATGATCGCACCTTATCGTAATCCGGAGGCTGAACAGGGATTCTTGCGTCGCCCGTTCCGAGCAGCCCGGGCGTATTTGTCGGAGACCCTCTTCGAACGCAAGTCGTGGTCCGCCGGTGGCTCGAAGGTGAGAGGGCCCATGGCGTGGGGGTTCGCGGCCTGGGTCGTCTTTGTGTCGGCGTTCTACGTGGGGGCGATGCTGAGGTGGTGGTAGCGAGCGCAGCAACATGATTCAGACGTTGGTATCGACGGTCGCGGCGTTCGCCGTTTTTTTTTCCGCGTACGGACTCGGCCGGCCGCTCGTGCGGATGCTGGGTCTGAAAACGGACGACGGGTTCTCAGTGCTCGTGTGGAGTACGTCGCTGGGGCTTGTCGTGGGAGGGACGATCCTCGGCCTTCTCGGTCTCTTCGGAAAACTCGACCCGATCCATCTGGCCGTGTTTACGCTGGCTGCGTCGTTCAACGCGATCTGGCAAATCGTTCGAGACCAGTTGGACGCCTATCAGGCCCCGTGGATGGGTCAGGCCGACGGCCCACGAGAGGATGCGGCCCATTCCCATTCGGAACCGGGTGGCGCGGCCCGCTCGATCCTGGTTTATGCAATCGTCTTGGTCGCGGTCGCCGCGATGGGTTCCTTCATTGGCGCCGCCGCGCCGACGACCGCCGGAGACGCGCTGTGCTACCATCTTGAACTGCCCAAGACGTTTCTCGCCGCGCGCGGACTCGTCTATTTCCCCTATCAGGACAACTGCACGTTTCCCCTGCTGGCGCAGATGTGGTATCTTTGGGCCCTTTCCCTCGACGGCCCGGTAGCGGCAAACCTGGTCCATTGGGGCGTGGGCGCGCTGTTCGCGGCCGCGGCGGTTCTGCTGGCGCGACCCGTGTTGGGCCGTTCTTGGGCTTGGCTTGCCGGAGCGGTGGTTCTGTTGACGCCGGGGGTGACGAACCAGATGACGGCTCCGCTGAACGATTTGGCCCTGGCGCTTCTGACGACCTTGGCGGCGATTGCCTGGTGGAATGCCGTCGTCAACCAGGAGGACCGGTCTTGGGGAATCGCGGCCGGGCTCATGCTCGGCGGGGCGTTGGCGACGAAGTTGATCGCGGTCCTCTTCATCGCGGCGCTAGCCGGTGTCTCCGCTTGGGTCTTCGTGAAATGCCCGAGACGGAGGCAACTCGTCCTGCGGACGGCGGCCTGGATGCTCCTGCTCGGGGCGAGTGTTTCCGGAATGTGGTATGCCCGAGCGGCGTGGCACCGGGGAAATCCGGTCTACCCGTTCGCGTCGGCGGTCTTCGGAGGGCCCGAATCGGCCGCGAAGGAGACGCTTCCGGCCGAGAAATCGGCGGTACCCAAGACGCTTCTCGGTTTCATCCGTTCCCCTTGGGAAATCACGATGCGGCCCGAGTCTTTCGGCGGCCGGGGTCATCAACTGGGAGTACTTTGGATGCTGTTTCTGCCGGGACTTTGCTTTTCGCGGCGATTGCGAGGGTTGGGAGTCCTCCTGGGAATCGGCATCTGTTATTACGGGGTGTGGTTCCTCGCGAGGCAGAACGAGCGTTTCCTGTTTCCGGTCATTCCCTTCGCGGCGGTCGGAATCGTGTGGGTATATATGGAAATGGGCCGGCTGCCGTCGGCGCCGCGGTGGATCGGGAAGGGGGCCTTCTGGGGATTTCTCACCCTCTTCGCCGTCGTCGCCGCCGAACGGACCACCGACAGCGTGGCGGTTGCCACCGGGTGGGAATCGCGCGAAGACTACCTCCGGCGGGCCGAACCGAGCTGCGCCGCCGCGGAAGTGGCGAATATCGTCTTCGGATCGGACGGGCACATCCTGTCTCAGGACTCCCGGGCGTTCTACTTCAATTCGCGCGTGACGCAGGAATCGGTCTTCCGGCGGTTAACCCGATACGACCGCGAGGTCCGTACGGCGGCCGAACTCCGCGACCGGCTGATGGCCGCGGGGTTCACCCACGTCCTTTTGGCGGAGAACCAAACCGACCGCGGGATTCAATTCGACCCGACACTACGGCGGCTACTGGAAGGCAACGAAAGTCTCCGCGCCGACACCCTCATCGACTACACGCTCCCACCAGACGCCGACGGTGCCATTCGGCGGTATCGACTGATCGGCCTGGAGAATTGATGAGAACGGTTATGGAAGCATCCCGCTGGCGATTCGCCCCGAATCAAGTTGGGGTGACCCGCCGAAATCCCACGACGTTGAACGGCGCGGGAACCTGCGATTGTAGAGATCCGTAACGCTACGCGACAAATCCCGGGATTCCTTGGGCGTCAACCGGACGGGACAATCATCTTTTCCTGCTATCTTTGCCTGCGCGCGACTCGTGAGCAAGGACCCTGGCGGCGGTCCCGGTCACTTCATATTCCGCGTTTCAATCTCTTCCATCTTCTTCTCGGCGTCCTTGAGGAAGTCCGCGAATTGTTCCAGGCCCTGCGTGTGACCCGTTTCGAGAAAGGCATCGACGGCGGCCAGCGCCATCCACCGGCCCCAGATCATGGCGCCCATGCAAAGGACGTTCGCGTTGTTGATGGCGCGGCACATCTTGGCCGACCAGACCGACTCGACGCAGGCGGCGGTGATTCCCTTGAACTTATTCGCGGCGATCGACATTCCCATGCCGGTCCCGCAGAATAGCATCCCTCGGTCGACCTTGCCCTCGCGCAGAAGGCCGCAGGCCGCGGCCGCCCCCTCATAGTAAGGGGTCTGGCTTTGGGCCGTCGCGCCGACGTCCTGGACTTCGTGTCCTTGCTCCCTCAGATGGGAAATGACGGCATCCTTGAGTTCCAAGGCAAACGGGTCGGCGGCGACGACGATTCTCATTGAATGATCCTTTCGGTCGGTGGTGGATGGTTCGGCGTTCTCGGTGGCGACGGCATCCGACGCGAACATGCCCGCCGCCAACGGTCCGGCGACGGCGGCGGAAATGGCTTTCACGAAGTCTCTGCGTTCCATGCCTGGTTTCTCCACGGGCCTCGTTTCGTGTCTCGAAGGGCGGCCGAGGAAGACGGTCCGCTCGGCCTCTCGCTCAAACGTTTGATTATAACGATCAATCGTCCCGGAGGCCATCGTCTGGTCCCGTTGATCAGGCAAGATACGAAGAAACTGCATGAAACGTCCTGTTCGGTTATCCGTTTTTTCTCTCGGTGGGGTTGGCGGGCAGGGCCGGACGGGCAGGTTCTGATTCCAATGCATAATCTGGTGCGCGCCAAGTTGCCACCGGGACCGCTTCTCGCCGTTTCGACGATGGGAACGGTCGTGCCC
>CAZFQG010000071.1:0-28495 GCA_964520785.1 uncultured Planctomycetaceae bacterium | reverse complement strand
CTTCCCGGATCACCTGGAGGATACGCTTCTTCTCGTCCTCGTCCAGATCACCCCACGCCGCAACCACGAACGCCAGCCAAGGATCAACCGCTTCAGCGGGGGTTCTATCCTCATGCGCGCCGGATTTTGCGCCACCCGTTACCACAGTATCGACGTAACCTTCTGGGTGATAGTAGGTTACGGAATCCGATTCGGAACCATCTAGGACCCGATTCAAGCTCCCGCTCGAAAAACCCTCCAAATCGAGCGAGATGTACCGGAATCCTAAGGCGCGCAGCGCGCCGGCTACCTCCGCGCGGAACGAACCGGCGAGGAACCGCTCCATGCCGTCCAAGGGGACCTCCAACCGGGCGAGATCATCCGCGTGCAGGCGGACGCGAAAGTTCTCAAACCCCCGCCGCCGGAGGTGCTCCTCCGCGTCCGCGACCATCTTCAATCGCTCCGGAGTGATGCGTACTCCATAGGCGATGCGACTAGCCAGACAGGGGGAAGCGGGTTTAACCCGGACGGACAGCCCCCAAAGGGCGGCGAGCTCTCGCACTTCGGCCTTTCGCAGGCCGACTTCAGCCAGTGGAGAGCGAATGCCCAATTCGCTTGCGGCCTCCAGCCCGGGCCGGTAGTCTTTCAAATCGTCCGCATTCGCACCGTCTACCACGACGTCCACCCCTCGCCCGTGGGCGAAATCGACAATTCGAGAAAAAATGTGCCGCTTACAGTGGTAGCACCTCAGTGGGCCGTTTTCGATGTATTCCGGCAGTTCCACTTCATCCGTTCGTATTTCAACATGTGCTATGCCGATCTCTCCGGCGACACGCTTGGCGTCCTCGGTATCTCGAGGGGGCATGCTGGGGCTCACCGCGGTAGCCGCCAGGACGCGCGATCCGAGTGTCATCGTCGCCGCCTTTGCCGCCACCGCACTGTCAAGTCCGCCGGATACCGCGACGACACAGCGTCCGTATCCGGCGAAGAGATCGGCGAGAGCGTTCAGTTTTTCCTGCATCTTTTTTCTCCAATTTGACCCTTTCTTTCATGGCCCACACTTGGAATGATACACGTCGTCTCGCGGACGGGACAAGCTTGGTCCGACCTGGTGTTCCTACGCGATTCGACGGCACCCGAACGCGGGTGATTCAGCCGTGAGGTCCTGTCGGTACAGTCCTCCCGTTTTTCCCTATCTCCATAACGCGCATATTCCCGATATCCCTTTATTTCGCCCAAATCCTCCCGTCGCCTATTTCGCGTTATATTCGCCTCACTTCAAATGCCGATGCAGAAATGGCAGCCTGTTCCAAGGGAGGGCCGCAAGTGGAACGGAGGGGATGTTTCCGGTGACAAGGGACACAGGACAAGCAATGGAAGAACGGGTTTCCTCGTGGCGAATCGTCTTCGTGCTGGCGTGCGCGCTACTCATGCTCGCGAGCATTCCGCCGGATCGTCTGCTAGATCCCCTCGGCCGGTCGTCGAAAGTCTACGACTCCGCACGACCGCTACCGGAACGCGCGCTCGACCCGCCGACCGTTCCACGAAGCCCCGCGCGCGATCCCGAGCCCGAAATCGCCCTTTCCCCAAACCTCCGATTGGCCTGCGTGCCCCATGCCCGCCCGCGAGAGGTCGGGCCGGTCCCTTTTGAGAGGTCCGGGCGTTCCTCATCGCGGTCGCTCTTTCACTTCGTTTCCGACCGGCGGATATCCCCGGTCCAGGCGAGTCAGGCCTCGATTCGCCTCGTTGGTTCGCGTAGTGTTCCGTCCATTGACTCGAGCGCGCCGCGACTGGACGGATTCCCGCCGGCCGAGGAGGCGGCCGACGTATCCGAAGGGATACCGGTCGTTCTGGAATCGCCCCATCGAGAGTTCAATCGCCGAAGCTACGCGGAGTTGATGGAACGGTACGATTCGGACACCTCGTCCGGTTCAGCCGAAAGCCGACCCGAACAGGTAATCGCTCTTCCGTCACCTCCGCCGGGTGAAGTCCGGGCTCCGTCGTGGACCGAACCGCGGTCGCTGCTGGAAGCGCTGGCCGGGCTGGAAGGAAGCCAATGGGCGACCCGCGCGGCGGAGTTGATCGAGTCGCTGAAGCACACCGGTTCGGAACGATTCACGGAGCGGCTGAATGCATTAACCCTCGAATACGAAAGGACGCCGGCACCGGCCGATTTGTCGGCCGGCGGCCGCGGCGGAGAATTTCGGAAGGTGACGGCCGCCCTGGAGAGGCGGATGGAGCTTTGGAACGCGATGTCCCGGGCCGGCTGGCCGCGGGAGGTTGCCTTCCCAGGTAGCTCGACGGACCGCCGACGGACGGTCGAGGCGGTTGACCGCGTCGAAAGGTGGTTGCGGTCGGTTCCAAACCGCGACGAGTGGGCCGAGTTTTTATGCCTCGGTGAAATCCGCGAGCTGGCCGCCGGCGCGGTCGGCGGAGAAGAGCCGCTTCGCAAGGCGTCGCGGAAGGCGTTGGGGCGTCTGATCGACACGCCGTGGTCGCCGGAGGAACGGAATATCCTTGCCCTTGAACCGCTTGCCGGTTTCGCGCAGGAATTGCGAACGTGGGCGGAAGAGCCGGTCGACTTCGGTTGGCTTCTCAAGGTGGTGGAACGATTCGAAGCCGGTCGTGATCCGGAGGACGCGTACCGCCTCGCGAAAGCGACGCGGACCCTTCGGATGTCGGCATCGGACGCCACGCGAGCCGTCGGAGAAACGCTCGATCGCCATTACCGCAACGCGAACTTCATGATGCGCGTTCAGACCGATTTCCTCAACCGGTTTGCGCCCCAGCGGGAAGCGGAATACGAGTGGGTGCGCGACGTCATTCTGGGTCAGCCGGTCCGCGGAAACGCGCGCACCGAGTCGGCCGTGCATTTCCGCGCGATTCCTGCGAAGGACCGGATTCTGCTGGCGCTGGAGGTCGAGGGGCGCGTCTCCTCGTTGACTTCCGCCGACGCGGGGCCGGCCGTGCTATTGAACAACAGCCACTCCAACTACCTGGCGCGGAAGGAAATCGCCATCGACGCGGAGGGTTTGACTTACCAACCCTCCACCGCGCAGGTGGCGAGCGAGACGCGACTGAGGGGATTGCGGACGGCGTTGGACCCGATTCCCCTGGTCGGTGCGCTGGTTCAAGATATGGTGCTCTCGCGGCACCAACAGCAGAAGCCGCTGGTTCACAGGGAATTGCAGCGCAAGGTGGCGGCGCGCGC
Organism: uncultured Planctomycetaceae bacterium; assembly: GCA_964520785.1. GTDB lineage: Bacteria > Planctomycetota > Planctomycetia > Pirellulales > Thermoguttaceae > CAZFQG01. The sequence continues at coordinate 25,305 of CAZFQG010000071.1, read as the reverse complement.
GACGCAACGCGTGGATGAAGAGGCGAATCCTCGTTTGGATCAGCTCGCGAGGAAATACCGCGAAGAGGTCCTCTCGCGGCTGTCGGCCTTGGGGATCGCTCCGGAATTGATCGACGCGGAAACGATGGACGACGGATTCGTCGCGGCGTTCCGGCTCGCGGCCGGAGACCAACTCGCGTCCTACGAGCCCCCTCCGGTTCTCGACGCGGATGCCGAGGCGGCTATCTGGCTCCACGAGAGCTTTTTTAACAACCTGCTGGAGCGGATGGATTTTAACGGAAGGACGTTTACCGCCGAGGAGTTGACGAATATCCTCTCGGGCGGCGCAAACGAGTCGATCGCCGAAAGGCACGAAGACGTCCGCGTGACTTTCGCCCCCACCCGCGCGGCGCGCATCTCGTGCGGCGACGACGTCGTGGAACTGACGCTGGCGGTGCGTGAACTGGTACGAGGGACGAAGTCGTGGAACAACTTCTTCGTCCGAGCGAAACTGAAACCCACGCTGGAAGGAAAACAGATCAAGTTGGTCCGAACCGGCGTCGTAGGACTTTACGGCAGGAAGTTCCGGATACAATCGCAGATCGCGTTACGCGGCATCTTCAGCAAGGTCTTCGACGACGACCGTCCGTTCGAGGTTCTTCCGGCGGATTTCTCCGAAGACGATAGGTTGGCGGAGCTGCAAATCGCGGCACTGGCCGTCCGGCATGGGTGGATCGTCTTCGCGCTCAACGGCAAAACGCTGCGCGTCGCGCAAAACGCCGAGTCGTCCGGGACCATCCGTTGACAGCCGGTTCATGCCGGGAGCGATCCCGCCGGACGGATCCGTCAACGGCACCCCGAGAAGAACGGAGAAAAACAAGATGAAAGTCTGTGTTTTCAGCTCGAAACGATACGACGAGAGGTTTCTGAAGCCCGCCCTCCGGAGGGCGAAGCACAACCCGGTGTTTTTCGAGACCCGGTTAACGCCCCAAACGGCCAATCTGGCGCAGCGCTTCGACGCGGTGTGCGGCTTCGTGAACGACTCGTTCGGCGGGGCGACGCTCGAACGCCTGCACAAGCAGGGAATCCGCCTGATCGTCCTGCGCTGCGCCGGATTCAACAATGTCGATCTCGAAGCCGCGCGGAATCTGAACATCGCGGTTGCGCGCGTTCCCACCTACTCCCCCCATGCGGTCGCCGAGCACACGGTCGGATTGATCCTCGCGGTGACGCGTCGCCTGCACAAGGCGTACAACCGCGTCCGCGACGGAAATTTCTCCCTCGAGGGACTTCTCGGATTCGACCTGTTCGAAAAGACGGTCGGGATCGTCGGGACGGGTCAGATCGGGGCGGTCGCCGCGAGAATCCTTCTCGGGTTCGGGTGCCGGGTCCTCGCGTTCGACCCCTATCCGAACGAAGAGCTTGAAGAGATGGGCGTCATTTATTGCGCGGTCGACCGGCTCGCGTCCGAATCGGCCGTGATTACGCTGCACTGCCCTTTAACGCGCGAGACGCATCATCTCGTCGACGAGGAATTCCTGGCGAAAACGGCCGAAGGAGTGACGATCGTCAACACCGGCCGCGGGGCCCTCGTCGATACCGGCGCCCTTATCGGCGGCCTCAAGTCAGGCCGGATCGGAGCGGTCGCATTGGATGTCTATGAAGAGGAAACCGACCTCTTTTTCGAAGACCTCTCCGCGCAGGTTATTCAGGACGACGTTTTCGCGCGGCTGCTGACTTTTCCGAACGTCCTGATTACGGGTCACCAAGGGTTTTTCACGAAAGAGGCCCTGGAGGCAATCGCGCGGCAAACGGCTAATAACCTCACCAATTTCGAAGACGGAGCCGTTTCCGACGACGATCCCGCGTTCGTCCTCGGACCGGACTGACCGGCGCCCCTCCGGCCACCGTGGCCCCGCTACCGTTTTACCAGTTCCACGCCGATCCCGCCGGCGCGCAGCGCCTTGTGAAATCGGGAAAACCACAGTTCGCGTCCCCAAGCCAGACCGACCTCTTCGCACGCGGCGCGGAGTTCCGCGCGGTTGTAGGTCCGGCAACACCAGAGACGGCTCGTCCACGCTCCGCCGAAATTGTCTTCCGTCGCGAGAAGAAGCATGCGGCCGCCGCGCGCGAGGACTCGGGAAAGCTCCGCCAGCCCGTCTTTGGGTTCAGGAACATGCTCCAACACGTAGCCGCACGTCGCGCAGTCGAAGGAAGCATCGCGAAACGGAAGTTCCGTCAAGTCGGCGGTAACGAACTCGGGGCGGTCGCTCTTCAAACGCGCTCGAGCCCGGCGAAGCATCTCAAGCGATAAGTCAAAGCAGGTAATCCTCGCGTCGGCGTCGGCGTATTTGAGGAGGTGCTTCGCGATTTGTCCCGCGCCACTTCCGACGTCGAGAACCCGCTTCGCTCCTCGCAGATCGAAGTCGCGCGTTCGCAGCATTCGCTCCCCAAAGGTCGTATGCAACGACAAAAGGCTGCACGTCGCCAAAACGGCTCCCTGAGGGCCGTCGTACACGTCGCGGACCTTGTCTCGGTATTTTCGATAGCTTATTCGCGAAATCGCGCGATACTCGAGCAGGCGGTTCAGTATTTTGACGCGCCGCGAACGACGTTTCCGCGAGGATTTCGCTTTCGTTGGTTTGGTCATCATAAAAAATCACCCGGTCCGGAATTCAGGACCCGAAGCACGGCGGGCCGCCAGGGAGGGGGTTTCTACTACATTAACAGGTCCGCCGCCTCCGCTCCACCCCCCGTGCCAAGAATTCGTCCATATGCGGTCAAAAAATGATGATCACGTTGAGCTTGAGGGGGACAAGGCCGTCATTGGCTCCATTGGGATCTCACGGCGCGTCCGCTTAGACCAACTCTTCCCCCTCTTGACCCCGTTTTTGATGTCAAACCACGGCGGCGTAAGTCCTGAAAGCCCCGTAAGTTCCGCTCTTCCAAGGGGGAAAGGTTTGGTCTAACCCACGAATCTCCCGCACGAGTCCGTCGCTGTTGTCTCGGCGGGTGCCCTCCAGATTCTTCTGGAGGGTACCCGTTCTTCCGTGCCAGAGTACTCCGGCGTGGACCGCGCGGACTACCGGAACCGATCGAATTGCGCCCGTTCCGTATTTTCGTTGCCGCTGGAATCGGCCTCGCGATAACGGACGTACTCGAGATTTCCGAAACACCGTCCGTCCGGATCGACCGTCAGCCACCGGTTTCCGTCACGGAATCTCAGGAAACGGCGGCATCTTCCCTTCGGCTCGTTTGAAATACGGCTCCGCCGGACGGTCCTCGACCGGTTTACGGAGCCGCGCCGGGGCGCGGTCGACGTCCCTGGCGACCGTGTGCCAAAGTTCCGCGAGTTCCTCGACCCGGCCGGGATACGCATCGGCCAGGTCGTTCAGTTCGGTGCGGTCCTCGGCCAGGTTGTACAGCTCCCACCGGGCGCCCTTGACGCTGGCCAGCTTCCAATCTCCTTTGCGGATCGCCCTATCGGTGGAGAACTGGAAGTAGAGCCACTCGTGAAGCTTGCGCTTCTTGCCCTCGAGAATCGGAACGAGCGACAAACCCTGAACCGTCTCGATCGCACGGCCGTCGAGTTCCGCGGGGTAATGGGCACCGGCAAGCTCGACGAGCGTCGGCATGACGTCGATCAAATGCGCGGGCTGATGGGTAAGCGACCCGGGTTCGACCTTCAGACCGCTCGGCCAGTGGACGATCAGCGGCGAGGCGATTCCCCCTTCGTGCTGGTTCTGTTTGTACCAGCGAAACGGCGTGTTTCCGGCGTGGGCCCAACCGACGTCATACGTCAGATGGCTTCCCCCCTTCCAAGGAGGACGGTCCATTGAACGGGTCCGTTCGAACGGACAGGCCCCGTTGTCCGAACAGACGAGGATGAGCGTGTCTTCATACACTCCCTTGGCCTTGAGGTGTTCGATCAGCCGGGCGACGTTCTGGTCAATCCGGTCCACCATCGCGGCGAACACGGCCATCCGGAAGTCCTCCCAGTTCTTCTGCTCCCCGCTCAGTTCGTCCCAGGCCGGGACATAGTCCGGGCGCGGTGAAAGGGCCCACCTCGGGTCGATCAACCCCATCTCCACCTGCTTCGCGTATCGCCGGCGTCGCAGTTCGTCCCAACCGAGGCGAAACTTCCCGCGGTACTGCTCGATGACGTCGCTCGGAGCCTGTAATGGGTAATGCGGTGCGTTGTGGGCGACGTAGAGGAAGAAAGGCTTGCCGGCACCGAGTGCCTCGTCGATGAACCGGATTGCGTAGTCGGTGTTCGCGTCGGTCGTGTAAAAACCGTCTCCGAACTCGGTGAATCTCTCTCCATTGAGCCTGAACGAGTCGTCGCCGCGGAAGAAATCGGTTGCGCCGCTGAGATGGCCGAAGTAACGATCGAAACCACGGTCCGTCGGTTCTCGGTCGAGATGCCACTTTCCAACCATTGCCGTGAAGTATCCCGCCGGTCGGAGGACTTCGGCGATCGTCGCGCCGCGGCTCAACGATGCGTCACCGGCCTGAAAACAATACAACCCCGTCATCAGGCATACCCGGGAACTGTGGCACTTCGCCGTGTTGTAGAACTGGGAGAACCGCAGGCCCTCGGCGGCGAGACGATCGAGGGTGGGGGTCTCGATAATCGCCGCGCCGTAACACCCCAGGTCCGCGAAACCGAGATCGTCGACCATCATCAGGATCACATTGGGACGGCGCGCCTTGCCGGATTCAGCCGCTTCGAGGAGGCGGGTTTCCCCAACCGTGAAGACCAAGACGACTAAGAGCAGTCCCGAGGTTCGCACAAGAGACATGTTCGCTTTTCTCCGAAGTTTTCTCGTGCCAAACGCCGACCGGTTACCGATCCAATCCGCCGCGGAGTTCTCGTAACGCCGATTCAAGCCGCTCCTTCGCGGCCCTTGCCTCATCCACGAGCGGTTCGGTGAGTCTTCTGGCGCCATACCGGTCCGACATATCGCAAAGCATGCCGTCGCCGTCCAGGCGATACTTCTTATCGCGGAGAAACCAGTCGTCCTTCAGCTCGACGTAGACCCATTGCCGCGGATTTCCCGCCTCGCCGTGAAGTCTCCGGGCGAAACCGCGGCCGTCGATCACTCGATCCGCCGGCAGTTCCGCGCCGGACAACTCGGCCAGCGTCGGCAGAATGTCGCTCGTGTCGACCAGGTCGTCGAAGACCGCGCCGTGGGGCGCGGTTCCGGGCCAGTTGGCGATCAGCGGAACGCGCGCCCCCGCCTCGGTCATTTGGCCCTTCCCTCCCTGGATCGCTTGACCGTTGCATTGGGACGTGACCTCGCGCGGCGTCCCGTTGTCGCCGGTAACGAGAACGACGGTCTTTTCGCGCAGGCCCAACTCATCTAGCGCCGCGACCAGGCGGCCGATCAATCCGTCCGCGTACTCGACCATCGCGGCAAATCGGACAGCGTCCCCTTCGGCGTCGCTCCCTGGAGGTTGGACGAACGGCAAATGCACCAGCGTCATCGGATAGTAGAGGAAAAACGGCTCGTCGCGGTGCGTGCGCATGAATTCGATCAAGGCGTCGCAGTAGAGATCGGGCCCGAACTCACCCTCCGTGCCACCGAGCAACCGCCCGGCTTTCCAGACGGCCGGGTTCCAATACCGCGAAGGTTTCTCTTTACCGGTGGTTTGGTATCTCCACGTCCACAGACAGTGCGCGTCGAATCCGCACTGCGCGGCGTGGTCCGGATGGTCTTCAAATCGCGCAAGCTGCCACTTCCCGGCGACCGCCGTTTTGTAGCCGGCGCCGCGCATCATCGCTCCCAGCGGCAATGTCCGCGGATCGACCACTTGGCCCGGCTGGTCCTTGGACCAAATCCCGACGGACCAGCCGTTGCGGAAGGGATACTGACCGCTCATCAGTTGGACTCGCGTCGGCGTACATAAGGGAGGCGTGTAGGCGTTCGTGAATTGAATCCCCCCGGCGGCAAGGGCGTCCATGTGGGGAGTCTGGTAACTCGTCCCGCCGTAGACGCCGACGCACTCGGCGCCGAAATCGTCGACCATGATCAGCACGACATTCGGCCTTTCCGCAGCGGCGGCCCTGACGGGTGGACCAAGGGACAACGCCGTAAGAACCACGAGCAGCACACGGAACAGGCGATGTTTCATCGTTAGATCCTTTTTGTTGATTGGTCTCGCCAAATCGGAGACGGCCGGGCCGAATGCGACGAACATCCCCAGTCGCCCACCACCGAGTCGCCCACCACCGAGTCGCCCAAGTCGCCCACCACCGAGTATAACCGTTCAGGAGGCACGGAGTATCCCCCCCGCCTCTTGAAAAAACCGAAACGGCTACGAGCGTTTCTCCCTCCCCGCCAAATCCGTGAATCGCCGATCCATGTGCTCCCCTTGCAGCGGTCCAAAGACCGATTTCTTCGAGCCGGACGGTGCCGGCGGAGTATCCGTTTCGGGCTTCTGGGCCGGCTTGGAAAGCGGCGCGAGCGTGAGAGTTTTCTCGATTCGGACACCGCCGCGCTCCAAGATGAGCCGTATCGTGTCGCCGGCGTAGCGGCGCGCAATGCATTCCCTAACCTGATACGCCTTCATGATCTCGCGTCCGTCACAGACGAGGATGACATCTCCCTTCTCGATGCCGGCCTCGGCGGCCGGGGAACCGTCCACGGTACCGTCGACGATTCCCCGGCCGCCGAGGAGGTTCACTTTGGAGAAGCCGATGCCGGCGAAGCCGGGTTCAAGATCGCGACCCTCCTTGAGCTTCTCGACGACGATGCCGAAGTCCTCGGCGGGGATGGCGAAGCCGATTCCGGAATCGTACCATTCAACGCCGCCGATTTCATCCAGGCGTTCGGGAGAAAGTGGCACCAACACGCCCATCAACCTTCCATGGATGTCTATCAAAGCCCCACCATAGTTGCTGGGGGAGACGGGAGCGTCCGTCTGAATCGCCTTTCCCCAAACGCGGCTAAGCGCACTCAGGATGCCGACGGTCATGTTCGGGGTGTCCACGTCGAACGTACGTCCCACCGCGATTGCCCATTGGCCGACGCGCATCGTCCCTCTTTGGGCCATGGCGGGGACCGGCAGAGGTGCGCCGGCGTCGACCTTCAAAAGCGCGAGCATCCGGTTGCGGTCGGTCGCCACGACCCGGGCGGGAACCTTGTCGCCCGAAGGGATGGTAACGAGGATCGAATCGGGTTTCCGCAAAAAGTTGAAGGCGCTGGAGAGAATATATCCTTGCGAATCGACGATCACGCCGGAGGTAGGTCCGGTTCCGAAGAGGAGTCGGCCGCGACGGCTTTCGCCGCCGACGGTCTCGATCGCGACGACGCTCGGTGCGATTCTCGCGACGGCTTGGCGGATGGCCGCCTCCTCCTGACGCCACAGCGGTTCCTCGACCGCGAAGACGGGTGCCGCGGCCAGAAGAAGGATCGCCAAGGAAATCGGCGATTTCACGGACGGACGGTTCACGGCGTTTCTTCCTCCCGCGGCGATTGGGGTATTTCAAGTCTGAAGCGAAGCATCTCACCCTTCCGCATAACGCCGAGCGTGACCGCGTCGCGCGCGTCGATCTTTTTCAGTTCTTCGGTCAACTGCTCGGCCGATTGAATGACTGTCCCGTCACACAGGACGATCAGATCGTCGGGACGGACGCCGAGACGGTGCGCCACGGAGCCGCGCCTCACCGCGTCGATATAAGGGGGCGTACTTTCCAGGACGCGCGGGAGAAGCGATATGCCAGTTGCTTGGAGGTCGAAGGAACGGTCCGGAAGGACCTCGACCGCATCCGGCCTGGAAGCGGTCTCCCCGGAAAGGATTGCCTTCACCGGAGCGTCGAACGCGGCGGTCGGAACCGCGAAATTCAACCAGGTGTGCGTGTTGGCGTTGCGCAGCTCCGTCCCCAACATTCCCAGAAGGCGACCCTCGCCGTCGGTGAGCGCCCCGCCGGCGGAGCCGGGGTTGCTCGTAATCGCGTCCAGGACGTAGACCGGGCCCTTGTAGGCGGCCTCCCAGACGCCGCGCCGCGCTTGCAGGTCGGTCTTCGCGCCGATATAACCGCTTTGCACGCTCGGCTGCTCGTTGCCGACGGCTACCCCGAAAGCGTTGCTGAAGGCGAGCACGCGCGTGCCGGGCGAGGCCTCGACCGCCTCCTCGAGCTGGAAGTGAGCGAGCCCGGCGGCGTCGATCTTGAGGACGGCGACCCCGGTCCGAGGATCGGCGCCGACGAGGCTCGCCTCGTACCGGCGGCCGTCGTGGAGCACGGCCGTGAGATATTCGTCGTCGAGAACGTGGCTCCAGGCGGTGAGAATCCGGCCGTCTTCAGAAATCAGGATTCCGGTCTGGTACCCTTCCATCCCGCGGATTCCACCGGCGCCGAAAAGCTTGACGACCTTCGGCTGAACGTCGAGGATCGTTTCGGCGAGGGATTGGCCGTGAACGTCCCCCGCGGGGACCAGCGCCACGGCCAGGAGCATCGGCGAAAAGTAACCGAAAAAGCGCATGGGATACTTCATCTATTCGGACGGAGTCGCCTCCGCTTTTTCACTCGGTTTGAGTTCAAACTTCCCTAAAGACAAACCGGCGACTACCTCGTCGCCGAACCGTAGCTCGATCTTTCCCGGCATGTGGCCGATTTCGGTATCTTGGTAGTCCGCGAAACGGAGTTCGCATGGGTCGACGTTCCGTTCCGGAAACATCTCCATCGCCAGGAGTTCTCCGGTTTTCGGATCGAAATAGAACCAGCAGTCGGCACCGCCGGCGGTGGCGCGGACGACATCGGCCAAGGTATCATCTCCCGGGACCGGTGCCGTTCCGAAATAGACGACCTCGCCGAAGTTCTCGGCCCCCTCGACGGCTAATCTCCGCCAAAGCGACAACGCCAGAAGCAAGCCACCGGAACCGGGAGGAGCGAGCGAGTTCTCGGCCGTGTCTTGCGGGCGGATTTTCCATCCACCGTCCGTGACGCGAAACTCGCACACGTCGTTATCGAGACGTATTTCATAGTCCCCGGCAGGAAAGACACCCCGCCAGTTCCAACTCATCTCGGTCCGATTCGGGATGCCCAGGGCATGCCATGCCGCCAGAACGCGGTCGCGATGGAGGCGGTTGAAGAAGTAGTTCGCGAAGCCGCGCCGCTCTTGGTAATGCTTCTTGACGACGTCCGGAACCGGAATCGGCTCCTCCTTCACCCGGTTCAATCGCGGGCCGGGGCGGTCCCCTTCCTCCTCGGGAACGGGTCCCTCCGGTGTTTCCGGCGGTCCGGGCTCCTCGGGCCGTTGCTTGCGGAGTTGCTCCAGGAGTTCATCGGACCGGTGGACGCCGCCGAGGCGTATCGAAACCGTTTTCCGCTCGCCGCCCCGCAGATACGTAAGCGGCAGCCGCCATCCCTTCGGAAAGATGCCCAGGACGTTCTTGAAACCGTTCGGCGTGGAGATGGAGCGACCGCCGAATTCGACGATCTCATCCCCATAGCGGAGTCCGCGGCGGTAAGCGTCGGAATCAATCAGGATGTCGGTTACGACGACCCGGCCCTCCTCGTCCGAGCCGACGAGGATGCCGGCGGTCGCGTGGTCGACGATCCGTCCCGAATGCAGGCAGCCCAAGAAGTTCTTGATCTGATTGATCGAGATGGCGTAGCCGACGTCGACCGAGACGCGGCCGCGTTTCTCGAACGAACACCGACCGTTGATCCCGATCAGCCGCCCTTCTGCGTCGAACAAGGGGCCGCCGGAATTACCAGGGTTGATCGAGGCGTCGGTCTGCAGACAATCGGCGTACTCCAGGAGCGTCCCGCTGGGAAACTGGTAGCGGTGGACGCCGGAAATAATCCCCCGGGTAACGGTCGGCTGAAAATCGGTCGCCAGCAGAAACGGATTGCCCATGGCATAGACGAGATCGCCGACGCGGACTTCGTCGCTATCGGCCAGTGTCGCGGCCGGAAAGTCGTCCCGGCCGAAAAGCTTGATCAACGCGACGTCCCCCGTCGGGTCGAGACCCACTAAGACGGCGTCGTAGGCGTTGCCGTCGGCCATCCCGCATTTCATCGCGTATCCGGTGGGACCAACGACATGGAAATTCGTCAAGGCGAACCCGTCGGGCGAGATGACGACGCCGGAACCGCCCCCCTTTCCCTCCAGCGGAAAGACGGCCACCACCGCGTCCTTCGCGCGACCGACCGAATTTACGCGGTGGGCCTCGGCGTTGATGACTTCGTCGAACGGCGCCCCGACCACGAATGGAGTACTCGAGCCGGAGAGAATCAGCGCGAAGAACGTTGGAGTAAAAAGCGGCGCGTATTTCATTGAACAATCCTCGCATCCGAGAAGACGACGGCGTCGCCGATATCCATGCCGCCACCATAATCAACCAGGAGTGTCAGGCGGCGAGCCCCCGAAAGATCGACACGTATTTCCTCCGCCGAGGCCTCCCCGGTAATCGTCTTCCGCAGCAATTCCTCGTCGTCGACAAGAACGACCACTATCGCGTTCCCCCCGGGGCGAACGGCGTCATCGATCCCGACCGTCGCGACGAATCGCCGCGATCCCTCCGGAACGCGCCACGTGATTTCGGATCGGCTATGGAGACTCAGGGCGTGCTTGCATGTCTTGCCATCGAGTACCGGTACGGCCGTGTAGAATCCGCGACTGAATCGGGGGGCGAAGAACTCCCCACGAATATCGTTGTTTCCCCGAGCGAAATAAGGAGTCCAGGAAGACGTGATCGGTGTCAGCTCGACGAGAGGCGTGCTGTAAGTTTGGGCGAAATCGATTCGCGACACCGCTTCGAGCGGCGTCCTAAAGGCCGGACCGGCGAGAATCGTCCACTCGATTCGGCCAGCGTCGCCGGCGATGCTTCTCGCCGACCAGACGGAACCGTCCTTCTCCGTCAGCCGACAACATGCGCCGGCCGCGCTGGGCTTGTCTTCGGCCCGAAACACCACGGCGGCGATCGCGTCGCGGCGAACCGGGAGTATCTCGCCATCGATTTCAAAGTGCACACGATCCGCCGCGATACGACGGATCAACCCGCGGTGATACTCCAAAACCGTGCCGCGGACCACGACGAGAAAATCATCCTGACGAGGCTCGTCTCGCAAAGATCGCCACTGGTGCAGAAGCGATTCCGGGATCGCCGCGAACTGGACGTGCCGCACGGAGGTTTGCGGGACCGTGCGGCTCGCGCCGTCGCCGGGCCAGGTGAGTTCCCCGTTCTCAAGCACGCACTCACGGACGACGGCCATAGAGCCGTCGGACAGCGCCGCTCGCGGAAACTCGGCGGGGGAAACATCCACCCTCGGAGGCACGACAACCAGCGCCGCGAGTTTGGCGAACGGCAATCTTACCTCCTTTTCGCCGGAGCGCAATACAACCACGTCTTCGGCGACCCGTTGGAGCGTACCATCCAATCGATCGCCATCCAGGGTGTCGACCTGGACGGAGGGACTGGCGGCGATGAGGGTGACGCAAAGAAGGGCCTGGATCATCGCGTGGGCGTCTCCTTCTTTCGAGCCAATTCGCGGAAGTACTGCTCGATGACGTCGCGGTAGTGCGAGGGGAACTGGCGGCTGAGCTCCTGGAGGGCGCTCTCGCGATCTTTCGGCGGCAAATCCCCCCAGCCCGTCTTCGCGCCGATGTTCTTCTTGGTAACGTTTCCAGGACCCTTGCCTCCCAAGAGAGCACTCTTCTGGGCGGGACTGCTCGACTGGTTTCCCCCCTGATTCCCTCCTTGGGCGCTTTGCGCGGCCTTTTGGGCGTCTTCAAGTTTCTTGATCATCTTGTCGAGCGATTCAATGACCTCGCGTTCGAGGCGGAGGACCGTCTTGCCGGCCTCTCCCTGGTCGAGGCGCCGGCCGATGTCGTTCATCTTCCGCGAGATTTCGTAAAGGCTGTCCGGCTCGAGGGTTTCAAAGCGGGTCTTGAGCCGCTCGGCAAGGACCACGTAGCGTCTCGGGGCCGCGTCGCGGTTCTCCAGAAGGGAGTCGACCGCTTTGATCCCCTCTTCCTTCTTCAGCAGTTGGAACGCGGCCAATCCCTTGGCGAATGTCAGCGAGGCGGGGTCGATCACCGCGCCGGCGTCGAGTGGTTCGATCAACGCGAACGCCTCGTCGTATCGGTCGTCGTCCAGGTAGATCCGTGCGCACAAGAGCCGTGTGTTGGCCGCGGAGAAGGGGTCGGCGCCGTCCAGTTCGGCCACGGCGGCGTTTACGGCATCGGTGCTGCCGGTGAGGGCCGCGGCGATGGCCTTCTTCACGTCCGAATCAACCAGGGAAAGGGCAAGACACGCCTCCAATAGAACTTCGGAAGCCTCCGCGTCAGGCGGGAGCCCTCGCCACGACCGGTTTGCTTCGGCCAGCGTATCGGACTCTGCCCCCTTGGCCTTCAGACGGCTCATCACGGCCTCTTCCGCGTCGGCCGCGGACAGGGGGATCCACTCGGCGGCCGCGAACCGGGCGGAACCCACCGCAAGAATGGCGACGCTCAAAACGGCGATTCGGGCATTCATTCGTTCTTTCCCATTTCCAGGTCCCGGGTGATTCGGAAAATGCGTTCCTGCCTTTCGGCGAGTGAGCGCAGGGCGGTTACGATCTCGGGGTTATCCGTCCGTTCCGTCTCCATCAGCTTCGAATACCCGTCCGTCCGGCGGTTCACGCGCATCTGGAGCGCGCGGATCATCTTCAGTTCCGCCAGCATTTCGACCAATGGTGGATCGACCGGCATTCCCGTTTGACCGTCTTGTGCGTCCTGTTGACGTTGTTCGCTGTCCTCTCGCGCCTTCTGGAGCGCCTCCAGAATTTCTTCGAGCGCGGCGAGAATATCTTGTTCAATCCGCTGCGTGATTTCACCGGTCTTCCCTCCGGCGAGACGGTCAGCCGTTTGGAGCATGTCCTCGCGAACCTCGCGGACCGCTTCCGGCAGGGCGATCGACGTGCCGTCTTCCTTCAGAAGCAATAGGGCCTTGTCGACCTCCAGGACGACTTGATTCTGCTTGATTCCCAACCGCGACGACTCCAGCACGTGCTCCCCAGGACGCTCCTCGCGGATCGTACCGTCGAGTTCCACCGTCCGTGTATAGATGAGACGCTCCATCTTCAGAATCTGGCGGAATCGGGCCTCCAGCGCCGCCAGCAGGCGCTGGATTTCCTCCTCGCGCAGTTGACGGAGAATCTCCTCGAGTTCCGCCTTGGCCCGTTCCAGTTCCCGAAGTGCCTTTTCCTGTTCATCGAACGCTTCGCCTCGTTTGGCTTCGTCCAGGCGTTTTTGCGCTTCCTCCATCCGCCGCTGCGCTGCCTTCAGCCGTTGATCGACCGAGGGCTTTTGTTCCTTCCGCTGGTCCTGGTCTTGGCTGTCTTGATTCTCGGACCGTTCCCCTTGTTGGCCTTGCTGTCCCTGTTGACCCTCCTGACCTTGTTGGCCCTCCTGACCTTGTTGGCCCTCCTGACCTTGTTGGCCCTCCTGACCTTGTTGGCCCTCCTGACCCTCTTGGCTGGGTCCACTTTCTTTGCCGGGTTGGCTTTCGTCCGCCGGCTTGCTCTTTGAATCACCGTCCCGTGACTCCTCCTCCTTGGAGCCTTCCGTCCCTTTGGGATCTCCCGATTCGCCGCCGTTTCCCTCCTCGGCCCCCTTCGACTCATCGAGCGCCCTTTCAAGGTCTTCGAGCGACTTCGACCGGTTCTCATTGAACTCGCGGACGTCCTTCTCGAGTCGACCGGTTCGCTCGGCCAGCTTGCCCTGCTCCTCGGAGATCGGCTTCATGGGACCCCCTCCGTCGGTTCGCCCCCGAACCGCCTTCTGGCGGAGGATAATGTCCCCAAGCTGTTTGAGAAACTCGCGGACCTGCGCCTGCTCCTCCTTCAGACGTTTCGCCCGGTCCTCGCTCAAGAGAAGTTCCAGAAGGATGCGCAAGTCGGATTGCAGGTCGCGGGAGTTCTCAACGGCACGAGAAAACCGGTTGTCGCCCAAAAGCCGGGCGAGTTCTTCAAACTGGGAACCGATCAGCCGGTCCTTGCTTTGGGCAAGCACCCTCCGTAGGAGGGCGGACCGGTGCGGATCGGTCATCGCGCTGAGCTCCGCCATTCGCAGGAGCGTATTCTCCAGCCGCTGATACTCTTCGGCGATTTCCGACTGCCGCTCGCCCAGATCATCCGCAAGTGCCTGCTGGGCGGCCGCCCGCGGACACGCGGAGGTGGCGCACGCCGCTAATACGAGCGCAACATAGGAAGATCGCGTGATCGCGTGTCTTAGTCTCGTCATGATCGCTCGCAACGTCCTTTCCGTTTCGTCCCGCCAAAACGGCACCCGAAGGAAGCGAAGGAAGTACTTCACAGCAAATCCCGGAGCGATTCCTTCTGTCGCTCCCGGGCCTTTTCTTCTACGTCCTTCTGCCGGTCGATAATTCTCCGGAGAATCTCGATCAGCTCGTTGAAACTCTCCATTTCGAGCATCCGCGAAAGGATGAGGTCCATTTCCATCAGAATGGCCTGGGCCGTCCGCCTCGTGCGGTCGAAACGTTCCGGAGCCTCGTCCGGACTCTCTAGTTTTGATTCTAACGCCTCCAAATCTTTTACCAAAGCGCTAAATTGAATCTCCACCAATTTGTGCAGGGGTCCGGCGATTCCCTCCTCCAGACGCACCCGCCGTTCGTTCGTGTCCAGGCGATTATTAATCAACTGGGCGGCGATGTCGTCGAATCCGAGAGCCGCGCCCAAGGTTTCGTCGGCGTTCTTGCGCACATTCTGTAAAACCCGCTGAATTTGCAGCTTCCGCAGTTCCGCCACATGGCCCGCGTCTCCGTTCGATCCGGAGGCTTTCCCCTGGTAATCCGCCTGCTGGACGCGAAGGGAATCGGCGTTTTCCGTCATTTCGCCGATGATCGCCTCGAACCGTTGCCGCAGAAGCAGTTCCCGGGCTTCCAGCATCGCGAGTAGCTTCTCTGGGGGGACGATGTCCAACTGCCACCGTTCCGTTGAACCCACGTTGGGGGTATCCGCGAGGGCGTACCGGTCAGCGGCGGAAACGCGAACCAGCAGTTTCTTATCCACCGGCAGGCCATGTTCCCGAAGGTCAAGCGCCGCTTCCAGTGGTACCTCCACCGGGTTATCGTGGTATTGCGCGATCGGGGCGCGACTTGGTTCTCCTCCTTCGACCGCGAACTCGAACCACGTTTCGGCCAGGCCGTAGTCGTCGCGGATGGCTCCCTTTACCGGAAGCATCGCCTCCGGCGTGATCGCCATGCCGATCCCGGCGAGAGCCGCGGTGATCGACGGGGTTTCGTCGGCCACCACGGCGATCGAGACGCGTATTGGTTCGGCTGCCCTTACTCCTTCGGCGTCCTCCAGACGAAGCAGAAGGATTTCGTCCGCCTCCAAAACACCCAGGTCGACGGCGAACTCCATAGGTGAGTTCTCCTCCAGTTTGGCATGGAGCGCTGCGCGATCGGCGGCGTCATGACCCTCGACGCGAACGACATCGACGCCGCCGAGCGGCTTGTTCGCGCGGCCGCGGAGGACCGTTTTCGTTCCATACGAAATCCGCATCAGACCGGATACCGGAATCCGCCGGGAAGACCGGTTCGTATATTCGGGAAAGACGCAGTCCAGCCCCATTTCCACGACCGTCGGCGGTTCAACGGTTTCGATCCGCAGGTCGCGCAAGATATCGTCGCCCCCTTGTGCTTCGAAGGTGATCGGCGAGAGGACCCCCTTGAATGTGTAGGTGTATAGTTGGCTTGGCTCTTGGGAGGCCAGGGCATCCCCCTCGCGCCCCATCGTGACGCGGCCTTCCGCCCCTTCGTCGTTGCGGTACCGTAGTTGGACCGTATTGGGCACCAACGGCATTGCCGTGTCCGCCCGGACGCGCACTTCGAAATCGCCCCCTCGGGCCACCTTGGCGCGGCCGTTCTCGAACCCTTCGACCTCCAGCCGGGTCTTTCTCGGCCAGAGTTCGTTGGACAAGGCGAGCGTCCGTCGCGCCCAGATTCCGA
This sequence comes from uncultured Planctomycetaceae bacterium, assembly GCA_964520785.1. GTDB lineage: Bacteria > Planctomycetota > Planctomycetia > Pirellulales > Thermoguttaceae > CAZFQG01. The sequence goes on along the minus strand of CAZFQG010000071.1, from coordinate 9,363 downwards.
GTCCCTCCGGTGCGATCCACGCGAACACGATGATCGAGATGAGCAAGGCGGCCGCGCTCAGCAGCATCTTCACCAACGGCGCGAACGTAAACAGACCGCCGAGATTTGCTCCCCCAACCATCCGCCGCGCGCGTTCTTCGGTCAATTCGAGAAGTCTCGGGTCGAATCCCCCCTCCACCGGATTGCGCCCGGCGAGTTCCACGGTCGTCAGAAGGGATTCGTTCAGCTCCGGCGCGTGGCGTTCCAACAGGAGTGCCAGACTGACATCGCGCAGCGGTCTGCGAAGAGGGGCGAATAGATAGCGCCACGCGAAGAACCCCAGACCGACGAGGACCACCCCCGCCAGGAATACCCGCGATTGGACGCTCGGCTCGAAAAGCCAGTCGCCCAAAAGGCTTACCCAGAAAAGGGCTCCCAAAACCGCGACGAACGCGGCCGCGCCGTATGCCACCGCGTAACCGCGGATGCCGGACCGCAATTTCGCGAATACGGTCCGCACTTCTGCGGGGATCGGCGAATTGTAGGGCGGGTTCGGGATCATTCGAAAACCGGTGGACTCGTTCGGTACGCGATTGTCATGCAAGTTTCAGGAGGCGGCGGACGAGCCATTCGATGCACAGCAGGCCGCACAGAGCCAGGAGCATCCAGCGCATCCAGTCGCGTTCCCAGTCGGGGTTCGGGATTTCCGTAAGGACGATGGTCTTGGTCTTGTCTTTGATTTTCTCGATCAGCGGGTTGCCGGACGCCGGCCCCAGGGCCTCGTCCACGCCAACGTAGTACGTGCCGCCAGTCGCCTTTGCGATGCGGCTCAGCAGGGCGTCGTCGCGGCGCGGGTCTTTCTGCTCCAAATTCGGGACCTGGACTTGAACGCGGCGCGTAAGTTCTTCGTCGTCCCCTTCCGGAACCGGAAGGCGGAGCTGGTACGTCCCCTCGTCGAAGACGGAGAAACGGCCCGCGTACATTCCCACCTGCGCCGGATCGGGCCGGAGAACGATTTCTTCGCTCTTCCCATCGGGAAAGACGACTCGCAGCGGTACTTCCGTGGCCTGATACGCTTCGAGGTTCGCGTCGTTGATCTGTGCGCGGATTTCGACGACGTTGCCGGGAAAATAACGTCCCTTGTCGGTCAGAAGCATCCCGCGCGGAGAACCGCGGAGAAGCCGCCCTTGAGAAACGTGCCGGATCAACTTCGTATAAAACGTCTCGAATCGCGTCGGATCGAACTGGCGCAGCCGCCACATCTCGCCGCTACCCATGTAGAACACGCGGCCTGAACCGAAGAACTGGCCCGCGAAATAGACCGGCGGCTCCTTGCCGGCGGCGACGCGCGGATCGGAGAACCGGGCATACACGGTCGCCCCCGGCTTGACCCCTTGGTTCGCGAAAAACCCATACACGCCCGGGAATTCAGCCCATTCGGCCGCGCTTCCTTCCATTGTATCGGCCAGCCAAAGGAATTCAGCCTCGCGTCCCTCCCGGGTAAACTCCAGCGGCCATGGTTCTTCCGATGCCTCCACGGAAAAATCGACCGTGGAGAATCGCCGCTCGAATTCGACCGGGTAAAGGGTCCGGATCGGCTTGGTCGCCTCGTCCTGGGTCCATCCGCTGACCGGATCGCCCGCGTGGACGGCCCCGGCGACGAGGATCGCCCCGCCTCCCTGCCGGCCGATGAAGTCCTCGAAGAGCTGCATCTGAGCCGAGGACAGGACCCGCCAATCGGGGTCGAACGCGACCACGCAGTCGTACTCGAACATCGACTTCCGGTCCGCGGGGAAGTTATCCAGGATTTCGTCGGCCTCCTGCGAAATCCCCGGCGGCGCACTCTGCAACAACACATCCAGTTCGACCCCCTTATCGCGGTAGAGCATCGTCCGCAGGAAACGGTACTCGCGCGACGGTCCTCCGGCGAAGAGCAAGACCTTGGTCTTCTGGTCCACGATTTCGACGTCCGCCTCCTGAGCGTTGTCGGTCGGGTTGCGGTCTTCCTCGGGGGCTTGTACGCGGAGCCGGTAGGTTCGCCATCCCAATTCCTCCGGGATGACTTCGAACCGTACCGGAACCGTTTCTCCGCTCTCCGGAATGGAGACTTGCTTTTTTTCGACGAGCGTACCGCTCTCGGCCGCGGCATCGGGGCTGGTTTTTCGCGTGAGCAACTCGACGGTGACCGTCCGCGCGCCGACGTTCGAGCCTTGGATGTATCCGATCACGTCGAACGGATCCCCGGGATAGGCCCTTGTCGGAACGGCCAGGTCGCTCACGCGGAGGTTGGGCGGAGGATCGGTGGAACCGATACCGATCGGGAAAACCGGGACCTCGCGGTCTTGCGCGAGCCGGATCGACCCGTCGGGCGGCGTCCCGGCATTTTGACGCCCGTCGGTCAGGAGGATGACCGCCGCCAAGGGCGCGTCGGGATCTTCCTGAAGGGCGCCGGCCAGCGCCGGCGCGAGCCGCGTTTCGATCCCTTTGGGGGCCGTGAGTTTCTTCCAGTCGCGATTGGCTGAAGGACTCGTTCGACTCGGTGCCAGGGGACCCGCGTCTTCCATCGAATCCCCGGGGTTCTCCGCGAGCTTCGGCAGCATCGCCAACGGCCGAAGCTCCGAATCGAACGTGAAGACGCCCACGTCGTGGACCTCGCGGAGCTTAGGCAGGAATCCCTCAAAGCTCAGGATATCGGCGAGCCGCCCGCTCCTGCTGGAGGCCCCTCCCACGATCGAAGCCCCAGCGTCGACGAGCCCCATGCTCAGGCTCGTATCGGCCAAGACGGCGACTCGGGAGTTCTTGGTGATTTCCCGCTCCACGCGCCACCGGGGTTCCAGATAGACGATGAGGAGTCCGACGAAGACCGCTGCGCGCAGGAACGTGAGCGTCCAGGAAAGGACGGGGCCGAGTTCGACCGCGTCTTTGCGGTACATCCAACGAATGAACAGAACCGTGCCAACGAAGGCGGCGATGGGAAGAATCCAGTCGGAGTTCGAATCGATCCGCCCCCATTCGAACGTCGTTCGGAGAGTCTGCGTGCCGAGGAAAGGAAGAAAACGACTCATGACGCCCTCCTCTGCTTTGCCGGAGGGTGATAACTGGCGGAATACGCCAGCGTCTGTTCACCCAGCAGGAGGAGGATGATCCCGTACAGGAGCATTCGGCCCAAGTTGACGCCCGCCTTCTGCTCCTCGGCGTATTGAAATGCTTCCGCCTGAGTGCAGTCGAACCGGACGCCCTCGAGGCGTTTGGCGAGGAATTCCCCATCGGCGGCTTCCAGGTCTCCCTCGGACGTATCGGGATTGACCGCGAAGCGGCGGATCTCGGGCTGGTTATCCTTTCGGGCCAATTCCACCTCGTAGATTCCGCGACGCTTCAGGTTCTCCAGGGTGGCTCGGAGCATCCCATTCGACTGAATCTCCGCCTGGACGGCCTCCGGCGCCCTATCGGTGCCGGACGGTCGGAATCGGACGAGCGGATCGTAGACGGCCGGATCCAAGTCGACCACGAGCGGCTCACCCACCAGACGAGAGGAGAAAGCGCGGTCGTCGCGCGAGAGGTAATTCTGCATCTCGTGAACGACGACGACGAAGCTGGGGTTGCTTCTGGCCCAGTTATTCCAGGTGGGAGCGGCCGTCGTCAAAAAGGCGACGACGCGGCCGTTGCCGAATGTCTTCTCCACTACGAGCGGCCGATCATTCCGCAGCGATGCGGCAATCGCGACGGTCGAATCGGCCGGCGGCACCCATTCCGGGGGCGTAGCGAAATAGCGATCGATGGCGACCATCGAGATGAAGTCGTTCCGGCCTCCCTCGAACACGCGGAAAATCGGGTGTTCCGCGACGTTCACGTCCGGAACGGTGGCGTCGATGAGTGGCGGCAGGTCCTCGGCCCTTTCGATCGGTACCGGGAGAAGGCCTTTCCCGTCGCGGTAGAGACCCTCGTTGAGAAATTGACGTTGCGACTTCTCCCCCAGAAAGATCGCCAGGCCCCCTCCTTCCGCGACATGGTTCTCGAGCTTCCGAATCGCCGATTCGTCCAAAAACGGAACGTTCGCGAGATACACGACCGCGTACGCGTCGAGCGGTTCCGTAGACAGATAGCGGGGAGGTTCGATCCGCGGAGCGAACCCCGTTCGTGCCGCGCCGCCGGGAGCCAAAGCCGCGGCCAGGTATTTTCCGTCCGTCGCTTCGGCGGCGCCGTCGATGATCAGCAGCGGGATTTCGGAGACGACGTCGATGATTACCTCGCGAAGATTGTCGACCGCCACGGCATCCGAATCCAACTTCACCGCCAGACGCTGCATTCCCGCTTCGGCGAACTGCGCGAAGAACCGCTCCTTGATGGAGCCACCCGCGGGAATCCGAGCGATGGTTACCGCCGGCAGGGCGCGGCCCTCGACCTCCGGCAGGAGGGTAACGCGTTCGACCGCCGCGGGCGAAAAGTTGTGAATCGTCGCCTCCGCGACGAAGGGAACGCCGGCGGCGGGAAAGCCACCCAGAGCCTTCAAATCGGTCACGGCGAGGTTCGGCCGCGCCCGGTCCACGCAGCGGACAAAGTGAATCCGCATCCCCCGTTCCTGCAAGGCGGCTAGTTGCGCGCGGATTTCATCCGCCTCGTCCCAGTCCTTCGCGCGGAAGTCCGAGACCAAATACAGCACGCGATCTTCCGCGTCGGGATCGTCGGCGAGAAACTCATCAAGTCGCTTCAAGACGGCGGCCGGACCGGCGGCCGTGTCGGACGGGGACCATTTCGAAAGTCGTTCCTTCAGCAGGTCCGCGAACTCACTGTCGACCGGCCGGCGGAGCCACCGAGAATCGGCATCCTCGCCCGAGAAGGGGAGAATCGAGACCTCTTGCGGGCTGGTTTGCTTCTGGGCCTCGTTCGCGATGGACTCCACGACCCGAACCGCTTCGTCAAAGGCCGAACGCGGGCCGGTCCGGTCGGACATCGAGTAGCTGTCGTCGACGAGGAAAATATGATGGGTATTCACCCCCCCGAGAAACTCTCCGAACCGGCTGCGCAGCAATGGCTGCGCCAACATGAAGACGACCGCGGCGATCGCCGCCATGCGGAGCAACAGAAGCAACAGCTCGCGCAAGATCACCCTGGTGCGATTGCGTTTCTGGCTGAGGAGGAGAAACTCCATCGCGGCCCACTCGACGCGCCGGTGCCGCAGCAGGTTGATCAGATGGATCAACGGCGGAACGGCGACCAGGAGCAATCCCCAAAGCAGGGCTGGATGGACGAATGTCGGCATCGGTTATCTCCGTCTCAACATTCCCATCCGGCGTGAAAGAAACGAGGCGAGGGCGGGACCTAAGGGGGCAGAGGTCCGGAGGAGCGCATACTCGGCCTGATGATGGACGCATCCGCGGCGGACCTCGCGGAGGAATTCCTCCAGCGCCGCGAGATAGCCGTCGCGAAGCGCCCGGGGATTGCAGTTGAGGAACGCGGCCTCCTCCATTCCGACGAAACGGGTCGCCCCGCTGAAGGGGAACTCCAGTTCCTCTTCGTCCATGACGTGAAAGACTAGAAGGTCGTGGCCCCGCCCGCGGAGGAGTCGCAGGCCCTTGAAGAACCCGGCACGCGGGACCAAAAGGTCGGAAATGATGACGACGAGGGCCCTCTTGGGATGGCTTTCGGCGATACTCCTCAAGATGGTGTAGACGTCCGTCTTGTTCCCCGGCTTGGCGACGTCCAGCGTCTTGATGATGGAATCGAGGTGATTGCGCTTCGTCCGGGAAGGGGCCGCCTGCCGGACCATCCGGTCGAAGGTGGTGCAGGCGACGGCGTCTTGCTGGCGAAGGGCCAAGTAGGCCAGGCTGGCGGCGACCGTGCAGGCATACTCGTATTTGTTGAGCGGTCCGTTGCCGTATTTCATGCTGGCCGAGACATCGACGACGAGCTGACAGCGGAGATTGGTGTCTTCCTCGAACTGCTTGACGTAGAATCGGTCCTGCTTGGCCCACACCTTCCAGTCGATATGGCGCGGATCGTCGCCGAAGGTATACTCGCGGTGCTGAAGGAACTCGACCGACTGGCCGAAATAGGGGCTGCGGTGCATCCCGGAAAGAAATCCCTCCACCACGTGCCGCGCGCGGAGATCGAGCCGTGAGATGCGTTTGACCGCTTCGGGGCTCAAGAATCGTGTCGGATCGGACATGGCGAAGGGTGAGGTTATCGGGAACGCGACGCGTGATTCGGGAAAGGCGTTACTTGCACTGAAAACGGTATTCTTGCCGGCGGACGTGAACCGCCGCGACGCGGACGACGGACGCCCTATTCAAAGAAGACTCGCGCCGCGCTACGAGGCGAACATCCTCGCCAGGCGCGGGTCGGTCGTAAGTTCATCCTCTCGCGTGGGGGTAACTTGCAGCAACCTCTCCACGACGTCGTCGGCGGTGACCCCCTCGCTCTGGGCCGTGAAACTCAACACCAACCGATGCCGCAGCGCCGGCTTGGCGAGCGTCTGGATGTCCTCGCACGTGACGTGCGTCCGGCCTTGGAGAAGGGCCCGGGCTTTCCCACCGAGGATGAGGAACTGAACGGCCCGCGGCCCCGCGCCCCAGCTCACTTGATCCTCGACGAAATCCGGGACCCCCGGCTCGCCGACGCGCGTCTGCCGGACCAGCGACAAGGCGTAGCGGATGACGTGGTCGGTCACCGGGACCTCGCGGACGGTCCGCTGGAGCGAAATGATGTCCTCCGCGGCAAGGACCGGAACGAGGTCTACCTCCGCGACGGCCGTCGTTCGCCTGGCCACTTCGAACTCCTCCTGGAAGTTCGGGTACTTGACGAAGATCTTGAACATGAAGCGGTCTTGCTGGGCCTCCGGAAGGGGGTAGGTTCCCTCCTGCTCGATCGGGTTCTGCGTCGCCAAGACGAAGAACGGATCGGCCAGTTTGTGGCGGACGCGGCCGACGGAGACCTGCCGCTCCTGCATCGCTTCCAACAGGGCCGCTTGGGTCTTCGGCGGGGTCCGGTTGATTTCGTCCGCCAGGATCACGTTCGAGAAGACGGGACCCTCCAGAAACCGGAACTCGCGGGATCCGGTCGTCCGGTTTTCCTCGAGAATCTCGGTACCGGTGATATCCGCCGGCATCAGGTCGGGGGTGAACTGGATCCGGCTGAAGGAGAGGTCGAGGGTTTCGCTGAGCGAGCTGATCATGAGGGTTTTCGCGAGTCCCGGCACCCCCTCCAGCAGGCAATGCCCTCGACTGAACAGCGAGATGAGCAATTCTTCGATCACTTCTCGCTGGCCGACGATGACCTGGCCGAGTTGCTCGACGATCCTCCGTTTGGCCGTTTCCAGCTTACTTACGGCATCCGACTCACGAGACGGAATTTCCTGATTCATGATTTCCTTCGTAGGGGGTGTTCTTGTCCGGGTGTTTTCCTTGTGTCGTCCGCGAGGCGTTCCCCCCAAGGATCGCCTTCGGTGAAGACTCATCTTTGATAAATCGGGAGCGTGGCTTTGTCCAGTTGAAGAATCGTCAGGTTGATGGATGTCGAATAAATCGGGCCAACCGATCCCTGCGTCCACGAACCGTCCGGGCGCGCCTCGGAGATGAGTCTGGCGGCGATTCGATCGTGGTATTCCTCCCAGGTCCTTCCCCCCTCGCGATAGAGGACTTGGGAGTAGTAATAGTGGGCGTAGTGCCAATGCCCGAACCCGCCGTTACCCAGGTCCCACAGGCTCCGCTTGCAGTAATCGAGCAACTTGGGCACGTATTCCGCGTCGTACTCACCGGCGTTAAACAGGCAGGCGACCGCCGCCGCCGTTATCGGAGGGCGGCCGCCGCCACCCTTGGAATTATATTGTACGCCGCCATCCGGGAGCGTGCAGTCATTAATGTATTTAACGGCTTTTTCGATAATCTCGGCCGGGACGGGAATCCCCGCGTTGCGGCAGCCGCGGAGCCCCTGCACCTGCGTTATCGTGGTGGAACCTTCGTCGAAACCGTTTCCATCGCGGGCGCTGACGTAACCCCACCCGCCGGCGGCGGTCTGCGCCTGGCCGGAGAAAGTGACGGCGCGGGTAAGCACGTCTATGATCCGCTCCCGCCGCTGGAGGTCCTCCTCCTCGCCCAACACCTGGGAGAGGAACAACATGCTGAATCCGTGGCCGTAGGTGTAGCGGTTGTCGCGGACCGGATCGCCGATGAGGCCGTTGCTGCGGCTGCGGCTGAGGAGATAGTCGACCGCGCGGCGGATGTTGACCGCGTAGCGCCCCTGTGTCGTAGTCGAGCCCTCTCCGAGCAGGGCCATTCCGGCCATGGCGGTCATCGCGACCGGGTATTGCCCCCCGCGTTCCGCCCAGTTCCCGGCACGCGACTGCCGCGAAGCCAGCCACTCGAGACCGCGTTGCGTCGCGCGCCGGACGTTCGGGTCTTCCCGGGAAGCGGCCGAAGCCCGACCGAAAGAGAAGGCCAGAAGCAGGCAGAGCGCGCGGAGGCAAAACGTGCCTAACGGAGAATGACGGCGAAACATCGGTCTTGAGATCATCGGAAAAATTCGCTCCCTTGGCCTTATAAATCCAGACTTTGCATCGGAAGCATTACGGGAACCAATCCCTCCATCAGCTCGACGTAGAGCGTGGTAGCGTCCGCGCAGGTCATTTCGACCCCATACCGCAGAGAACGGCGCATCGCGTTCATCGTAGGATTCCTCTCGGCGGCGCGAGTTTCCTGAACCGCTTTCATCTTGCCTTCACCGGTGTAGGTCAGCGTGACGGAATGCGGCGACAGGTTGATCTTCACGACGCGCGCGAGCGGATCGGCGGCAATGTCGATTTGCTGGGCACGATTCGGGAATTCCTCGTCGCACACGACCATGCCGGTTCGTTTATCGATGCATCGCACCGAACTGCTGAAGGCCGTTTGTCGCCCTTGCCGCGCCGTTCTGTTGCTCGCGAAGACCAAGACCGGAATATTCGCCGGCTGATCCGTCGGAAAACACTCGTCCGTGATCTTGACGGGCTGGTTCCAACGGCGTTTCCCGTCGCGCGTGAAGGCGTAGACGAATCCGGCGCGGATCAACTGGGAACGACTGCCGGGAATGGTGCTCGGCAGCGGGGTCCTGGCGACCCTCGTGGAACTCTGCGCGATAACGTAATAGCCGAACTTATCTTCGAAAAGGAGGAATGAGCCGACGGACGCGTCGAGATTGAAATCCTCCGATGCCAGGATATTTCCGTCCGAGAGCGACATCAGGTGGAACTTGCCGTCCGGTTCGAGGATGCCGGCGACCGAACGACCGAGATGCACGATCCGGCTCCGGAGGTCGCACAGCCGCGGCGGCACGATGTTCCGTTCGTTCACGAGGTCGTACAGGCCTACCAGCAACCGGGTACCTTCCGCGTGCTTGGTCAATACCCGGTCC
>CAZFQG010000070.1:0-28765 GCA_964520785.1 uncultured Planctomycetaceae bacterium | reverse complement strand
CCAAAAAACGGTTGACAAACGGCCCCTACAGAGGTAAATGCTTTGCGTTTCATGGTATCGATGGGGGTTTAAGAACAGGGATTTGACACTGGGGGCACGGAGACGGACGGGGCAATCCCGGCCGTCCGTCTCCCCCCTCCGTTTGACTTATGCCCTTCGGGTAGGCGAATGCTCGATGCACGGGCATCGTGGACAGGCAAGAAGCCCGCCCCTATTCCCGTTTCCACCTTAACGCAAGGACCAGAAATCCGCAAGCCAGAAGGACGAAGCCGACCGGCTCGGGAACGGCCGCGGCGGTGGATCGGCCCCAATTCGCGCGGACGATATCCAGATCGGCGCTGCCGACGAGTCCGTCCTCCGAGGGATCTCCCTGCGCCAGCGAACCGGCCGGAACCGTCTGTCCCCAGTTGGCGCGGACGATGTCCAAGTCGGAACTGCCGACGAAACCGTCGCCATCGAGATCGCCGGGAATGAGGTCGGGGACACCTCCTTCCAGAACGAAGTCGGAAGGCGTTCCCACCTGCCAGTTGTCGGTCCACATGACGCGGAAATCGGTCTTGACGATCTGATTGAAGGCGAAGGTCAGAATCGTCGGGGCGGTAAAACCGGTGTAGTCGATTCCGGTCCTGGCCTCTCCCGCTCCGGCGGCCGTCCACGCGTATCCGTCGACGTCGGCCAGATCGACGTCGGCCAGCAGTTCCTCGTTCAAGTAGATTTTCAACTCGTTGTCCGGCAGAAGGGCGACGGCGTAGTTCTGCCAGGTATTGTCGTTGCACGTGCCGGGCGCAAGGTCGGCTACCTTGGTCCCCCGGACGTCCTGGATATTCCGATAAACGACCGCCGCGCCCGGTTCCGTATCCGTCGAGGGGCAGAAGTGGATGAAAAGGTTGTTCGCGTTGCCATAGTTGTAGTCTTCTCCGACCAGAAGCCCCACCCATTCACTCGTCTGCACTGCGTCCAACTGGAAAACGAACGAATCGCGAAGGGCCGTGCCAAAGTGGCCCGTCTCGGCGTTGGGCTCCAATTCGCTCGAGTAGGGAAAGCCGAATGTGAGTGCGTGGTGGTATCCGGTTTGGGTGAAACCACCGTCGGAACCGGCTCCACTCGTGCCGGGAAATGGATTGGCGCCGGCGCCATAGGCGTTGGCGTCCTTATTGTGGCTGAAGGCCGTTCCCGGGAAGGAACGCTGCGGATTGCCGTAGCAATTCTCGACGAGCATTACCTCCGGCAGTGGCGGGTAAGCTCCGTCCGCCTCGGGACGGTTGAACGTACCATCGGTAAACGTGTCGCTGTAATCGAGCGCGTCGATCAGTTTCGACGTGCCGACCGCGACGGCGCCGGCATGAACCGGAGAAAGACAGAAACTCAGCAGCAATGGTCCGGCTGCGCAACACAACGAAACCCTTGTCATTGGAAGACCTCCTCAATAGCGAAGACAATGAAATGAAACACGGTTTCTCGACCGTGATCGACGTATAGGCCATTCGGGGTGTTCTATCGCGGCACCGCCTTGGCGAACGGACTCGCGGCGCGACCGCGACGAGATGGAATCAATCGGCGGCCAATCGGGCCGGCGCGTTTTCCAAGTGCTCCAGGGCCGCTTCCCTCGCTTCCCGCGAGTCCTGTTCGCGGATCGCCTCGAAAATCCGTTCGTGCTCGATCAGCGCCGCGGCGCGGTATTCAACGTCGTCCATGTAGCGGTACTGCAATTGGGCCACTAGGCCGACAATTGACATCATCATCACGCGGAACGCCGGATTCCCGGTCGCTTCGGAAACGGCGACGTGGAACGCGGTATCGTTCCGATGATAGACGATCCGATCGTACAGCCGCTCCTTCATCCCGTTGATCGCCACCTTCATCACCGCCAGATGCTCCGGCGTCCGGTAACGGGCGGCGTGCTCCGCCATAGCCGTCTCCAGCGGAATCCGCACCGAAAATATCTGGTCGACTCCCACCCGGTCCAGCTTCAGCAGCGGCGACAGCATTCCGTAAACGGCCGCCAAATCGAGATCTCGCACGAAGATTCCCTTGCCATGCCTCGTTTCCAGCAGACCCATTCCCTTGAGCATACAAATCGCTTCGCGGAGGGGAAGACGACTGACGCCGAGTTGCTCGGACATCTCCCGCTCCGAGGGCATTTTGTCCCCCTGCACGAGCCCCTCCTCCACGATATTCCGGATCAATCGCCGCGCGATCATCTCCACCATCGTGGCCTGTTTCACATCATCGATGAAAAATGCTGACTCGGTAGCCAAAAGGAACAAGACTCCTATCCGCCGTCCGGCACGAGGGAATACTCCTGGTAAGACCACAAATAACACTTGTATTACCAGTGTAAGCGGAGATGCCGATTTCCACAAGGGATTGATCGAAGAAAACGAAGAAGAAAAAAGTAAGAAACGAAGTTGGTGGATAAAGTTGTTTTTTATCATTAATGGGTTAAACAGCATGTCCGGCAGGTACAATCGTTGCCTCCCACAAGACCTACAATCGGTTCCTGAAAACCAACAAAACCAACCTACCCAAGAGGCTGTTGGGAAAATCGTGTTGGTCGACCCAATAAGAGGTGGGGGTTGGGCGAATTGCTGTTAGAGAAACCCGGTATAAATACCATCTCGAAATCGATGCGAAAAGTGCCCAGTTTGGGCCGGCGGTTCCGTTACGTGGCCGAAAAAAGACGTGGGAACGTGATTCGACGTTGCCAGTCCACGGTTCCGGTCGGTTGTTGACCTGTCCTTTGGGTGCTAGAATTATTTCGTGTCTTTTTGTCGATTCGTCCGTTCTTGGAATTGGGAGGCTTGTCCGATGGCTGTTCTCTACGTGTCCTGTGCCGCGATCGGGGGCACGATTTTGCTGTTGCAGTTTCTGATGACCGTCATCGGGTTGGGGGGAGACGCCCTCGATCTCGACCTGCCGGATGATGTCGACGCCGATTTGGATATTAGCCCCAATACCGACTTCAGCGGCGACGGGGCCGATGACCACCTCAACTCCTCATGGTTGTTCGGAGTAATCTCATTCCGCACGCTGGTCGCCGCCGCCGCGTTCTTCGGCGTCGCCGGACTGGGGGGGCAGTCGGCCGGGCTGCATCCCTTCCAGACCCTATTGCTGGCGACCGCTTCCGGCATCGCGGCCATGTACGGGGTATATTGGGTTATGGAAATGCTGAAATCGCTACAATCCGATGGAACGGCGCACGTCGGATTAGCCGTTGGCTCTCACGGCTCCGTCTACGTCACGATCCCCGCGGAGGAACGCGGACAGGGCAAAATACAGTTGAATTTGCGGGAGAGGACCGTCGAATTGGCCGCCGTGACGGATGGCGACGCGCTCGCTCCCGGAAAACGGGTCGTCGTCACCGAGATCGTGGACACGGAGACGGTCAAGGTGGCCCCGCTTGATGAAGTATGAACCACGAACCAAGGAAAGAAACCCCATGAGTTCCACCTTCCTGCTGGCCCAAGGGCCGACGGCCTCGGGGCCGCTCCTCTGGCTGGGCGTCGCGCTCGTCTTGCTCGTCGCTTTCGGCTTCACGACTATCGTCTTCATTGTCAAGCAGTACAAACGTTGCCCCAGTAACCGCGTCCTCGTCGTATACGGGCGTTCCGGGAAAGACGGGAGAGCGGCGACCTGTATTCACGGAGGCGCGAAATTCGTCGTCCCGCTCGTTCAGGACTACGCCTGGCTGAACCTGGAGCCGATGCAGATCGCGATTCCGCTGAAGGATGCCCTCTCCATCGAGAATATCCGCGTGAACGTCCCGAGCGTGTTCACCGTGGCCATCGGCACGACGCCGGAGCTGATGCAGAACGCGGCGATCCGCCTTCTGGGCCTGAGCATCAACGAAATCGAGAAACAGGCACAGGACATCATCTTCGGGCAATTGCGCCAGGTGATCGCGTCGATGCAGATCGAGGACATCAACCGCGACCGCGACATGTTTCTGGCGAGCATTCAGAATTCGCTCGAACCGGAACTCCGCAAGATCGGCCTCATTCTGATCAACGTCAATATCACGGACATCACGGACGAGTCGGGCTACATCGAGGCGATCGGCCGGAAGGCGGCCTCCCAGGCGATCCAAAAGGCCCGCGGCGACGTAGCCGACAACGAAAAGATGGGCGAAATCCGCGTGGCCGACGCCGAGCGGGAGAAGGCGATCCAGGTGGCCAACGCGAACAAGCTTCGCGAAATCGGCACGCGAGAGGCAATCCGCGAGCAGGCGGTTCGGGTCGCGGAACTGGCGAAGGAACAGGAGGTCGGCGAGAAGGCGGCCTCGTTCGAACGCGAGTCGCAGGTGAAGGATTCGGAGCGCGAGATGCGTATCCGCATCGCCCAGGCGGACGCCGACGCGATCGACGGCGAAAACCGCTCGAAGGCCCAGGTGGCCGACTCGATGGCCGAGCTGCAAGTCAAGAAGGCGGCGGCCTACGAAATCGGTCAGACCAAGCGGGTCCAAGCGGAAGCGGCCGTCGTCGAGGCGGAGCACGTCGCCCTGGCCAAGGCGGCCCTGGCCGAAGCACAACGCATCGAAGCCGAGCGCCGCGCCGCGCTGGAAGCCCCGGCCAAGGCAGAGAAGGCCAAGATCGAGGTCGACGCCCAGGCCGAAGCGGCCAAGCGCCGCATCGAGGCCGAGGGTGAAGCGGCCGCCATCTTCGCCAAGTTGGAGGCCGAGGCCCGCGGCCAATTCGAGATCCTGGCCAAGAAGGGGGAAGGCCTCCGCGAGATCATCAACGCCTGCGGCGGCGCGGAGGAAGCCTTCCGGATGCTCATGCTCGAACACTTCGACAACCTGGTCGACGCCTCGGCCAAGGCGATCTCGAATATCAAGTTCGACAAGGTGGTCGTCTGGGAAGGGGGCGGAAAGGACGGCGCCAGCAGTACCGCTGGATGGCTGCACAACATGGCCAGAACGCTGCCACCCATGATGCAGGTGATGAAGGACATCGGCGGCGTCGATATCCCGGAAACCTTGGTCAACCTCAAGAACTCCAGCGATTCCAAGGAAGGGAGTTCCAACGGCCCGGCCGAATCCGCCGGAGAAGCCGAGACGGTCGTGATCGAAAAGAACCAGCATGACTGATCGGGCGAAAAAACCGATAGGGCGAGCCCTGCCGCGGTTGGCGGGACTTGCCCTCGTTCTCCTTTTCGCGTGCGTCCCGCCGGCCCGAACCGAAGCCGTCGGGCGTCTTGTGTTGACGGTCGTCGATAAGGACTCCGGCAAGCCGATTCCCTGCCGGATGCACCTCCTTCGCGGCAATGGAACGCCGGTCAACCCCCGCAGGGTCCCCTTCCACCACGACCATTTCGTCTTCGACGGGACTATCGACCTGAAGCTGCCGAAGGGGCAGTATTCATTCGAACTCGAACGCGGGCCGGAGTACGTGACCCGTTCCGGCCACTTCACGATCAACGACTTCGCCGACGACGTGAAGACGGTCGCTCTGGCGCGGTTCGTCGATATGTCGGCCGACGGCTGGTGGTCCGGTGAATTGTGCGTGGGTCGGCCCGCGAAGGACGTCCCGCTGTTGATGAGGGCCGAAGACCTCCATATCTTGCCGATCCTTACATGGAGCAACGCCGAGATGCCGGCCGGTGTCGCCGCGGCCGGCGGCGAGGCCGAGGTCGTCCGCTTCGACGAAAACCGTTACTACAGCCTTTCCGCCGGCCGCTGGATCTGGCCGGGCGGAGAACTACTGTGCTTTCATTCGCACGGGGCGCCGGCGATGGGAAAACCGGACGAAGAATATCCCGCTCCCATTGCGGCTCTGCTGAGCGACGGCTCTCCCTCGGACCGGCGGTGGATCGATTTGAGCAAGCCCTACTGGTGGGACTTGCCCCTTCTGGTCGCCCACGGCAAGGTCTACTCCATCGGCATCGCCCATGATCGAATCCTGCGCGAGGACGTATTGCCGGAGGAACCGTCCGCCCGGCCCAAGGAGAGGGCCCTGTATCCGCCCCCGTTCGGCGTGCCGCGCTATACGCAGGATGTCTATTTCAGACTGCTGGAGTGCGGATTTCGCATTCCTCCCAGCGCCGCGAGCGGCAGCGGTTTCGGCCCCAATCCGGTCGGCTACAACCGGATGTACGTCTTCGTCGACGGCGAGTTCAACTACGACACGTGGTGGGAAGGGTTCCGCGCCGGCCGTGCCACGATCACCAACGGCCCCCTCCTGCGCCCTTCGGTCGACGGCTACCCCCCAGGCCATGTCTTCGAAATCTCCAAAGCCGACCCGGTCGAGTTCGAGATCGGTCTGACCCTCTCGACACGCCAGCCGATCAGCTACCTGGAAATCATCAAAAACGGCGAGGTCATTCACTCGATCCGCTTCGACGAGTACGCCAAATCCGGCCGCCTTCCGACGGTCCCCTTCGACGACTCCGGCTGGTTCCTCGTCCGCGCCGTCACCGACCTCCCCAAGACCTACCGCTTCGCCATGACCGCCCCCTACTACGTCGTCGCCGACGGCAAACCCAGGGTGAACCCGGAGGCGGTCCGGTTCTTCATCGACTGGCTCTATGAGCGGGCGCGCCACCTGGCCGCCCTGCCGGATACCCCGGACCGCAAGGCGCTGATCGACTACCACCGCCAGGCACGCGATTTCTGGAAGTCGCTCGAAGAAGAATCCCGCCGGTAGAAGGTTGATCGCGCGTTCCCCTCACCAGGAGCGCCGGCCGCCGACTCGGACCGTTGCATAACTCGCCGTCATGAGCGTGTCTCTTGCCGCACGACTGAAACCGTCCGATTACCAACCCCGCGATGCGATTGTAGCAGCCTCCAGACCGATTCCCCGGCCCGACCGTTAATAGACCAGACATTGATGTCGGGGTGTGCGAATGGTCCCAAGCCCCTTTTGGTCATCCATACGAGACGCCCATTGATCGGCGTTCCCACCCCGGAAGCCACCGAGGATAGGGCTGCCGATAATCGGATAGGGACGGGCCTTGTGCCCGCTCGCGACGGTGCAATGGTGATCAGGGCACCCACAAGGGGTGCCCCTACGGAGGCCCTGTGAAGAGAAAAAAGACAACCACGGAACACAGACCACGGAAGGAAGAGGAAAAACGGAAAACATCCTTACCGGGCTTCCGTCCAAATACGAGTCCTTCCTTTCCCCTCATCCCTCTCCGTACTCTCCGTACTCTCCGTGGTTTTCCTTCTTCGTGTGCAAACGGAGGCAGGTCGGCCGCGGCGTCGTCCTCTGCGTCCGGGCAGGAAATGAGCGAGGCAATCGCGGCCGCCGTCGGGGCAATCCCCGGCGGCGGAGCCACCGCGGGGGCTCGGCTACCGGCGCCTCGTTCGGAGCCATTCCGGCGGCGCGCTAATTAAACTGGAAGGCGAAGACGTCGGCATCCTTCAGTTCGAATACGACACGAACCGGTTTGCCGGCCAGGGGAGTCAGTTCGGAGACGCCGCGCCACGTTACCGCCTTGGCGATCTGGTCGCCGTAGATGGGATCGCACTCGTCGAGCGTATAACCGGGAATCGGTTCCCCCTCCGGCGTTCGCAACTCGCACCGGACGGTTCCGGCCGCGGAAGTAGCGAAGTTGAGGAGGAGTTCGGTTACTCCCGGACCCGGCAGTCCCGCGTCCTGCGCACCGTCGGCCGTGAGCGCGTCCTTGAGCTTCCCTTCGTCCAAACCGGCGTCCATCGTGTAGTAGACTCCTTCGTGCTCACCATCCGGTAGGACGCCGTCGACGGCAAGCGCCGCGACCGCTTCCGGGGCGAGGGCATCGCGGAGGACGAGGATATCGTCCACCTCGCCCTCGAACGGTTCGTTGGTAAGGGACGTCGGAGGATAATCCTCGCCGAAGCGGAGATTCCCCAACGCGAATTCGAGATCGCCCGTCCCCGCCTTGCCGGCGGCGACCTCCTTCCCATCGAGATAAAGCGTTACCTGGCCGTCATTCCAAACGGCCGCGACGTGGTGCGAGTCGCCGTCGTAGAGAACCGCGCCGGTGTTTTCCGCCGTGGAAATCATCTTGTCGTCGTAGCAGAAACGGATCGTCCGGTCCTGGCCCAAAACGTCGAAGTACAATTCCCTGGGAGCGGCCGAACCGCCGTTGTAGGCGGAAAAGAACCGGCGGTGGCCCGGCTTCATCCCCCGCACCCGCAAGGCCAAGGTGGCCTTCGGGCCAAGATTCGCGGTACCGGGAATTTCCAGGACGACCGGTTCGGTGATCGCGAGCGAAGCCTCCCCGCGCAGCGGGTTCTCGGTAACCAAAGCGACACCCGTAAGCGGCTTCGGCGACGCTTCGTCCTTGGTGCCGGGCGCGAAGACGATCGGCTTGGTGATCACGCGTCCGCCGGCTCCTTTTCCGCGGATCGAAGCGAATCCATCGAGCCGGAACGTGTGTCGCCTCAATCGCGCGGCATCTCCCTTATAGTAGGCCTCGGTCGTGTAGATCGAGATTTCGTCCGGTGTATCCGGCAGCGTCCCCTTGGTGAGGAGCATGCCCCAAGCCGTCATGTTGTTGCGGTTCACCCATCGCCCCCGCTGCGGTCCGGGGCGGACGATTGCTTCGGAGAATCGATGGAAATTCCGCCCGTCGCGGCTGGACATGAAGACGGCGTCGGAAACGCCGGGGTGGACGTGCTCAACGACCCGGCGCGACGGTACGAACCGCTTGGGAAATCCGAGGTAGATGTGCGGGGCGCGGAAATAGGGCGTGATCGCGTTCGTGTAAAGGTGCTCCGGCTCGCTCCCGGGATAAGACAGCCACTCGGGCTCGGTCCATTCGAGGAAATCCTTTGAAGTACACGTCATGATGTCTCGGACCCTGTCACGGAAGCCGCGGTGAAAATCGACGTAGCGGTCTTTCAGGGGATCGAAAAACGCCAGGTTCTGCGAGTCGAACGCCCCCTTGGTGATAACCGGCTTGTCGTGCATCAGTTTCCAGGTGACCGCGTCCGCGGACTGAAACGCGTAGAGGCCCCCTTTGCCGTGCCCCAATGCTTTGTACTTCGCCTCCGGAGGACAGGCGGGATTCGTGTCCAGAAACGGGGCCAAATTGTGCGTGCCGATGTCGCCGGCGAGGACGATGTTGTTCTCCTTGGAGCCCTCGAATTCGAAAAGCCCCACGACCGGTTTGGTCCAGTGAATTCCGTCGGTGCTCTCGGCGTAGCAGAAATACTCGGGATGCGTCGTCTTGCCAAGGACGTTATCGTAATGCGAGCCGCGGTAGTACATCCGGAACAGTTCGCCGTCTTGAAACACGGTGAAATAGCAGCAGGTATTCCCCTCCCAAGGTTCATCGCAAACCAGGACCACTTCCCGGTCGATCGGCTGATGCAGTTCCAACGATGCGGCCCCTTCAAAGGAATCGACCAAGGCCGGGTCGACGAAAGGCTCCAGTCGGTTACCGACCGAAATCGGCTCATCGGCGCTGATGAAAGGGCAAGAAAGGAAAAGAACGGCGAAGAAAAAGCAACTATTTCGAAAAAACATGACGGCACCTGGGGGGGTAGTGAATCGAATGTGGTGGGGTCTGACGGCCCGCAGCGGCGGTACGAATATCCGACTTCCGCGAGGGACCTGCAAAAAAATAGCAGAACGCTACCCCGATGTCAAATTCCCCCCAAAGGCGTCACTGGATCGTTCGGCACGGATCGGAGAGAACGTCCACCCGAATGGTTCATGTCTTCGGCCGATGACGCCTTCGGCGGGCACTTTGTCAGCGTGCGGTCGAGGAGGGTGTTGAAAACTCACCGGTCAACCACTGAAGCGAAAAGCGGGTGAAAACGATCTTTGAACAGCCTTCCGCCTCGAACAAGCACCCGATCGTCCCGTCGCGCAGGACCGTGAGACAACAGTACCCGAAGTAGTCCCTGCAAATCACCCTGGCGACGGGCCAGGTTTTCGATTCATCGTAACTCAGACGCACGGTGCCGGTGTGCCGACCATCCGTCGTTCCGGGGCCGCAGTAGAGGATGCGACTCTTTTCTCCCGTTTCATCGGGCCACGAATACCGGAGCATGCTGGCCTGGCAACAAGGATCCGGCAGTTCGGGGATTTCGAACGGTCGGGACCATGTCTTTCCGCCGTCCGTACTGGTAGCACCCATCCTGCATCCCTTCTTGGGGTCGTCGCTGCGCATGTTCAGCAACAATGTTCCGTCGGTAAGCTCCACGACCTGCGTCTCATTGACGCCGGGCCCGGATTCATTGTCGCTGATGTGCCACGTCTCGCCCCGGTCGTCACTGTAAAGGGCGTAGTTCCAGCAGGTTCCCCAACCCGGCTCTTCAGACCGGTTTTCGAAGCAAGGAATCACGATCCGGCCGGACCGCATTTGGATGCCCACGCCGGGACCGTGGCAGGCCTCGGTCCATTCCGGTTTCTTCGTCGTCGCCGTGATGTCCCGCGGCTCGGACCAGGTCAGGCCGTCATCCTCGCTGGTAGTGATCCAAGTCGTGATGGAATCGCGACCCAGGCCCGGGGCTCTCTTGAATTCTCCAAGCTTCTTCCCTTCCGGCATTTCAGGCCAGCGGTCGTAAATGAGGATGATCTTGCCGGTCGTTCGCTCGACCACGGCGGTCGGATCCATGGCGGCCTCCGGTACCGCCTTCACGAGTACTTGCATCGGCTGCCATGTTTCGCCCCCGTCGAGGCTCCGTTTCAGCACCATGTCGGTTGGGCTTTGATCGTTGCCCTGGCGTGCCTCGCAGAATGCCAGGAGCGTTCCTTTGGGTGTACAGATCAGTGAGGGAATCCGGAATATGTTGTAACCCTCTCCGCCTACGAAGACGTCGACTTTCGCCGGCTCTTCCGCGACACATTGCATTTCGGTCGGATTCACGACAGCCAGGCATCCGGCTCCCAATACCCCGAGAAACATCAAATGGGCCTTCGACACGGACTTCCTCCATCAGAAAATGTTGGTCCTCGACGTCGTGACACAATAGCACGAACCGAACCGATCTTAATGGCTCACCGGCCCGGCGTAAAGCGTTGTCCGAAAGATCGTCTCGGGTGGGGTATTTCCCGTTCGCTCCCCCTCCACTTCGTTTTTCCGCGTATCGCATTCCGGAGAACGCGACGAAGGCGATCGCATCCGTTTGAAAAGGGGGTTCAGCAGTCCCCCAGCGGCAACTCCCTGCGGCGGCCTTCGGCATGGCTTTTCGCGGCGCCGCAGAGGACTTCCAAGGCGCGGCGTATTTCCAGCCAGTCGGAAAACCGGTGTTCCCCGTGGAGAATCGACTGGTGAAAACGGATCAGGAGCTGTTCTCCCACGGGACGTTCGCTGTCGAGTGATTCCTGGTGCCGTCCGAATGAATCGAACCAGACCAATTTGCTCGGCAGATCGACGAACGCGACGCCGCGCTCGCAAGCGATTTGCATATCCGCCAGCGGACGGTAATGGATCGCTTCTTCCCAGGAGGATGGGAAGTACCGGCCGAAACTGATTTGCGCGATCGTCTCGGAGCCGGGTGCTTGGCGAGCCGAGAAATCGAGGGTGAGTGCCTGATAGTCGAAGTCGTCGTTGGTTTCCGAGTCGCGAGAAGTCGGACTCGCCGCGCCGTGCCGTACGCCGATGACTGACCGCGGATCTTCACCGACGACATAACAGCACCAGTCGATCATCTCGATCAACTCGCGGCCCGGTTCCGGCTCACCCCCATTATTCTCCACCGGCTCGTCTTCCGCCCCTCGGCGTTGATGGCAAAACAGCAGCTTCGGCCGACCGAGCGTCGTAGCGATCAACTCCTTCAAACGGATCGTCCCGGGGGCCCAGCGTCGAGGCAACTCGGCCATGAATTCGGGGTAATCCGCGATCTCATCCCCGATCTCTTGTTTACAGCGCCCCAGTATCCCCAGCGGTCCGCCATAATAGAGCGGTTTCTCCACCCGGCGCGAGGCCACCAACGGATAAAACCCGTGCCATTGCGTTCCGAGGACAAGGATGGCGTCAACGTCTTCCCGCTCCACGAGCGGTTGTATTCCCCCGACCGGTTCAGCTCCGAGTTCCTCGGATGCGTTCACGGCCAATTGGTAGACCGCATCGAAGACCGCGCGCACCGAAAAACGATCCGCCAGCGATCTCAACGCCGGTAGATGCCGCGTGCGCCAACGATGGCCGAGGCCGATTATGCCGATTCCGAGTCTTTCGTTCGCTTCACTCATCCGCAATCACCGGGCCCCAAAAAACACGGCCCAGGCTTACCGGCGTAATGCAAAGTAAGCGACATCTGGTCCGACGAATGATTATACCCTTGTGCTTTGTCAGCGGTAGGAACTGGGGTTGACGTTGCGGTTTCATCCGGGCGATTGCGGTACTTCGGCGTTCTGCCAACCCATGATCTTAGTGTTGATAGAGAACTACGCTAATGGGGGCCACCATTCTCCAGTAGGAGGGTTGTTGAACACGCTCCCAGAAAATAATATACATGCATTCGCAAAACTCCACTTTCTTAATCGGAGTTTCCGTCCGTTTTCCGGACGGATTCATTGCGGTAATGTGTTTTTTTTATTATTTTCGTTTTGTTGCAGTTCGAGACTCGTATCGCCACGTGGTTTTGCGGCCTTCGAATTCGCCGGTATTGCCCGCCCTTGGCACCCCTTTGCCACTTCACCTTCCCTTCCTTTTTTGCTAGCCTGTTTCCTGCCTTCCCTTCGCGTCCGACGGTTCGTGCGGTTTTTTTTCGCGATTGCCCTCGGGATGCCTTCGACCTTTCCACATGAGCCTGCCTGACCACCGATGTCCGCCGTACTTCGGCCCTCTGAATGAAAAGCAAGCGATAACCACAAGGAGTTGACCCGTATGAATTTGACGATGGCGACGTTTCTGCAATTGTCTCTTGTCCTGTCGGGCGGCGAAGCGACGAACTCGCCGCGAATCGGTACATACGATTGGGCCCACAAGGAAGTCACCGAAACAGGGCAACCGATGTTCGTCCTTGTTGGCGCGAAATGGTGCCCCGCGTGCGTGGAGATGAAGGAGAACGTCGTCCCGGTGATCCGGCGGCGCGGTCTGCTGCGCAAGGTTGTCTATGCCTATGTCGATTTGGATGAGGAAAAACGATTGGGACGCGAGCTGACCAGTCGTGGTCCCATCCCCCAACTGATTACCTTTCGGCGTACCGATAAAGGATGGATTCGGAGCAAGATTATCGGCGGTCGCGGCCCAAGGGTGGTAGAGGCGTTTATCAACGAAACGCTCACGCTCGATCAGAGGGAGCAACAGGCCATGAAAGAAGCGAAGGGCTCCGAGCAACCCGGCAGCCGGCAGGCGCAGCAGTCTCATCGTGATGGACGATCCACCTGACGGTGGGGTAGCTGTCCGCGAAGCGACAAGAAAAAAAGAGAGAGACGACGGTGCGCTTCGCGGGACCGGAGCCCGCCTGCACCGCCCAGGCCGAGACACCGTCCAGGGCGAGACACCGTCCAGGGCGAGACACAGTCCAGGGCGAGACACAGTCGCCCGACTATCTTCCACCGTGCTTTCGTCCCTTTTTTTTTACCGAAAGAACCCCTGTTTGGCACCCCTGTTTGACAAAGGAACCGCCATCATGATCAAACGCTTCCTCGTACTGCTTTCGCTGACCCCATCGCTTCTGGTTGGACCTTTCGCCGCCAGTGCCGAAGAGCCGGCCCGGCCGGATTACACGATTCCGACATTGGATATTTCCGGTCAGGAGTCCATGCAAGTCGTGGTTGACCGCGAGGACGGTCAGTATTTAGGACACCCCACGACCGTGTTATTGGAAGATGGCCGGACCATGATCGCCGTTTATCCCAAGGGACACGGTCGCGGCGCGATCGTGATGAAACGGAGTGACGACGCCGGCGCGACTTGGAGTGAGCGACTTCCGGTTCCCGAGAATTGGGCGACCTCGCTTGAAGTTCCGACTCTCTACCGCACGATCGACCTATCCGGCAAGAAGCGGCTTATTATGTTTTCGGGACTTTACCCGATCCGAATGGCCGTCTCGGAGGACGATGGAACGACCTGGACGCCTTTGGAGCCGATCGGCGATTTCGGCGGAATCGTGGCGATGGCATCGTGCGTCCGCCTGAAGAACGGCGACTATCTGGCCTTTTTCCATGACGACGGACGGTTCATCGAAGCGAAGCCGCGGAAGGATCGCAAATTTCTCGTCTATGTCACCGAGTCATCCGACGGCGGCCTTAGCTGGGGTGAGCCCAGGGTGATCGCCACGCATGACGAGGCCCACCTGTGCGAACCGGGCGTCATCCGCTCTCCCGACGGCGATCAGCTTGCGTGCCTGCTCCGCGAGAACAGCCGCAAGTTCAATTCATTCGTGATTTTCTCCGATGACGAGGGGAAGACATGGACACGGCCACGGCAGCTTCCAGCCGCGCTGACCGGCGACCGGCACGTGGGCAGGTACGCCCCCGACGGCCGGCTCTTTCTTACTTTCCGCGATACGACCCGCCAGAGTCCGACCAAGGGGGATTGGGTCGGTTGGGTCGGGAGCTATGAAGATATCCTGGAAGGCCGCGAGGGAGACTACCGGGTCCGGATCATGGACAACACCAAGGGGGCCGATTGCGCCTACCCGGGATTGGAGCTTCTTCCGGATGGGACCTTCGTAACGACGACGTACGGCCATTGGACCGAAGGGGCCGCCCCTTACATTATGAGTGTCCGATTCAGGCTGGAAGAGTTGGACGCCATGTTGGAGGAATAGCGTATATGGAGTGAGCCTTCGGCAACGAAGTCTACTTCGTGGGCCGAAACGAGTGGATGACCGACCGAATGCAAAACGCGAACGCCGCGCCCCAAACGGAACCGCCGGAGAAGGCTCGGCGCGGGAGAATATCCGGGGCGCACGCGGCGCGCCCCGGAAGAAACTTCATATAGCCGGGTCAAGGAACGACCCGGGAGATATTCGCGTCCCGAGTCTAGCAGGCTGCTAAAGGCTGTCACCGAAATCGGCGCGGAACTTGGCCATGAGTCTTTGGGGCCAATCGGTCTTCGGCTTGAGGCGGCCGAGGAAGAAGCGGAGGACCCTGGGTTCGTGCTCCCACTCGAGGCCGCCGACGAGTTCGCGGTTTTCGTAGAGCCACGCCAACCGGTCCAGCGCGTATTCGACCTGCGAGAGGGTGAATACCCGCCGCGGGAAAGCCAATCGCATCAGCTCCATGTCGGCCAGCAGGTCGGAGCCGTCTTCCAGGCGGACGGACGAAATCGTCCCGCGTTCCATGCCGCGAACGCCGGAGACCAGGTAATAGGCCGAAACGAGCGCTCCGGCGGAGTACTCGGTCTGGGGCACATGGTCGAGGAATCCCAGGGCATCGACGTGGGCACCCAAGGCGCCGCCGGGGGTGACGACCGGCAGGCCCATCGCATCCGCCTTTCGGACGAAGTAGTCGACGAAAGAAGGGGACTGGCAAATCATCTGGTCATCGAGCGTTTCATCGAGGCCGACCGTCATGGCCTCGATTTCGCGGACGGACATGCCGCCGTAGGTGAGGAATCCTTCATAAAGGGGAACCAGGTCGCGCATCTTCAGGTAGAGCGACTCGTCGTTGGTGCAGATGATGCCGCCGCGCGACGAACTGAGCTTCCGCGCCGAGAAGTAAACGAGATCGGACAGGGAGGACATTTCGAGCAGAATGTCCGCGATTGATTTGTCCCGATAGCCCTCTTCGCGCTGCTTGATGAAGTACGCGTTCTCGCCGATGAGACTCGCGTCGAGAACCAGCATCAGGCCGAATTCCTCCGCCACCCTTTTCACTTGGCGCATGTTCTCCATCGAATACGGCTGGCCGCCAATCAAGTTCGTAGAAGCCTCCATCCGAATGAAGGGGATGTTGTCCTTCCCCTTCGTCTCGATGACGTGGCGAAGCTTGGCGATGTCGATGTTGCCCTTGAAAGGCTTGTCGCTCTTGATTTGGAGCGCGTCGTCGCCGTAGATTTCGTGGAGCGTGCCGCCGTTGATCTCGATGTGGGCCTTCGTCGTCGTGAAGTGGTAGTTCATCGGGACGTGGTCGCCCGGCTTGACGAACGTCTGCGAGATGATGTTCTCCGCGGCGCGTCCCTGGTGGACCGGCAACACGTAATGCTTCCCGAAGATGTCCCGGACCTTTTTCTCAAGCCGTTAGTAGCTTTGGCTCCCGGCATACGCATCGTCCGCCACCAGCATCGAGGCGACCTGCTGGTCACTCATCGCGTTGCAGCCGGAATCGGTGAGCATGTCCAAGAAGATGTCCGACGTGCTCAAGAGGAAGGAGTTGTACCCCGCCTCGCCGATCGCCCGGAGCCGCTCTTCGATGGGAAGGAGGAACAGCTTCTGGACGATCCGCACCTTGTGCAACTCCAGGGGGAGATCCTGTCCGCCGTAAAACTTGACTTTGTTCTCGTTGCTCGAATTGGGCTGCATGCGCCTTTCCTCTAGTTCGCTGGTGGAAACTCGTGGCAAAATGGGGAAGGCGCGCGAACCGCGATTATGCGTCGCCTCGCAGTTCTTAAAGACTCGGAACCGGCTCCCCCCCAAGATGAATTATACGATTCTAGATGCGCCCCTCACGCCCGTCAAGCGGTTTCCATCGGCTTTTTCGGTGCGTGAAGCCCCTCATCTGATTTCACGACTCCCGGCACCCTAAAGCGACATCTCGCGATTAACTCACCCCCCTTTTGGGAGAACTCGTGAGAAAACCCTCATACAAACTGGTCGACCCCCCTTGTCGTTACGAGGTGGCGGCACGGGAATCCAGAAGGCCGAGTTCGCGTACGTACTCCTGAATGCGGCATCGTTCCTCGCTGCGGAACCGCTGGAAGGGATCGGCCATGTAGTCGTCGCAGATACCGAGGCACGACAAGACGGTCTTGATTCCCTTGATGACCCGGGAGTCGAACCGGCCGACTTCGTAGATGGTGCTGGAAATCTTCAGGACTCTGGCATGGAGAGCGCGAATACGCTCGGCATCGTTTGACCTGATCGCGTCGTAGAGCGCGACATAGAGTCGAGGAAACATATTCGCGCCGCCGGTGACCCCGCCGGAGGCGCCTAGCGCCATCGCCTGTGGTAGCATTTCTTCCGGCCCGATCAGCAGACGAAAATCGGCGAATTCGGCGACCGCGTCGCGGACGCGCCGGAAATAGTCCAAATCGCCGGAGCTGTCTTTGATCGCGACAATCCCCGGAATTGCCGCCGCGGCCCGGACCGTCTCCGGTTCGAACGAAACCTTCGTGCAGCCCGGCATGTTGTACAGATAGAGCGGAAGCGGCACTTCCGCGGCAAGCCGCTCGATGTATTCCAGGAGTTCCGGCTGCCCGGCGGGAAAGTAATAGGGGGCGGCGGCGACGACACCAACGGCCCCGTTGTCGGCGGCCGCTTCCGCCATTTCAACGGATTCCCCGAAGGAGGTGTCCGTGATTCCGACGAGAACCGGCAGCCGGTCCCCGACTTGATCGCAAACCCGCTCTACCAACTCGGCGCGGACCCGGTGGCACAAACTGGGGGCTTCTCCGGTCGTTCCCAAAATGAAGAGGCCGTGAATCCCGCCGGAAAGCAGATGCTCGACCAAACGCCCCAGACCCGCGCGATCGAGGACGTCGCGCTGGGCTAAAGGTGTGACCATCGGCGGGATGATTCCCTCTAACGGGAGGCTCTTCCCATTCATCTCGATCTCCGAACCGGGTGTGCGTTCGATCCTTCCGACGCGTGTTAGCGCTGCCGAATAACCTTTAGTATACCAATAGGGCCATGGTGTGGGTAGGACCCCTCCGCAAGAATTCAATGTAGAACGTGGCCAAGTTCGATTCAATCCTCCCCGGACATACCCCCCAAATAATCGGGGAAACCATTTGCGCACTTTGGCGTTTATGCTGGTTGAGAAAGTTCGTGGGATTCCAGAAGTTCGCCGATACCCTGCCCTTGTGGATTTGCGACGCCGGCGATACCCTGGACTCTTGAAATGCCCACTCGGGGCCTCCCATCCGCTGCTCCGAGACGGCAGGATTCCGGAGTTGTCAGGAATTTGTCTTGAATGCGACAAGGATGTCCCGAGCCATGAGCGTCTCGAAATACCAAGCGCCGCCTTCCCTCTCGGAACACAAGGGTACCCCCGAGGAGGGGTCGCGGCGGAGGCCCGTGTACCCCGCCGGGGGCGTTCCTCAAGCGATCTATTCCCTAGAGGCGTTGGACACGGCGATCGCCGCGGCGGCCAGGTGGCTTCGCGGCCGGCGGCGGGACGAAGGGTACTGGGTAGCGCCGCTTCAGTCCAATTCCTGCATGGAGGCCCAGTGGATCCTCGCCATACATGTATTGGGGGTTCGCAATGACCTTAAGTACGACGGCGTCATCCGCGCGATCCTCGCCGAGCAGCGCGACGACGGCTCGTGGGAGGTCTACCGCGGCGCTCCCGACGGAGACGTGAATACCACCGTCGAGTGCTACGCCGCTCTCCGGTGCGCGGGCTTTTCGGTCGATGCCGAACCCATCGCCAAGGCCCGGGAGTGGATTTTCGCCTCCGGTGCGCTCGCCAGGGTCCGCGTCTTCACGCGATATTGGC
The DNA here is from genome assembly GCA_964520785.1 of uncultured Planctomycetaceae bacterium. GTDB lineage: Bacteria > Planctomycetota > Planctomycetia > Pirellulales > Thermoguttaceae > CAZFQG01. The sequence goes on along the minus strand of CAZFQG010000070.1, from coordinate 10,283 downwards.
TGGCACTCATCGGGGAATGGCCCTGGGAGGTGATCCCGGCCGTTCCTCCCGAATTGATCTTGCTGCCGAACTGGGCGCCTTTGAATATCTACCGGTTCGCTTCCTGGGCCCGCGGAACGATGGTTCCCATCGCGGTCCTCTCCGCTCGCCGACCGGTCCATCCGCTGCCCCCGGAACGGAGGCTGGACGAATTGTTTCCCGGCGGTCGCCGCGTGTTCGATTTTCGCTTTCGACGGCGATCGCGGTGGTTTTCGTGGGAATCGCTATTCTTCGCGGCCGACAAGGCGTGCCGGGGCTACTCGCGGTTCTCCTGGCAACCGGGCCGGGACACGGCCATTAGGCTCTGTCTGGAGTGGATACTCAAACACCAGGAGGCCGACGGCGCCTGGAGCGGCATTCAGCCGCCGTGGATTTACTCGCTCATGGCACTGGCCGAGGAGGGCTACCCCCTCGACCATCCGGTAATGCGCGGCGGCCTTGAAGCATTCGACGCCCACTGGTCCTACGAGCGGGACGGCGCGATCTATCTGCAGGCGAGTGAATCGCCCGTCTGGGACACACTTCTGTCGCTATTGGCGATTCTGGAGACCGATCCGGCGGCCGTCGACAACGCGATCTTGGAGTCGGTCGAGTGGATACTCGAAAAGCAGGCCGACTATCGCGGTGATTGGGCGGTCCGCGATCCGCATCTTCAGCCGGGTGGCTGGCCCTTCGAACGGGCAAACCGCTTCTACCCGGACGTCGACGACACGGCCGTGGGGATTCTCGTGCTCGCGCGGCTTCGCCGGGGTCTTTCGCGGCATCCCGAGACGGCCGCGAAGGTGGAATCGGCGATTCACTCCGCGTCCGAATGGCTCCGCGGGATGCAGAGTTCCAACGGCGGCTGGGCCGCTTTCGACCGGGATAACACCAGTGCCCTGGTCACGAAGATTCCGTTTTGTGATTTCGGCGAGGTTCTCGACCCGCCCAGCGTCGATGTTACGGCCCATGCCGTGGAAGCACTGGCGGCGACCGGAGCCGGGAAGGACGATCCGGCCGTCGCCGCCGCAGTCACGTACATTCTGGGCGAACAAGAGGCGGACGGCAGTTGGTTCGGCCGATGGGGAGTCAATTATTTATATGGGACCGGGGCGGTCCTTCCGGCACTCAGCGCGGTCGGTTTCGACGACGACCACTCTGAAATCCAAAGGGCGGCACGGTGGATCATGGGGCATCAGAACGACGACGGCGGATGGGGGGAGACCTGTGCTTCCTACATGGACGACTCCCTCCGCGGCACCGGTCCGAGTACCGCCTCGCAAACCGGATGGGCCCTGATGGCCTTACTGGCGACGGGGTCTCGCCGATACGACGTGGCCATCCGACGGGGTGTCGACTACCTGCTGCGGACTCAGGTAGAGGGGACCTGGGACGAGCCCGAGTACACCGGCACCGGATTTCCCGGCTATGCCCTCGGTCGGAAGGTGGCACTCGACCGCGCCGGCGCGACCCTGGAACAGGGGCGCGAACTGGCCCGGGGCTTCATGCTCAACTACAATCTCTACCGCCACTACTTTCCCCTCATCGCCCTTGGGAGAGCAAGGCGTCACTTGCGGAGTCCGGAATAAAACGGCTTCCGCTCTCGCGGCTCCGTACATTGCGAAATCACGCGGCTCTCCCGAGTAAATCCACCGGTAATTGACTTGGGGATGCTCCAAGCATCAGAAAACGCGGCGCCGGGTTCCGGCGGAGGGAGATGGGTTGCTCAATGCGGGGCTCAGTCCTTCCCATCCAAGCGATCCCGGAACCGCTTCAGGATTTCCATCCCTCCCGGGATCTCGAAATTCATCGCCTCATGGACGTCGATGCCGTCGAAGCCGTGGTCGCGGACCCGTTTGGCCCACGCCGCCATCCGCGTATCGAGCGCGTCGGCCGAACCGGGGAGCCATTCGCTGAACAGGTACAACTTCGTCTTGCCTTGGCAATGGGGCCCGTAGTGGGCCGCCGCCCATGCGAAGAGGTCCCCCTTGGGGTCCGGCTCAAGGCCCTTGACCGTCCAATAGGGATGGTCGGGCGAGGTGCAGATTTCGTAATCACCCACGATGAAGGCGTCGGCGATCCCTTCGTCGACGAGCGGTTTCCACAGGTTCCGGTACCGCGCGACCACGTTCGTACTGAAATGGGGGTCCGCCGAGAAATGGGTGTACGGCCCGAGTTGCAGGCCGACCCAGAATTCCTTCTCCAACTTGTGGCATTCCGCCGCCATTTCGCGGTAGAGGCGGTTCATGAATTCCCCCTTGATCGTATGCCACGCCTCCTTATCGAACTCCTCGGCGGTACGGATGTCGACGCCGTAGCGCCTTCGATACTCCTCGACGACCGGCGTCTCGAACCCGTAGGCATCCGTCTCTTGGACGTTCGGCAGATGTCGGCAGTGGGCGCTGGTCGAACAATGGATTCCATCCGCCCCCAGGGCGAGCAGTTCCTTTGCCTGTGCCACGCGAAATGCCCTCGCCTCCGGCCAGGCATAGCTGATGAGCCCTTGGAAGACGGTCTTTCCATCCTTGGCCGTCCATTGGCAGTGGGGATGCTCGTCGATGAACTTGGACCGGTATCCGCTGTAGAGGTCGTCAAAGATGTCGATCCAGAAGACGACCTTCATTCCATGCTTGTGACCCTCGCGGACGAACACTTCCGGCGGGTTGTACATCTCGATCACCTTACGGTACCGCTCCGCCACCTCCAGCCGCTTCTCGATGAACGACTCCAGCTCTTTGGGGTCCAGGTTTCGCGCGTAGGGATGGCGACGCGCATGCTCGGCGTCGAACCCCATGGGATAGCTCAACTCGGTTCGGTAGGGGAAGTATCCCAGGAAGCCCATCCGCACCAGGAGCGTGTCCGTTCCCGCCTCGTGTAATTCGCGTACGAGCTTGGCGACCTCCCCCTCGGTCATCGGTTCGGGCCGGATGTAGACCTCGTCGTTGAAATCGATATCCACGATTAACTCGGCCGCCGGCAAGGGGGTGGCGAGGCAAAGACTGAGAGATAATAGGAAAAAGATAGATCGCATCCGCGTACTCCGAAAGAATGGTCGTTTTGGGGGGATTGCCGGCGACGGTCTCATGAATGACTCCGGTTGATCAAAGCGCACCGCGCGACCGCCGCCGCGGTTTCTCCGACTTCGGCGGCCGCGCCGCCAGTTCGTCGATAGTGTATTCCATCTTCTCGCTGGGAAACCTTCGGCGAGACAACGTGATGGGCTTCATCTTGTCCGGAGCGTACAATTCCATTAGACTCTCGGCAAACCCCCAAGTAAACCCAGACTGGAGAATGACTCATGAACGCTGCCGAAACCGCCGTGATCTTGATCGAATTCCAGAACGATTTCTGCAAGGAAGGAGGCAAACTACACGATCTGGTCAAGGGCGAAATCGCCAGGAAGAACACGGTGGAAAACGCCGTCGCATTGACTCGGATCGCGCGGCGGAAGGGCTGCCTCGTAGTACATTGTCCTTTCGTGTATGACCCGGAATGGGCTTCGGAATGCGCGGTCTGTGGAATCATCGCGGGAGCCGGGGATGCCGGTGCTTTTTTGGCGGGACGTTGGGGGAGTGAATTCATCGAGGAACTGCAACCTGCCGACGGGGAGCCGGTCCTGGAGGGAAAACACGCCCTCAGCGGGTTTACGAACACCGATTTGCACGAGATTTTACGGAAAAATCGTGTGCGTAACGTGATCCTTGCCGGATTCTTGAGTAATGTTTGCGTTGAGGCAACCGCGTTCAGCGCCTATGATTTAGGGTATCGAGTCAGGATCGCGACGGAAGCAACGGCTTCCGCGTCGGAGAAAATTCAAGATTATGTTGAAACTGAGATTTACCCGCTGTTGGGTGGGAGCATTACGCTCGAAGAGTTCGAAGACATCGAATGACGGTTGAAACATGCTGGAGCCTTGGGTACTTGCGATCCTCCTCCTCTTGTTGGGCATGAGCCTCGCCGTGTTGGAGGTCTTTTTCCCTTCCGGCGGGCTTCTCGGAGTCCTCACCGTGTGTGCGGTCGTTGCCGCGCTGTTTTTGGGTTTTCGTTCCGGCGTCGGAATGGGGCTTTTCATCTCGGCGGCGACAATCATTGGAATTCCGGTCATCGTGGTCGTCGCCCTGAAGTATTGGCCGCGAACGCCCATTGGCCGCCGGATTATTCTCGCGAGTTCCGAGACGGATTCGGCTGGGGAGTCGGAAGCGAACGCGCGTCGCGAGCTGATCGGCAAAATCGGAAAAACCAAAACTCCGATGCTGCTCGCCGGAGCGGTGGTGATCGAGGGGAAAGTACTCGACGCCGTCAGCGAGGGGCCCGCCATCGAGGCGCACCAACCGGTCATCGTCACCGATGTCAGCGGCAACCGAATTAAAGTGCGGCCCTATAATTCCGATGAGGGGGACAAGCCGACGACTCAATCCCCCTTAACCGAGGTAGTGGAAGACCCATTTGACGGATCTTCTGCTTGACAACCCCTTATATCCCTGTTAGACCTTCTATGGATGCCTGATGCGTCTCAAGGGTTTTGAACACCTTCGGCGACGTGAGATCGCCAAAACAGTACCTGGGGATCGCGGAAAATGGAGTTATTTGCTCAGAATTCGACAAGTATTTTCCTCCTGCTGATTCTTGTCGCGATTGGAATCGCCGGCCTTGTCATACTGGTGATCTTTGCGCAGTTTTTCTGGCTGTGGATTCAATCGAAGACGACCGGCGCGGGAATCACGATTTGGGACCTGATCGGAATGAAGTTCCGCAAAGTCAACCCGATCGTCATCCTCCGGAGTAAAATCATGGCGGTCCAGGCGGGGTTGGGCGAGGAGACCGGCATTACGTCGCGCTCCCTGGAGGCTCATTACCTGGCCGGAGGAAACGTACCGTTGGTAATCCGCGCGATCGTCGCGGCCTCGAAGGCGAAGATCATCGACTTGAGTTTCAAACAGGCCACCGCGATCGACCTGGCCGGACGGAACGTTCTCGAGGCGGTCCAGACCAGCGTGTATCCCAAGGTGATCGATTGCCCCTCGCGTGGATCAGGGCGAGAATCCCTCGACGGCGTCGCGAAGAACGGCATCCAATTGAAGGTGAAAGCGAGGGTGACGGTTCGCGCGAATCTCGAACAGCTCATCGGAGGGGCAACGGAGGAGACTATCATCGCGCGGGTCGGGGAGGGCATCGTCAGTGCAATCGGTTCGGAGGAGACCCACGGCGCGGTGCTGGAGAATCCGGACAAAATCTCGAATAAGGTACTCTCGCGGCGGCTCGACTCGCAAACGGCGTTCGAGATCGTCTCGATCGACATCGCCGACGTCGACGTGGGGGACAATATCGGCGCGAGGCTTCAGGCGGATCAGGCGGAAGCGGACCTCCGCGTGGCTCGGGCAAAGGCCGAGGGCCGTCGGGCGATGGCGGTAGCGGAGGAACGGGAGATGATCGCTCAGATCGAGGAGAGCCGCGCGAAGGTGGTCGAGGCCGAAGCGGAAGTGCCCAAGGCGATTTCTCAGGCGTTCCGCGAGGGGACGCTGGGAATTTCCGATTACTACAAGCTCCGAAACATTCAGGCCGATACCGAGATGCGCCACGCGATCGCGCACCCCGGTGGAGGCACCAAGCAGAGTGTCGCGCAATGAGTTTTCCCGCCGCTATCGCGTTCCTCCTTTTCGCGGCCGATCTGGGGGACATTCTTACCGTCGTTGCCGGTCTCCTCTTCGTCCTCGTGCCGGTCATTGGACAGTTGCTGGCCAACGCGAACAAGGGAAATCAGCCGGGCCGGCCCCAAGGCGGAAATCCGCCACCGGCCAATCCCGGCGTGGACCGCGAGGTGGCGGAGTTTCTCCGTCGGGTCGCCGAAAAACAACCGGGGGGTGATCGCGGAGCGAATGCCGGGGCTCGACCCCCGGTTCAGCAGCCGCAGCCCCAGGGCCGTCCCGGCCCGGACCGCGTACAGCCGGCACGGTCTTTGCCGCCGCGACCGGGGGTGCGTCAAGTCGAACCGCCTCGGCCGGTAGTGCCGGCGCAAGTCGTCCAGGCTGAAGCGGCTGTTCCGAAGAAACCGGCGGATCGGTTGGGAACTTCGAAACGTTTCGGTACTCTCTCGCGCCTCGGGGCCGATGTCGACGAAAGACTCCGTCAGGAGGAACTGCTCCGAGGAAAGAAGTTCTCGCGAAGCGGCGACGGCCTGAAGGAAAGACGGCTTCGAGAAGGAGCCTCGAAGAAGGAAGCGGAACGCGCGAGGGGCCCCCTGCCCGCCGTCGACTGGGCCGCGATGCTGGGCAACGTCGCCGACGTTCGTCAGGCGATCGTGATGAGCGAGATACTCCAGCGACCGGAGCATCGCTGGTCGTGACGGCTCGGCTCGCCGCGGGCCGCCTGCATCTTTCGAATTCGACCCATGAAATTAGTCATCGCGGTGATTCAGCCGCCCAAGTTGGACGCGGTTCGGGAAGCCCTCGAAAAGATCGAGGTCGAGCGGATGACCGTTTGTGATGCCCAAGGCTTTGGCCGTCAACTGGGCCGGGCGGCCCTGACCCGTGAATTCGAATATCAGCCCCGGTTCTTGCGGAAGATCGTGTTGGAGATCGTCGTCAACGACGATTTCTTGGAGCGGACCGTCCGGACGATCGAACTGGCGGCGAGGACCGGTCCCGAGGGGACCACCGGTGACGGAAAGATATTCGTCGTTCCGGCGGACGATACGATCGTCATTAGCGACGGTTCCCGCGGCCCCGGGGCGGTCTAGCAGCCTGTTGAAAAACAGGCTGCGCGGGAAACAGGAGGTTTCCCACATATCCGTTGATATGAAAAAGGGAGATTACACGATCACTCCGTACGGCCGGATCATTGGTTCGTTCGTTTGGAGGCGCAGCGGAGCTTTCCGGGCCTTCTCGCCGGCCTGGCGGTTCTGGACGAACGCGGAAGTCGGGGCGAAGGGGCTACTTGCCAAAATCTCCGGGAATGACCTCTCCGCCGGCTCGGGTCGCCAGGTCGCGCCAGACGGCCGCGTTGACGGTTTCATCGACGAATTGCACCGAGCCGTCGCAGAAGAGCATGTTGCAGCCGCCGGGGTGGGCACTGCCGTAGGCAATTTCCGCCTCCGGAGTGACGATCTGGTCGTCACGAGGCGGAATCTCGGGGTTCATCGGCACGGCGGTGGAGCCGAACATTTCGGATCCGTCGTGGCCGTCGTGGGTGTCGGCGTCGTCGCTGCCTACGGCCCAGTGGTCCTTACGGCGGTTGCTCCATGTCTCCGGCGTGGTGTTGTCCTTGACCGTAGGGAGGGCCTCCCCGCACAGTAAGGTGTGGCTCGTCCCGTCGGTGATGTCGCGGATTTTGATTTCGCTGTCGGAAAACAGAACCCCGTCGAGCCCCTTCATGCTCCCCCAACTGGTGTTACTCATGACGGGGCGTCCCGTGGCCCGGCTGATGGTGTACTCGTCGTCAGTGAGTATTCCCGTCGCGCTTCCCAGGTAGGTTGCCGGCACGCGTTTGGGGACGACCCATCCGTCGAACGTGCGGTCATTGACGTGCTCCGGGATCGCCGCGGAAGGGCAACGGAAAGTCGGGATGACCGTTTCGCAGGCGATGATCTTGTAGTTCTGGACCGAGATATTGGGGGTTGCACCCGGATAGGCCCACTGCATGATGGAGCTACCCTCGTCTTGATCGAAGATCATCCCGTTGTAGAAGGCGCCTCCTTCGATATACGGCAGGATGTAACCCGACCAGCCGGCGCCGAATCGCGACCGCCAGCCATAAGGGAAAACATTCTTGGCGTCGTGATAATTCAGAAGCGCCAATCCGATCTGCCGCATGTTGTTCTTGCACTGCGCGGCCCGAGCCGCCTCGCGCGCCGCCTGCACGGCCGGCAACAACAAGGCGATAAGGATACCTATAATGGCGATCACCACCAATAGTTCGACCAAGGTAAATCCGCCGGGCCGCGCGATTGTTCTGGTGCGCGTTCTCATATTCGTTCTCGTTCCGTAGGGGAGAAAAGGGAATAGACCGGGACGACGGCGAAAAACCGGTATCTCGCCGTCGTCCACTATCGCGAGCCTCCGGGGGGAACCGAAGGATTATTGCTCGCCCGGCCGGGTGTTTACATTCCTCGTCGCCGGAGCATCCAACAGCCCAGCCCGAGGGCCAGGAGCAGGAGCCCGGCCGGCTCGGGGACGACCGAGGCGGCGGCGGAGGCGCCCCAGTTGGCGCGGATTATGTCCAGGTCCGCGCTGTTGACCAGGCCGTCGTTGTTGGCGTCGCCGCAGGCGAGGCAACCGGCTTCGACCGACTGTCCCCAATTCGCGCGGACGATGTCCAGATCGCTGCTGTTGACGAAACCGTCTTCGTTCAAGTCGCCGTCGAGCGGGCCGCCCCCGGTGCCGAACGCGGTGACGACGACGTTGTCGATCGCCCACCACCAGTCGTTTCCGGCGTCGAAGAGCGAGAATTTGAACTTGACCGTGCCGGCGCTCTTGGGAACGTCGACGCTAAAACTGAGAAACTCGTTTTCGGCGTCCGGCTTGAAGTTGGCGTCACCGCTGTAGGAATTCCAAAAGAGCAACTCCTCGGTAGCGCCGTTGCCGAACTCCGCCACGAGCCGCGCCTTCTGGTCATCCTCGGGGCGCCAACTCGAATCGAACGCCATCTCGATACGGTCGTACCCGGCCACGTTCAGGGTTGGGGTGATGAGCGTGGTATTGTAGGTGCCGGGGCCGCGCGACGTGTCGTCCCATTCATCGGGATCGGCGACCGCGATGGTATTCTGGCCCAAGGTATAGAACGACCGGTTCTGGTCGCCGGCCACCTGGATCCAGAATTCCTTGTTGGCGAAGCTCCAGCCCCGCCATTCCTCGACGCCGCCGTCCGGAATGTCGTTTTCAATCGTCCATCCGTCGGGACCGTCATGGGTAAATGCCTCTTCGACGACCACGGGATTCTCGCCGGCTCCGCTGGGCTCCCACGCCGGAGGACCGAGAACGCAGCTTTCGAAATCCTCGGTAAAGACCGGACTCGAGCCGGCGGCGCCGACGGCGACGTTGTCGATCGCCCACCACCAGTCGTCGGTCATGTTGTAGCCGCGGAACTGGAAGATGGCCTGGGCGGTTCCGACCGGTTGGGTGAAAGGAACGACGACCGCTTCGTTCGTGGCGTCATCATGGAAGTATGCGCTGCCGGAGTCAGAACTCCACTCCAGAATCGTCTGGTAGGTGGTTCCGCCGTCGAAAGAAACATTGACCTGAGCCGCCTGGGTGTCCTCGTCACGCCACGAGGAATCGAACGTCAATTGACCGGTACCAGGCGCAATCGAAGAAATGTCAATGGCGGGCGTGAACAGCGAGCCTTCGAGAAAACCGTATTCGCTCGGGGAAATCCCGGAGGGATCCCGACGGTCATCCCACTCGTCTCCGTCAATCACCGCCACGGTGCCGATCGCATTGGCGAAGTCCTGGCGGCCTTGCCCACCGGCGACCGCGGCCCACCAGTCCTTGTTCGTAAAGCTCCATCCCTCCCACTCCGGGACGCCCACCTGGGGGTACGGTAACGTTGGAACGAGGCTGCGGTCGTTCGTCCATCCCGACGGCGGCGTATGCGTGTACGCATCGGGCCTCGTAGCGAGCCCGGTTCCCGGACCGCTTCCGTCCGGCTCCCAAAAATTGGGGTTCAAATCCAGGCCGTCGAAGTTTTCGGACAGCAACACGGTCTGCGCAAGGACCGGCGAGGCACAAACCACCCCGCCCGCGGCAATCGCACAGAGAAGAAATAAAAGTCTTCGCATCATCTTGGTCTACTCCTCTTACGTGAATGAAAAACGATTAACGGACAGAACGCGTGAAAACTCAACACGGTGCCAGACCACGGTTTTCGCTAGAAGAACCCCCGATTGTTAGTGAAGGATGACGCCTGGATGAGGAATCCGTTTATTAGTTCCATCGGCGTATCTCTTTCGCCCTCGCTTGAAAGTCCTCCCGATCTGATTCATCCCCCGAACGAGTTGACGGCTTGCATTCCGGCGACTTCAAACGGCAATCCCAACCCGCATCATCAGATGATAGAAACACCTCAAAACACAGTCACCCAAAACATGACCGCGATAATCATCCTATTTACCAGTTCTTGCCCTGGTATGTCAATTGCCGCCCTTGGGCTTTTTGCACGAAATGACGGAATATCCGCCGGATACGGGCGAGAACAGTGTCACCGCTGTTAAAGTAGGAGTTCTGGGAAATATGCGGGGTGGTTGACACGGTGGGCGGATTTCGCATAGATTA
>CAZFQG010000069.1:0-29000 GCA_964520785.1 uncultured Planctomycetaceae bacterium | reverse complement strand
TAATCCGGTGATCGCAATCCTTCGAAGCCAGAAGTCGATTCGCCATTTCCCGGCGAATCCGAACCGCTCCCGGGTGAAATCGCAAGAAGTCGACCGCCGCACCGGTGAGGTGGTGAAGCGACGTCAAGTCAGGCATCCCTTCGGAGGCAAGGCGATAAAAGGTCCGCGCAAACAACTCTTTCGAGAAGGACAAACCGAACTTCGACCAGAGCAGCCTGGCCACATCGCTCGGGTCAGCCGAGAGGATAACTTCCTCTACAAACCGTTCGTCGATTACTGGTTGCGGCTGTTTCTCCTCGACAATTCTCCACAGCCGCTCATCGTCGGTCAACAAAACGGCTATCGTCAACAGACGACGCGTTTCTTCGTCGGTCCTCCGGCGTTCAATGAACCGCGCGAACACGGCGATGCCCGCGTCCATAGGGAAATGCTCGCTATTGCTCATGGGACGTACTACTCACCGTTGCTATAGGCTCCTTCGGCAAGCTCGAAACACTCTTTCGCGGTAAAACACAAAGACCGGCCTTGCACTTGCGGCTATTCTACCCGTCCCCCGCGCGGGGCGCCAAGCCCGCTCGCCGGTTTTCGTGCGTTTTCGCGTTTTCCTCGATGCCGCAAGAGTCAAGAAAGCCCACCCCGACCGCGGGGCGCGCGTCGGAGTGGTGTTGCTCATTGACGGACCTAGGCATCGTGCGAAAACTGGCAATGGCAGTGGACGCCGGCGCGTATAATCGCGACGTCGGTCACTGCATGCCGTCTCGTCCGAGAGCGGATTCCTTTCGGGAATTGCGTATGCATGGTATCTGGAATCCACGGAGGATCAGTCACGAGAAGCGGCCATGACTAGTCGGAGGATATACCAGAACAGAAGGGCGACCGAGGCGAACAGGGCCAGCGAGGCCGCGACGTACTGGTCCGTCCGGTAATGAAGTATGATCTGCGACGTGTCGTACAGGATGTAACCACACGCGAAGGCGATCATCGCGACCGTAAAGATCGGCCCGAGGGCGAAACCGAACAGAATCGCGCAGACGATCAAGGCCAACGCGGCAAATCCGCCGAAAATGAGAATCGAGCGCAGGAACGAAAAGTCCGTTCGCGTCATGAACACGACGCCGGTAAGGGCGGCGAATAGGACGAGGGTCGCGACGCCGGCGGTCGGAACGACGCCCGGGATTTGTCGGGCAATGAACAACAGCGGCACGAAGATGATCGCCTCGGCGACGATATAAAGGGCCAAGCCCATATACTGCGTCGCCAATGAGGTCGCGTTTCGGGCCCAACCGTCGGCGATCCAACTGACCGCCATGAACAGGCCCAGGACGATCAGCCAACCATACCGGGTGCCGATCATCGTTTCGACGAGCCCTTCGATACCGGGCAGGTTCAAGAGGATTGCCTGGATCAGGACGAATGCGCCGACCGCCACGCTCAAATGAGCGTAGGTCTTCATAATGAACTCGGCTCGCGCGCTGACGCCGGCTTGGGCCGCCGGAATTGCCTGAGAAGGTTGGTACGGGTTCTGGCTCATGTTGGGTTTCCTTTTTGTCGCATGCTCCACATCGTTGGGCGTGGACTACGCCCTCGCTTCTTGCAGCAACCGCACGAGTTCACCGACATCCCGGACGACGAAGTCGGGGGTCAGGTCGCAGGCGGCCAGGTCGGCCGGGGTGGCTTCGCCGGAGAGGACCAAAACGCTCACTGCGCCGGAGGAAACGCCCATCGCCACGTCCGTGTAGAGGCGGTCTCCCACCATGCCGAGGTTCTCCGGCGCCAGACCGTGACGCCTGAGGATGCCGGAGAGCATCAGGGGGCTCGGTTTGCCGAAGACGTGTTCCGGCTTCCGACCGGTGGCCTTCTCGAGGGCGGCGCAGATCGCGCCGCAGTCGACCAAAACCGTCCGCTGCGCGGTGGGACAGACGTAGTCGGGATGGGTGGCGATGTAGGGGAGTCCCCGGGCGATCCAGTAGGCGGTGCGGTTGAGCCGCGAGGCGGTCAGATTCGTATCGAAACTGGCGATCACCATGTGGGGGAGGTCGTCCGGATCGTCGGCGCACAACTTGAATCCGGCCTCATGGAACTGGTCGATCAGGCTGTCCGTTCCGAGGAGGAAGACCCGTTTGACGTCCGGCCGTCGCGTCCGCAACCATTCGATGGTGCAGTCGGCCGAAGTCCAAAGTTGCGAGTCATTCGCGTCGATCCCCACGCGGCGGAGTTTTTCCAGATAGGTTTTCCGCCCGCTGGAAGCGTTGTTAGTCAGGAAGGTATAACCGATTTCCAGACGCCCGAGCGTTTCCAAGAACGGCAACGAGAAGTCGAACGGTATTCCGTCGGCGTAAATCGTGCCGTCCAGGTCCAGGGCCAGGTGTTTGAGGTTTCGGAGGGTGTCGTGCTGCGCGAGGGAGAGCTTCGAACGAATCAACGGTCTTCCTTATAGTGAAACATCTTCTCCAAAGAGCTTTCAAGATATCCGGTTTCCGCCGCCAGATCAAGGACGGTGTACCGGCGGCGAATGAACCGCGCCGCCTCGAAGGCGCGGCGGACCCCGGCGGCGTCCAACCCGATTTGCTCCGGTTCGGACGGGGCTCCGGCCTCGAGCAGGAGCGACTTGAGACTCGTCACCGGCAGCAGTTGCCCCCTCAACCGCGCGCGCAGCGTCGGCCAGATCCGCCTCAGCGGGTCCAGCCGCTTTGCCAAGGCGTCCGGCGCGGCGAATTTCGCCCTCGCCTCCCTTCGGGCCGTCTCCCGCAAGGCCTCGGAGGTAAACACGGCGTTGATCCGTCGTTCGACCACCTCCCACGAGGGCCGCCGAAGGATTGCCCCGCGGACGTCGAGGCCCGTGAAATCGGTATCGAGAAGGGACTCGTACAGCGCCGCGCAGAGGAGCGTACCGATTCCCACCTGTTGCCCGTGCAGGTTCCGATGCTCTCGGTTCGCGTCCTGCTCCATGTCCCACAGATGCGAGAACTGATGCTCGGCGCCGGAAGCGGGCCGGCTCGATTTGGCGGCCTGCATGGCGAAGCCGGTCATTAGCAGGCCCTCGGCCAATGCCTCGATCGCGGCAGGGTCTCCCAGACGGACGCCCCGGGGATTGGATATCCAGTCTCTCAGGCCTGGCTGACTGAGTTCCCAGGCAACACGGTCGATCGGTTCGATGCCCAGGGCGTCGGCGAGAATCCAGTCGGCGCCGGAAACGACCTTGGCGAGCAGGTCGGCGTATCCGGCCGCGTTCAATTCCGCCGGGGCGGCGGCGAGGACCTTGGTATCGACGACGATGCCCAACGGCGCGGGGCAAGCGAGCGTCCGTTTCGCGCCGCCGGCGGTGAGCGACGCCCCGAACGCGGCATACCCGTCCATCGAGGCGGCGGTCGCGACGACGAGATACCGCCGACCGCTGCGATGGGAGGCGAGTTTCGTCAAGTCGTTGATCGTCCCGGATCCGACGGCGACCGGGACGGCGTCACGCCGCGCCAACTCCGAGGCGAGCCGGTCCGCCAGTTCATCGGTCCCCAGGCTGGCGGTTTCAAAGAGAATGGGGGGCACCGTATCGATCCCCTTGCCGTTCAACGCGTCAAGCGCCGCTTCAGCGGCGGCGCGCCAGGTATTCTCATCCGCGATGATGACTGCCGGTCGTCGGCCGAAGAGGGATAAGAACATTCCCCCCACCGAGGCTAGTTTCTCCGGCCCGATCTCGACGGCTCTCGTTTCGTCCGCCAGTTCCACGGCCCTCCTGAGCCGTCCTGCTACATCGGGGCTTTGAGTCACGCGCAAGGCTTCCCTATTACGCAAAAGGGCCCTAGATTGCGCAAATTGGTCCTTGACGCGATGTTCACTGCGTGGGTATCGTAATAATTAGTTTAAATCGTTTCGATGGATTAATCGGGAAACCTTTTCCAAAATGCCCATTGTGGGGTATTTTGGAATTCTCGTGGAACAGCGCGAACCGAGACGCAATAGACGAGTGTTGGTTTTGTTAGTTTGGTGTTTCTACCAGAGAGGAGAATGCTTGTGAAGGTCTTTTCTATTCCGATCCTGACTTGTTTGCTGCTGCTCGGCGTTTCGCTGGGACCCGCCGGAGCGGTGATGGTCGACTTTGAATCGCCCCTGTATACGGCCGGCGCTCCGTTCGACGGCGTGGACGGCTGGGGGCACTACAGTACCCTCGGCGGAACCACGGTCGTCACCCCGGACGTTTCTGGAACGGGTGATGCGACGGTGATCTCCGGCTCGCAATCGGGGAGAGTGGCCGGTTCCCCGGCAATTCTGTATCGGCTGTTCGACGCCGGACCGGAGGGATTCGACACCGGCTCGATCGTCAGCGGGTATATGCAGATCGGCGGGGGTGCCGGCACCGTCGAGCTTTTCTACAGCAATAACCCCTCGGCGGCCGCGACGCCGGCAGGGATCATCGCCAACGTCGGCGGAAACTTCCAGCTCTTCGGAGGCATCGCGGGCTACGTTTACGATAGCGGCGTTCCGTCCACCTCCGGCGTGAACTACTTCCTGGAGATGGAACTCAATCTGGAGGAACAGACGTTTACCGGCTATGCAAGGCCGGAGGGGGGTTCACGTACCGAGCTTGGCACTTTGCCCTTCATCGGCGCGATTTCGCCGAGCATGTACCCCACCAGTGGGTTCATTCTCGTGACCCGAGGCTCCGCGGTCGGCGTTTACGACGATTTGGACGTTTACGTCGTCGATCCCGATCCTCCCGTGCCCCTCTTGTCGGAGCCGATCGACTTTGAAGCGGATATCTACGTGCCGGGCGAGACCGTCGTCGGCGTAGACGGCTGGACGCAAGCGATTTGGGCCGCGGACGGAACGGTGACCGACGCGACCGTGCTGGACGGGACCAAGTCACTTCGGCTGACCGGGTCGCCGAACGCGATTCTGCAACGGAATCTTGGCGAGGGAACCATCGTGGATAACGGCTACGTCGTCAGCGCGATCATGATGGCCGAGGGACCGGTTGACGGCAACGCCGAGTTCCACTTCAGCCACAATCAGACGGCCCTGTCCACGCCCGCCGGAATCGTCGGCAAGTTGGGCGGAAACTTCTGGGTCTTCGGAAAACTGGACGGCGAGATCGTGTCGCCCGGTGGGATTGAAACGGACGTTCCCTTCGAGTCGAACGTCAAGTACCTGCTCGAGATGCAGTTGGACTTCACGAATTTGACGTTCGAGTCCTTCGTGACCGACTTGGACAACGGTGGAGAGCGAATCTCGCTGGGAGAAGCCGAATTCTGGTTTGACGAAGCCACCAGCGGCACTCCGATGCCGACGGACGGAACGAACGCCGGCTACATCGCCGTCACCCGAGGCGGCGCCGTGGCGTACTACGACAACTTCAACTGCGTTCCGGAACCGGCGGGATTCGTCCTGCTGGCCCTGGGGCTGCTGAGCGCTTCGTTGATCCGCCGGCGATAGTCGTTGGGAGAAACCGGCCCATCTTTCGACCGCGGGATGCGCGCCCCCCGGATTGCGCAGCCCGCGGTCGTTTCGTTTCGGCTTGTGGTCGGACCGCGACGGGCCGCGGAGCCTTACTTCTTTTCGTGCGGTTCGTCTTGAGAAGGCAAGGCGGCCGCGCTTACTCGGGCAACTTCCGCACATCCGCGTACTCCCCGCTCTCGACCACCTCCGGCAGCCGCTCAATCGCCGCGATGACGCGCTCGGCGCCTTCCTCCGGTGAGAGCATGTCCGGCGTGCCGCGCGTGCGGCGAATGCGCTCGATCGCGGGAAACCGCGGATCGTGCGGGAGCTTGCGGATATCCTCTTGAATGGGCGTGTCGATGACGCCCGGTGCCAAAGCGCAGAAGTGCGTGTTCGGCCGTTCCCTCGCATAGAGCATGGTCAGCATGTTGAGGGCCGCCTTCGAGACGGAGTACCCGGACCAACCGCGGTAGCCGTTGACGGACGCTCCGGAGGAAATCGTGACGATCTGGTCGACGGAGCCGATTACCGAATAAAGTGCGTCGATAAGCGTCTTGTTCGCCCAGACGTTGACGTCCATCACGTCCTTCAGCTCGTCGAGGCCGACATTCGCCAAGTCCTCGATGCGACTGATGGTTCCGGCGTTGAGGATCGCCAGATTCAGGCGATCGACACCGCGGAGCGACTCGGCGATCACGCGCGGCGTTTTGTCGTGGTCGCGCAAATCGAGGGAGTCGTGGTGGAATGCGTCGTGGCGGATGAGATCCTCGGGTATCCGGCGGCTGAGGCCGTAGACGGTCCAGCCGCGGCTCAGGTAGCCTTCGGCCAGGGCCTGGCCCAGGCCGGAACTGACGCCGGTGATGAAGAGGGTGTTCATGATTTCTCTGTTTCGTGAAACTTCGCTTTGCCAAATCGATTCACTGCCCCGGGAAGACCGGGCGACGCAATCTCCGCCACTCCACTATGCGCCGGGCACAATCGCCCCGCACTTCCGAAGCACATTCTTAATGTCATGTAGCGATACGTCAAGAGGGTGCCTGGTTCGTCTGTGCAGCCAACGCGGCAACCGCGCCCGCGACCTGGCCCATTGCCATTCAGGAGGCTTGCACCCGGAGTCCCGAGTTCGCAAGGCGATCGCTCGATACGCGGCGACCGGCGACCGGAATGCTGCTGCTTCCCTTCGGGATTAGCGCGCGCAACGGAACGGTCGGTACCGTGTCTTCGACCAGGGGTTTCGGCTTGACGCCGCCGCAAATCCGCAGATCGACCGGATAGAAGGCGTAAGAAACGGCGTCTTCCGATATGGATGTCGTTTATTGGTGCTCTCATTTTAGGCCCCTTTCGCTCCACCAAAGGATGAGAGGTGGCGCCCCCTGAGGAACGAAGGGCGTGGAGAATCGCGCGGAGGTTTGCCACGCCCATCGCCGGAGGCTCGCACGGCGTGGCACCTGTGCGTACCGTTGCGGCTTAGCGGCTTCGCGTGAGGTTCATTCGTCGCCACTCTCCACCCCGGCGGAACCCGGCCACTTGCTCAACATCGGCACCTGAAAATACCCCATCGCCGCATGAACCACGTCGATCCGGTAGATCGGGTCCTGCATCAGGCAAGGGAAGCGGCGGTCGGTCGGGATCGTCGTCGTGTAGATCCGCAGTTCGCCGGGAACGCTAACGATAAGCTCCTCACGCCAATCGCCCAGAATATCCGCCACCGCGGCCACATGGCCGTCTATCTTCGGGCCGACCTCCTCTCCGGAGAGCTTCTGGATTGCTCGATTTCCTCGAACCAACTCGCGATAGGGATCGGCGTCCCAGAACGCGGCCCGGGGTGCGAGACCGCCCGGGTCCTTGGTGGAGATGACCTTCCCTTCGGACGTCCGCAACCAGCGTTTGTCTTCGTAGTCCCGTTCGCCGCTGTAACACTCGCAGCCCGGGTGCGCCGGGTCGATATCGCTGACCAGCCCGGAACTGTGGATGTGATGCGTTTGCTCGTCATGTCCCCAAAGGAGCTTTCCCGACTTCGCGTCGACCATGCACATGCCGTTCTTCGCCCGGCGATTCTCGATGCCGTAGTAGATTTCCAGACCCGGACGTGCCGGGTTCAGGTCGCCGACGTAGAAATGGTCGGGATGTCCCAGCCCGGTCGACCAGAGGACGTCACCGTCGTCGTCGAGGACGATCGAACCGAGCAGCACCTCGTCGCGCCCGTCGTCGTCGACGTCCGCGGCGTGCATCCAATGGGCGCCCTGACCCCAGTAGCGGCGTCCCAGGCCTCTGTTATCCCAACTCCAGAGCTTCTCGAGTTTCCCGTCGTGAAACTGATAGGCGTCCGCCTTCATGATGTTGTACGTGCCTCGCGCAACGATCAGGCAGGGCGTCTTGCCGTCCAGATAGGCGACGCCCAACTGGTTGCGCGACTGGTAATTGTACGGGCGGTTCGTGCCGAAGCCTTCCCGCGAGGGCCACGGAGCCTTGGTGATCTCACGCCCCGTTTCCCCATCGAGAATGGTGACGAACTCCGGCCCGCTGCGCACCCGGCCGTCCTCGTCGCGCGGGTCGCCCTCGCCCGTCTTCACGGCGACCTCGGCCTTGCCGTCTCCGTCGAAGTCGTAGACGACGTAGGGCGAATACCAGATGCCGGTCTCGATGCTCCAGCCGAGATCGTACCGCCACAGGAACGTTCCGTCATCGCGGTAGGCTTCGAGCTTGTACGGCTCGGTGCTTCTCTTCCAGTATTTGTGGTAAGGGTCGATATTGGAGTTCGGCCGTTTGATGACGAAATCGAACCGCTTATCCCCGTCCAGATCGCCGATGCCGACCTTCTGGAAGTCGTGGTTGCCGTCGAGTTTGAGCGAGACGTAGTCGGACGGATGTTCGGCAACGTCGACGGTCACCGCCGGCGACGGCGCTCCCACCGAGCCATTCGCATCGATCGGACGAATCGAATACAACCATTTGGAGGAACTCTCGGGCGGTGTATCGACGTAGTTCGTGGAACGCGTCAACGGTCGCTCGGTCAGCCGTGTCGGCTCGTCGGCGGAAGCGGACGCCGGCCGCCGATAGACGTGAAAACCGGTGTTCGGGGCGTCCGAGACGAGGAGTCGCCAGCCGAGGTAGACCTTGCCGCCCTCCAGCGGCCGCGCGAGCAGGCCCCGGTCGAGTGGTTCCGCCACTCGAGCCTGAGCGAATCCGCGAACCTTCGGTTTCGGTTCGCGGCGCCACGGTTTGAGCGAAACCGCGTCGATCCAAGCCAGTGTCGTGCCGTCGCCGACAAAACGGACTCGAATTCCGTCACACTCCGGCGGAATGATTACGTACGCTCGGGCGGTGGTCCACTCCGTTGCGGCGGCTTTCTCGACGTCCAGCGTCCGCTCCAGCGCGTCGGTCCAATCGGAGCCGACGGGTTCCGCCTCGGAGAGCTTCCAGTCGACGACCTCGTTCCCTTGGTATCCGACGACCGCGAGCGTGACGGTCCCCTGGGCCGCCTTGATTCTGGCTTCGGCGACGAACGCGTCTTGCGGCTTGACGGGGAAGTGGCTACGGGAACTGAATGCCCAGTCGCGTTTACCGTCATATCGCACGCAAACGGCGGATTTTCCATCGAAGATCGGTTCCGAAACAACGACCGCCTCGCCGAGTTGGTCTCGCGACCACCATGTCCAGCCCACCGGTCGTGAATCTCCGACTTCGAATCCCGGGTTGTTGACGGCAAGCGTTTCCGCCGCGGTGGAATTACCCGCCAAAACGCAAGCCATCAGCAGAATGTTCGAACAGGCGTTCATTCGTGATAATCCCTTGTATCTCATGTGGTCTCGGATGAAATGGTGGGTTCGTCTTGGCGCACGGTCCGTTTTGCTCTCTCGGTTGCCAGTATAGCCGTTGCGCGCCCCGAATCAAAGGCGGGCGTTTCGCGACTTTGAGACAGGGAAAATACGGACCGGGGGAACTACACCCCGTGCCGCTTCGCCATCACCTCCGGGGTCATGGCGCCGTTGCGAACGAGGATTTCGTCGGCGCGGGCTTCCTTGAGGCGGTCGCGGGTGGTCAGCAGTGGGGTGGTGGCGTGGATTCGGACGTCGTGCAGACTGGCGGCGGAGAAGCGGCCGCAGGCGGCGGCGTGGGCGAGAACGCGGCGGAAGAGCACGCGGTCTTCCTCGATCATTTCGTGCTGGAGCCGCTCGAACATCTTCACCGCCGGGCCTTCGGCGACCAGCGTCGAGGAGTAGTTCGCGTTGGAGGCATCGGAGGTGAGCATGAACTCCGGCATCACCAGCCGCGAGGCGATCGCGCGGAGTTCGGCCTTGAGGACCGCCACGTACCGGCCGACGTCGAGGCCGATGGCCGGAAATTCGTAGTCGATTCCGGCGGACGTATCGAGAATCGTCCCCGGGGCATAGCGGCGGTAATGAGTGACGCTCCCCGACGGCTCCGCCACGGTGGCGTCGGCGCCGTTTTCGACGAAGCGGCGGATGCCGTCCGCGGCGCCGGTGTCGTGTTTTCGAATGAGGGCGATGGCCGATTGAATCTCGGCGAGAACGCTCATGTTCCGCAGCAGGTTTTCCGCGCGGCGGAGATTCTTGCGGACCGGGAAGAACAGCGGCAGGCCGCGCTTGACGTTGGCGTCGACGTTCGCCTTGCGGTGCTGGATCGTCGCGGCCGAAACGAAGCGGCCGTTCACGTAGTATCCGCGTACCGCCTCCACGTCGCGCGGATCGGTCCGGATTCCGAACGTGGCGGAGCTGTCGGCGGTTTTCTCTTTGGGTGTCGTCACCTCGCCCGGCTCGACGAAGCGGACGGCGGTCGAGCCGTCGGGGGCCGGAAAGAGCCGCAGGAAGCATTCGCCGTCGCGGTCCTTCCGGCGGACGATCTCCTGCTGGCGCCGGTACCAGCCGTTCTCCTCGCGAAATTCGCCTAGAACGGCCTCCATGGCGGCCAACTCGTCCGGCGGAACCGCTGCGCCGGGCCTGGCCGCCAGACGGTAGGCGTGGCCGGTCCCGACGACGTAACTGATGCGGTTTTCGTGGCCGTTGACGGCGAATTCGTTCGAAACGGCAAGCGCGCGGCACTCTTCCCGGACGGCGGCGAGTTCCTCTTCCGTCGCGACGGATGCGGCGCGAGAATCATTCCGCCCACTCAGAAGGGGCAGCCACGATTCCCCGTCCGCGTCGTCGAGGAACGGTTCATGCGGATTGACCAAGCGGCGATAGAGCGTGTCGAAGGTTTCGAGGAGAGACATTGGGGGACCTCTTCGTTTGAGTTTGTCGCGGTTTGGAACGTGTCATTCGCTTCCTATGCTATCGCCTCTCGCTTCGTGGTTGTCCCTCACGCCAGCCTTCCACCCAGTCCGTCATCCAGGGACGGGCGGAGGGCGTTTTGGGCCAGGCGGACGGCCATTTCCAGGGCGTCGGGACCGTCGTCGTGGTCAGCGATGGGAAACATCCGGAGTTGGTCGACCAGGAGCCGCGTGCCGGGAGTGCGGTGGTGAAAGCGGAGGAGTTTGGCGGCCAGGTAGGGACCCAGGCGGCGGATTCGCACAAGCTTGTTGTCGCGGTTCTCGATCAGGGCGGGCCGCACGGCAAGCATCCCCGATGCGCGGAATTCCCTTTGCATCTCGTCGGCGAGGAGGGATTGGAACTGGTTGGCCTCCACGCCGAAGACATCCGGCCGGAAACGTCGGACCGCGTCGACGGCGGCGGCGATCATCTCGGGTACCGGGAGGCGGACGAGTTCGGCCTCGACGTAGAGCCTGCCGTCGCGCCCCACTCCGAGATACACGATCGCCGAGTAATCTCCCAGGCGCGAATCGGCCCCCTTGCTGGGGTCGATGGCGATGGCCCGCAGCCGCAGATCATTTGGCCATGCCTCGAACCAGACATGCTCGTCGAAGTACCGCTCGGGCCATTCGCACAGCTCGGGGTTGACCGGCGAATTCTGCTTCTCCCGCTCGAACGCGGCGGCGCCCCCTTCGGCGCGGAGCCGCATGAGCGCGTAGAGGTCCTCCACCTCCGGCCAGAGGACCGCCGCGCCGCGGGTCATCTCCTTCCTATTGGCTTCGAAGAAGGCCAAAGCGGCCTCGTCGCGGCGGGGGTCGTCCGGCGCGGCGTAGCGCTCCTCCCACGCCTCCCACAGGTCCATCCGCGCGGGATAGCGGACGATGCTCTTGAATATCCGGGACTCCCACCCGGGCGTGTGGCAGAGTTCCAACGCCAGCGCTTCGCGGTGCAGGGCCGTCGCCAGGTTGATCACGTTGGTTTTCGGCGTCCCCGCCTTGAGGAGCGAACCGTGGAACCAGGTCCGCCCCCTCTCGCGCCGCGCGGCGGAGAGGATGTGGTCGTCGTTCTGCAGGTCATCGCACACGATAAGGGTGGGGCGCTCGTCGCGGCGGCGCTTGCCTCGAATCCGCTGACCGGTGCCGAACGCCTCGATCGCGGCGCCGTTTCCCAGGACGAGCCGGTTGGCCCGCCATGGGGACGGCGGCACGACCTCCGCGGGGAATTCCGCGCGGAGCAGGAGGTTTTCTTCGAGTTCCAGGCGGATGTTCTCCAGATGGGCGATTGCCTGGGGCTTCGTGTCGGAGAGAATCCAGATGTACCTCTCCGTCCCGCACAGGGCCGCGCGAAGGACGTAGGCGAGCGTCACGAGCGTCGACTTGGCCGACCCGCGCGGGGCGAGGACGTTCAATCGCGTTCCGCGCCGGCGGTGCATCGAACCGAGCCGACTGGAAAGATAGAGATGCAGTTTGGAAGGGGGCCGCTTGAAGTGATCCGGCAGATACCGCCTTCCCCACTCCAGCAAGGAATCGCTCATCCCCCTGACCCGGCGCCGCGCCTGACCATGGCGCCGCGCGAAGAGTTCGACGAAGTATTGCAGGGGAGAGGACATGGAGAGGGTCCGGGGTTGGGCCGTGAGGCGAGGAGGTGGGAGGTTATGTCTCTTTGAGCCAAGGGAGTATCGTATCCACGATTCTTCCCGGGGCGAAACGGTCTTGGGAGGCGGCGGCGATTCGGGGGCGGTTGAGCAGCCGGGTACGCTCGACGGCGTCGATGAGGGTGCCGGCCTCGAGGTCGCGGACGAAGTAGCCGTTCTCGCCGTGGTTCAGGAACGGGGCGCCGCGAGGGAGACCGACGGTGGGGCAACCGGAGGCGAGGATTTCAGCCAGCGCGAGCGGCCCGCGGTCGTCGTCACTCAGGTAGACGCATGCGGCGGAGGTCGAGGCGGCTTCGAGGAGCGCGTCGCGGCGGTAGTGTCCGTAGCGGAGGATTCTTACGTTTCGGAAGCGGCGGCGAAGCCTGGCGAGGGTCGCGCCACGGTAGCCGCTCTTGGCGTAGATCAGCAGATCATGCCGGAGTGGTCCCGGTCCCGGAGGCATCGGATCGAGCGGATAGGGAAGTATCCGTATGGGTGTTTTGTTGTTCGAAGTAAACCACCGCCGCATCAACCGGGCGTACCACGGCGACTCCGTCAGCCACAGCCCGCAGTGCATGGCGGCGCAGAGCCGCCGTTCGCTTTCATTCCGGCAAGGTTCCTTCGCGTTCTCGAAGAGGACGTTCGGCCCGGCCACGTACGGCCGACCGGCCGCCTCGCGCTCCAACAGCGCCCCACGATCCTCCCACGACCAGAACCACACCACGTCGGCGTCCGCCGGAACCCCGCCAACCGCCAGCCAAGGCAGGTTCCGCCGGCGCAATTCCTTCTGCAGCGCAAACTGCCCATTCCCCGGGCCGCGGCCGGAGGGGCGAAGTACGGGACGGATGAGACGGAGCATCGACATGAGCTATCGCCGGCGCCGAGTGGACGCGCGGTTGTACGGGTTTGGTGGTTTTCGGTTTTCACCGAGCTTCCCCGACCCACTCCCACGAAACGACGGCCCTTCCCGGAGAGCCGCGGTAGGTGGGAATCTTGGGTCCGCCGGCGCGACCGCCGGTCTTCTTGAGGCCGACGAGCCGCCACGAGGGGCCGCGGTGGAAGTAGGCGAGCAGGCCGGGGTGGTTCGCCGTGATGGTGACGCGGTGGCCTTCCGCGGCGTGGAGTGTGGCGACCGCTTCGGCGAGCCGCGTTCCGATTCCGACGCCCTGGAAGTCCGGCAGCGTCACGAGGCGGCTGATCCGCCGGCGGCTCTTCCTCCCGATGAGCGTCACCGTCGCGCAAAAGGCGACCGGCCGCCCCTTCCACAGCGCCAGATAGCACCGTGAGCCTGGAGCCAGTGTGCCGCTCAAATAATGATGCGGCGCAAACAAGGGCCAAGCACGGCGTCCGCAACGAAAGACCTCCAATGCGATTTTCTCCGCTTGTGGCACTCGCTCTCGCTCTCGCTCTCGCACTCGCTCTTGCCGAAGCCGCCTCCTTGCGCCGCCGGCGCGGTAGTCGGCAACGCGGCCGGTCTCCAAGTCGAGAATCCAATCCGGTGCGAGCCACTTCGCGACGTCGTCGTGGCACGTGACCGCGACGAACCGGTCGACGAGATCGTGCCGCCGGATCGCCCCGGCCAGGGCCATCGAGCCGAACCGCGCGACCGTCCGGTCAACGACGCTGGAGTACTCGTCGAAACAGACGGTGCCCTCCGCTTCGGCAATCGCCCTGGCCAGATCGCACCGGAATTGCTCACCCCGGGAGAGAACGTGGTACGGCTTGATCCAGCTTGGCGGCGAACCGAATCCCACGCTGGTCAGGAGCCGGGTCGTCTCGCGAATCGGACGCTCGTCGAAGACGTCGATGACCGCGCGGTCCTCCGGCCACGGCGGATTCCGGTACACGTTCTCGCCGAAGAGGGCGGCGGCGACGCTCGTCTTGCCGCTCCCCGAGGGTCCGACGATCAACCCGATCCGCCAGGGATGCTCCAAGTCCGGCACCTCGACCGTGATCTCCCGCCGCAGCTTCTCCTCCATCGGCACGTCGAACATCCCGGCAACCTGCCGGACCCGGAAGGAATCGTGGAGGGGGGTAGTGAGGGTGAGATGGAGCGAGTCGCGGGTCTTCCTCACAACGTCACCACCCGACATCTATACCCCTCCTCCACCAGTCGCTCGTACAACAGCCGTTGCTCTTCTTCGTCTTGGCATTCGACGAGGAGCTGGTGGAGTTGAGGGAGGGGGGGCCGCGCAGGTGGTGCGGCCGGTGGATTCGAAGTGCGATGGTTCATGGGGAGAAGGGGCACAGAAATGGAACTTGGTGCAAAACGAGACATCAAGTGAAGTCTCAGTGCCGCGATTGACGAAACGGACTTATCCGCATGTTGCCACCCCGTTGGGGCTATAGGCGTTACCTCCCGCCTTGTCGATCGCGTCTTTACGGGATCAGCCGGCCATGGCTTTCGTGGCCGATTGGGCCCGCTCGCGGTTGGGGGAGGCGGCGACGCCCTGGGGTTCCTCGCTGGGACGGACGCCGTGCGGAATGGGCAGGCGGTTGCCGTCGCCGCCGAAGGAGACGCACATGTCGAACAGCTCGCTCAGCGACGAGTAGAGCATCAGCGACTCCCTGGGGGTGATGCGGTACGTCGCGTAGCGGCTGTCGAGCCGGGTCGCCTCGACGATGTGCTGGTCGAGCGCCGTGGCGAACATCCGTGCGTCCACGTTCCGCAGATCGATCTCCGAAAGGAGCGGAATGTTCGGGTCGGTCCCGTCGAGCCGGTAGGGTAGGTCGAACTCGCGGCCCGCCGGGCGTGCCACCTCGTCACCCATGGGGCTCTTGAGATTCTGGTCGTCCGGAAGCGTCACGCTCAAATCCCTGGCGCGTTCCTCCAGCGTCTTGATGTCTTCCGCTTGCGGGTTGTGCGTAATCTTTCGCCGCAGGAAGTCCAGATGCAACAGATGCTCCAGCATGAACTCGTTCGTCGCGGTATCCCAACCGCTTTGAACTCCGAACTCGCCGTCCTGCAAAATCTGACCGCGAAACATGAGGCAGTGCCCCACGTAGGCGTGGATGGAGCGGTTTCGGAATCGGGTGATGGCGTCTTGGAAGGTGTCTCTACCGAGTGTGGACATGAGGTACTCCTGTTATGGGTGTTGGGTATTGAGTGCAAAGTGACGGAGAATAAGAGGAGGAATTACAGGGGTTCGGCGGGGAGAGGGTCGTCGTCGTGAATTCTGTAGAACTTCGAGGCCACGCGGCGACGCAGTTGTTTGGCCCATTTCGCGATCACCGGGTCGCTGCCGGTTTCGGCGTTTTCCAGTTCCCGGTCGTATTCGCGGCCGAGGGTCGCGTCGGCGGTGGAGCTGCGGCCGCAGAGGGCGAAAACGTCGTTCAGTTGCGCCGCGTACCGGTCGTTCAGCGGCGAGTAGCGCGTTACGGTGGGGAGAATCGCGCCGGCGGCGCGGCGGATTCTCCGATAGCGGAGGTACCACAACAGCGCGAGCGACAAAGGACTCGTCCCGCAGAGGAGGACGCCCGTCCACGCGAGGATATCCCACGGGGCGGAGTCCGCCACCCCTGGGCGACGCGGGACCGGTTTGCGAACCGGCTTCGGCGAGGGCAACCCCGGCCGCGGTGTTTCTTCTTTGCGAGGTCGCGAGTCGGCCGGTTTTGAATCCGCTCGCGGTTGGTTCGCCTCTTGCCCTTGTGATTGCGA
This sequence comes from uncultured Planctomycetaceae bacterium, assembly GCA_964520785.1. GTDB lineage: Bacteria > Planctomycetota > Planctomycetia > Pirellulales > Thermoguttaceae > CAZFQG01. Next base: position 13,009 of record CAZFQG010000069.1, on the reverse strand, counting down.
TGCGTCATCCGGTTCCTCCTCCGGTACCGGTCCTTCCGGGAGGACGCGAACCGGGGGCCGCGATCGCGACGCCTTCGCCGTCAGGGAGTCGAGCGCGCTGCGCAGGAACGCCGTAACGGCGGACGCGCTCGTCGCGACGATTACTCGGCCGTCGGTTCCCCAGACGACGCCCACGAGCCGCCCTTGCGCGTCGAGGACGGGTCCGCCGGAATCGCCGCTCCGCGCGGCGCCGGAGAGTTCGAACATGGCCGGCCCCGGTCCGGCGGCGTAACCAAGGAGCGTTCCGCGAATCGTCCGAAAGTCTCCGCGTCCAAAGCCACATGCAATGAGTGTCCGGCCGATTGGCGGATCCGCGCTCGCCGGCGGCACTGCCGGCACCCCGCAGAAGGCAATCTCCAGTACCGCCAGATCGGCCCGGCGTTCTTGCTTCAGCAGGTTCGCCCCGAACGCGCGTCCATCCGGAAAGAAGACCGTGATCCGCCCCACCCCTTCGCTGAAGAGATGGTTGCACGTGAGAACGGCGTCCCGGTCGGCGAAATTGGCGACGACCGTCGCCGAGCCGACGTGCAGCGCACCGCCCAAGGCGTTCGTCACGCGGACGACGCCCGGCGGCGGTCCGGTCGGCGACGGCGCCGCCGGCATGGGACAGGACGGCCCGCAGCACGATCCGGCGGCGCAGAAGTCGACCAGGAAAGCGGTGAAAAGGAATGGAAGCATTCGGAATACGATTAGAGCGAAGAGCGGAAGCAAGCGGCGACGGGCCGCTCGCGTTGAGCAGGCGTTACCCTATCAGTTTTCGCCGGGAAAGTCAAATCGCCGGCGAATCCGGCCATTGGGGGGCCGTCGATGAACCCGGGGGACACGAGGAACGAGCGAAACCGTAATCCGCTCGCCTATGCCCCTTTCCGGGTGATCGGCGGCTCCTCGTCCGGGATTCGGTCGTCGATAAGAATCGCTTTGCGCCCTTTGACCGAACGCGGAAAGCCCAGGAACTTCGGCGTCCCCTCGATGTTCACCCGCAACAGGCTCCGCTTATCCTTTTCCGTCGTGATGATGTCCCCCACGCGCAGTTCCAGAAGATCGCCGGTGGTGATTTGCGTCCGTGCCAGTTCGACGCACAACTCGACCGACGCATGGCGCATGTTCTTCGCCGTCTGATGGACGTTTTCCGGCGCCACTTCGCGCTGGCCGTAAGTGATCCAACTGTTCGAGGTCAGCTTGCCGCTGATCTTCTCCAGGGCGTTGAAGGGAATGCAAAGGTTGATCATCCCCCGGATCTCGTGCATGAGGACCTCGAAGCTGATCAACACGACGACCTCGTTCGGGGGAACGATCTGTACGAGTTGGGGGTTGCTCTCGACGCGGATCACCTCCAGGTCGAGTTCGAGGATGTTCTTCCACGCGGTTTTCAACTCGCGGAGCAACAGATCGGTGATCCGCGAAACGAGACGCAGTTCGATCTCCGTGAGCGTCCGCTTGATCTGCGCGCCCGCTTCGCGCCCGCCGAGCAGCCGGTCGATTATCGGAAAGAGGATGGTCGGATCGAGATCGATGATGAGATTCCCGGCCAGCGGCTCCGCTCTTAGCAGATTGAAGCAGGTCGGGTTGTCGAGGCTGAAGATCAGTTCGCTGTAGGTAAGTTGGTCAACGCTGATGAGCTTCACCTCGACCATGGTCCGGAGCATTCCGGAAAGACCGGCGGCGATGTTTCGCCCGAACCCCTCGTGCATCGTCTGGAGCGCCCGCATCTGCTCCTTGCCGACGCGTTCGGGGCGCTTGAAATCGTAGGTGGTGATCCGCTCGCGGCCGCGCCTGGGACCGGTCGGCAAGGGAATCGCCGCCGCGGGCGGAGTGGCGGCCGGGGCCGCCTTGACCGCCGCCGGTGCCGGCGCGCCGCCGGCCGGCGGCGACGGACTCGGCGCCGTCGGCGCCTCTCCCGAGGAGAGCGCCTGCATGAGGCTTTCGATCTCGGATTGGTTGAGAATGCTGTCGGCCATCCGGCGCCGCTCTTACGCGTCCCGCGAGTCCAACGCCGCCCTTACGAGCGGCATTGGCCGTTTCCGTACACGATGTATTTGTAACTCGTCAACTCGTTGAGCCCGCACGGTCCGCGTGCGTGGAATTTGTCCGTACTGATTCCGATCTCCGCCCCCAGTCCGAATTCGCCGCCGTCGTTGAACCGCGTGCTGGCGTTGACCATCACGGCGGAACTGTCGACTCGCGTGACGAACTCCCTGGCGGTGGTAATGTCGTTCGTGACGATTGCCTCGGTGTGGCCGGAACCGTAGCGGTTAATGTGTTCGATCGCCTCGTCGAGCGAGTCGACCGCCTTCACCGAGATAATCGGGGCGAGGTACTCCGCCGCGTAGTCTTCCTCACTCACGTCCTTCGCGCCGGAAACCGGCGCCTTGGCGCGGGGGTCGCAGCGGAGTTCGATGCCGTTCTTCAAGAGCGCCTCGGCGATCTTCGGCCAGAGCGTGCCGACGACGTCCGCGTGAATCACCAGCGACTCGGCCGCGTTGCACACGCCCAGACGCTGGCATTTGGAATTCACCGTCAGCTCGACCGCCTTTCGCGGGTCGGCCGCCTGATCGATGTAGACGTGGCAGTTGCCGGCGTAGTGCTTGATGACCGGCATCTTCGCCTCGGCGCTGACGCGCCGGATGAGCCCTTCTCCGCCTCGCGGAATCGCCACGTCGATGAACTCCGGCATGGCGAGGAGATGCCCCACCACGGCGCGGTCCGTCGTCTCGACCAGTTGGACGGCGTCCGGTGGCAGGCCGCACTCGGCGGCCGCCTCGGCGAGGATTCCGGCGATGGCCAGATTCGAATGCACCGCCTCCTTCCCCCCGCGAAGGATGACCGCGTTGCCGCTCTTCACGCACAGCGCCGCCGCGTCCGCGGTGACGTTCGGCCGCGACTCATAAATGAAGAACACGACCCCCAACGGCACCCGGACCTTCTGAACCTCCAATCCGTTGGGGCGGATGTTCGATTCGATGATCCTCCCCACCGGATCCGGCAGCAGGGCCACCTCGAGCAAGCCTCGCGCCATGGTTTGGACCCGCTCGGGAGTGAGACGGAGGCGGTCGATCTGGGCGTCGCTCAGGCCGTACTGCGGCGCATTGGCGATGTCGACGTGGTTCGCCTCGGCCAAGGCTACCGAGCGTTCGGTCAATAGGTCGGCACTCCGGTTGAGCCAGTCGATCTTATTCCGACCGGGAACACTCGCCAACTTCGCCGCCGCGGCCTTGGCACGCGTCGCCAAGTCGGTGCAATAGGCTTTCAAATCCTCAATAGCAGGCATATTCATAAAAAACTCTTAACAGATAAACCGCGCTCGCCGGCGCGATTCTTTCAGACAATAGTGGAGGGTGAAGTATGCGAATTTAGGCGAAAGAAGTCAACGGCGGTTTTTTGGGCGCCAATAGGTGCGCGCCGGGTCGGGTGAAAAAAATGAGACTTTAGGGCAAACCCTTCCGTGCCGCCGTCGTGGAAACCGAATTGCTGACGGGGTAATCCTGGCACGGGGTACGACGGCGACCCTAAGCGACCCCCTAAGTGGGTATATTCGCAATCGCGTACGAGGTCGGGTAGTCACTGGCGCGGCAAGTGCCAAGGCGAGACTACTTGAAGACCTCGCGCCACTTGCGGAGCATTTCAACGGCGTCGCCATAGCGGCCTTCTCCATAGGCCGTTTCGAAGTCGGCCAGCAGACGCGCTTTCGTCCAGACTTCTTCCGAAGCGGCCATCTCCTCGGCGCGGAACCGCAAATCGGTGATCGGGACCTGATCCATCTCCCCCTCGACCTGCTCGCGGAGCCCGGCGCGGACGTGCGCATAGTGCTCTTCGCGGAGGAGTTCCAGAATATAGAGCCGTTCGCTAGGGCAATCGGCACGTTCCAGGGCGTCCTCCAGTTGGGGGGTAGGAGTGAGCCCGCCCGATGTGCCGCTTGCGAATTCGGTGAGTGCCGCCAGCATCGTTTCGTTCGCCTCGATCGCCTCGGGGAGGAGTTCTTCCTGGTAGAGCTTTTTTAACGCGTCCCAGTCGGGGGGCAATTCGCGGATTCCCAAGTCCCGCGGAGTCGCCGTGCGGATTGGCTCGGCCCGGCCGGTGCGGTAGTACTCCCAGCGGTCGAATCGGCCGTCGCGGTCGGTATCGAACATCCGGATTTCCCCGTAGGGTTCCTTGTCGACCAGACGGCCGACGCGAATCCAGCCGTCCGTCGCGCCTTGCAGATGAATCCGCCGGTCGACCCGGCTGTAGTAAAGCACCCGCTTGGTACTGGATGCCGGAGAGTACTCGTGGCGGATATTCCAATGCTGGATCGGCCCGCCGGAATTGTGCATGAAGCGCCGGTTCCACGTCCAGAAGATGCCCTCCCAGCGGCGGTCGAGGTCGGGCCGGTCTCCCGCGCCGAGGGTCACGCCGGCGTCGGCGAATTCGCGTTGGCTGAAGCCGGTCGCGTCGGCTTCGAACGTCTCGGCGAATTCGATCAGCTTTTCGTGGGGAATCACCCGCGTGGTCTTGGGGTGCCGCCTGAGCGGATCGGTCCGTTCGATCCCTTCCATGTCGTAGGGGGTCCGGCCGGTCATGTTGAAGCCGATGTCGTAATGCAGGGGCCGTTCGTCGGAACTCAGCCCGTCCAGATCGCGGCTATAGCGCACGTTGGCCACGGCGGGACGGCGCATGCGGGGCGTGAAGGGACCCGTGTAGTGGAACACCGTGTTTCCGTAGTCCATGTCTTCGTCGGACCGCGGATCGAGTTCCATCGGCGCGGCGGCGATTCGGATTACCGCCTCGGACCAGCCGTCGCCGTCGAGATCGTAGAACGCGAAGGGACATTCGCAACTGGGCGTCCACCGGTCCAGCTCGGGGTCGTATTCGTTCATGTAGATGAACGCGTCGCCGTAGGGGTCGCTGGCGAAGAAATTGCCGGAGTACTCATACCCGGCCAGGTCCCACATCCGTCCGTCGCCGTCGAGGTCGATGGAGAACCACGACCGGCGGAGCCTGCCGTCGTAGAAATAGCGGATGTCCATCGAATCCGCCCGGCCGTCGCCGTTCGTATCCTGATAGTCGACGATCCGGTCGACCTTGCCGTCGCGACCATAGTCGACGACGTAGCAGTCGCTGTCGAGGTCCCCCCCTTCGCCCGACTTCATGTCGCCGTCGTCATCGAGGATCCAGACGATCGAATCGGTCTGCTTTCCGCCGCGACGCGTGACGATTTCCCGGCGGACGATCATGCGGCCCCCTCCGGGAAACTCGCTTTGCAGCTCGAATTGCTCGCCCGGTTCCAGTGCCAGCGCCCTCGGCCACCAGGGTTTGTCCACGAGCGTCAACTCTCCCCCCGGCTTCATGGCCGTTTCGGCCTCCCACCACGGGGTAGACGCGACCTCGTCGGCCCCGCGGGAACACGGCGCCCCCGAGAGAACGATCAGGAGCAACGGAAACACTCGGACTATGCAAGCTGGAATTCGCTCAAGCGTGGAATCCATGGCGCGTATCTCCCGGTGGCACGAACGCATCAAACGGTTTGGATTGAAAAAAATCAAAAACAACAGGAGGACGAATCGGATCGCGTCGGATCATGTACGGGTTCGCGGTTTTCCATTTTGCATCGCGCAGGGCTCGCGTTCGCGGCGAAGGACGCGCTCGGCGGGCCTTATTCGGCCGCCGGCATTTCCAGTACTTCACCCTCCAACCCGGCCTTGGCCAAAATGGCATACAAGACGAAGCCGACGATGAAGGCGCCCATGGGCGGACAGGGGTTGTACGCGGCGAACGCCGGAACCAGACCGAACAGGTTCGTTCCGACCAGGAATCCGACCGCCCAGGAAATCCAACCCGCCAGGTTGAATCCGGCACGCGGTCCGGGCCACTTGAATCCGGCCAGGATGTAGTCCGCCATCATGGCGCCGCAAATCGGGCCGAACGAGGCGCCGATAACCGAAAAGACGCCGGCGGCGTCTCCCGCTTTGCCGGAGACAACCAAGGCGATCGAACCCAAGGTTCCGATTCCACACGAAAGGAACGGATTGACCTTTGGCAGAGTGGTCTTGAAACTGTTCGCCGCGATCAGCGACGAAAAACATGCCGGAGGGAACGCGGCCACCACCAGCAGAATCATCATCAGGGAGGCGGGCCCCTCGCCGACGATGGACGGCATCAGGGTGCAGACGTTCAAGCTGGCCCCATCGGCGGCCTTTCCGAGTCCATGCGCGCCGGCGGCAATGAGGATCGCCAGTACGCCGGTGAAGATGGTTGCCCCGGCGACCCCGACGAGTCCGCCCAATTGGACGTCCTTCTCATCGCGGTTGTTCATTCCGAAATCCGCGCCCGCGGCGCCCGCGGTCGCGAAAAAACCGACGATATAGGTGGAAAGAACGGCCAAGATGGCGAAAGACGAAAGGGGCGCCGCGGCCCCTTCTTCCCCCGTCTTTTCCGCGATCACCGCCGCGCCGGCGTCCACCGTGGCTTGGGCGTTGAACGATCCCACGCCGCCAACCGTCGCGAAGAAAAGGATTAACAGGATGACCAACGGGAGGACGGGCAAAAACGTGGCGACCCGCGCCACATACTGAATCCCCTTCAATCCGACGAACGCGGCGACGATCGCCCAAATCGTTCCGATTGCCATGTGAACGGGTCCATTCACCGCCTGCCCCATCGCCAACGCGATCAACATCGACGAGAAATAGGAATTCACCCCCAACCACCCGAATTGCAGAACGCCCATGAAGAATCCCGGCATGGCGAACCCGCCATGTACCCCATACGTCGACGTCCCGACGATGTACAAGGGAAGGCCGGTCTTCATTCCGAGGAGGCCCGGCACCAGGTAAAATAGAAAATGGCAGAACAGGGCCGCGATGATGACACCGAGAATCGGAATCAAGAACCCGTTGGAGAGCATTCCGCCCGCGAAAGCGCTATACGTTGAGCCGGGCTCCAGTGCCCTCCCCAGGGGAATGTCCTGCCAAAACACAAACCAAAGCATGATCCCGGCGTAGGTCTGCGCCGTGTTCATGAACCACGGCCGGCGGTTCTCTTGTGGGACCGGCTTGGCCGAAGCGACGTAATCGGGTAGGTTCGAAGCCATAAACTATATCCTCCTCGAGAGTTATGAAAACGGGAGCCGGCGGCTCGATATTCCATGCACCCCACAGTATAGCGGAACGCAACCGGGCAAACCAGTCGCCCGGCGGTGAAGAACCGGGAGATTTTTGACGCGGAACGCCCCCTCGATCCGCCGCCGGAGCACAGCGAGGGCCCACCCCGAGAAACGGCCGAGAAGACCGGAGGACGCCTGGGCCGCTTCGAAACTCTCAGGCGGCGCGGCCGGGACATTCCCTCAAAAAACGGCCGTCGCGCGGGGCTGGAAAACACCCGGCCCCCCGCGACGGCCCGTGCCCAAAAAATCGCGAAGCGGCCCAAGGCGGCCGCGGCGAGGCTATTGACCGACTGCCTTGCGGAGGGAGTTCCCCAACGCCCCGAGGATACTCCCCTGATTTCCGGAATCGGCCGATTCTTCTTCCGCCGGCGTTTCCTCAGCCGGGGCTTCCTCGGCGGGCGCTTCTTCCGCCGGTGTTTCCTCAGCCGGGGCTTCCTCGGCTGGGGCCGGGGCTTCTTCCGCCGGCGTCTCCGGCGGGGCATCTTCGGCCGGGACCTCCGCCGGTGGGGCGGCAGGGGGCATCAGCGCCGGAGGCTCTACCGTCGGCGTTTCCGGCGTGGCCGGCGATTCCACGGCCGGGGCCGCGTCCGTCGGGGAAGGAAGATCGTCGACCGGCGCCTCATCCGGCACGGCCGGTTCCTCGACGTCGTCCTCCATCGCGTCATCGGGCATCGTCGTCTCCAGGTCGTCCTGAACCGGCGGGGCCGGCTCCCTCTTCGGGCCGCATCCGAGGAACGCGACCATCGCGGCGCACAACAGGCAAAGTAGAGTGGTCTTCATGTCCGTGTCTCCAGTCATTTTCTGAAATCGAAGGGGGTTCGTCGGACGGCACGTCCACCGTCCTAAGGAGGGAGTCGCTACACAGTCGTGTCGAAGGGTTACCTGTTTGATTCTAAGGCACCGCAATTCCGAATGCAACTAATGGAACGCCTCCGGCCGTTTCATCAGGCACGACCAGCCGAGGTAACCCTCCGCTCGTCGGGGACTGCCCATCCGGCAGGGCCGCAAATCCACGACCTCGAAAAGCCGGCCCAGTTCCGCGCGAATCGTCTCCTCGCCGAGCCGCGGCGGGCCCCCTTCCGCCGTCTCCTGGTCACTCCCCGCGATCGTCAAATAGTGCGAACCGGGGAAAGTCAGCCGCCAAAGCATATCCAGAAAGGCCTCCAAATCCTGATTTCGGATGAAGTGGTAGAAACCGGCATCGTACACGAAGGCGTGTTTCTCGGCCTCCGCCGTGTACTCGAACACGTCATCCAAAATGAAGTTGATCAACACCCGGGCGCGTTGCGCCCGAGTCCGAGCGCGCTCCATCGCCATGGGAGATGCCTCGACGGCGGTCATTTCGAAGCCCTTTTGGGCCAAATAGACGGCATCGGCCCCGGTTCCACAACCGATCTCGATCGCCCTGCACGGCTTGATGATCCCCCGCTCGACGATTCGCACTAATGCTTCAGAGGGGACACCGGAGTCCCATTCGGGCGTCCCCTGTCGATAGGCGTAGTCCCAGTCAATCTTTTCTACTTGAGGATGGTCAAAACTTGCGCACATGCGAACACTCCGTAAGGCGTTGCCCCGAGGAATAGTGGAGTTGTACCCGGCTTAAACCATTAGTGTGAACCATGGAGTTGCGAAGTACAATAACCCGCAAGGGGGGAATGTACCACACCGGGCCCGCAGAAAAGAAGACCCAACGCCCCCAACCCCAACGGGGTGGCAAGAAGTAGCCAACGCCCCCAACCCCAACGGGGTGACAAGAAGTAGCCTGGGGCGTCAGCCCTAGGACCGCGAGAACGGCAGCCGATTATTGAGCTCCAACGGGGCGACACGCATCGAGCCGCATTCCGTGGCGCCCCCTTGGGGCTCCCGCGCTTCGTCAGGATATCGAATTCCTAGGGCTCACGCCCTAGGCTACTTCTTGCCGCAGCCCTTCGGGGGCTAGATTGGGTCAACGCTTGGGATTATTCGCCCCCCTGTCCGCGGACGACTCGGTTTCGTCAGCCGTCTTCTTGCCGCAGCCCTTTGGGGGCTAGACGAAAGGCTGTTAAAATGGAACCTGCGATACCGTTACCCCCCCAACACCCCATCCCGGAGAACCGACGATGCGAATTCCCATGAGAATCGTTCTTTCTTGCATTTTCGCGGTCGCCTCTCCCCTGCTCGCCGCCGGACCGTTTCAGGCGACCGGGTTCAAGGTTGGCGAGGTGGACCAGAACTCGGCCGTCGTTTGGACGCGATTGACCCGGCTCGAACGCGGGGCGCAGGATCAAGTCGACGCGGCGCCGGGGGCCCTTGGCGAGGTCCGCGTCACCTGGCATCCGGCGACTCGGTCGGAGGAGTGGTGTACGCCGTGGTTGCCGGTCGATCCGGACAAAGACTTCACGAGGCAGGTGGAATTGGCCGATCTGACGCCGGGAACCCGGTACGCCGTGACGGTGGAGGGACGCCGTCCGGAAGGGGGCGAACCGACCACCACGCTGACCGGCGGATTCACCACCGCGCCGGCCGCGGACGCACCCGCGACGATTCGGATGGCGGTAGTGACCTGCCAGGCGATCCGCTCCGTCGAGTCGCCCACGAAGGGACATTTTACGTACAAGGTTCTCGACCAAATCCGGCCCGACCTGTTCGTCCACACGGGCGACATCGTTTACTACGACAAGGAACCTCTTTGCCACGACGCCGCGGCCGCGCGGTGCAAATGGAACCGGATGTACGCCTACGAATGGCAGCGCGCGTTCCATCTGAATACGACGTCGTACTTCATGAAGGACGACCACGACACCGTGAAAAACGATTGTTGGCAGGGACACCGGTACGGGGACCTGACCTGGGAAGAGGGGCTGGCGATTTTTCGCGAGCAGGTTCCCATGCGGGAAAAGACCTACCGGACGGTCCGCTGGGGACGCGACTTGCAGATATGGATGACGGAAAACCGCGATTTCCGCAGCCCCAACACCGACCCCGACGGACCGCAAAAGACGATCCTCGGCCGTGATCAGAAGGAGTGGCTCGTCCGCACGATGACGGAGTCGGACGCGACGTTCAAAGTCTTCATCTCGCCCGGTTGCGTCGTGGGGCCGGACAAGGAGGGAAAGAACGACAACCACGCCAACCCGGCGTTCGCCCACGAAGGGGCGTGGCTCCGCGGATTCCTGGCCGATCTTGGCAACGCGATCGTCATCAACGGCGACCGGCACTGGCAGTACCATTCGGTCGATCCGGAGACGGGGCTTCACGAGTTCGGCTGCGGGCCCATCGGCAACCTGCACGACTACGGCGGCCACTGCGGATTTCAACCGAAATACCACAAGTATTTCGACCCCGGCGGCGGTTTCCTCCTCGTTACGGTGACGCGCGACGTCACGGAGCCTCTCCTGCGGCTGGCGCACTACGGGGCGGACGTCGCGCCGGACCCAATCGACGCAAGGCGGCTCGTGCGGTATTCGACCGAGTTGCGGCCGAGCGCGTTCTCGGCGCGGTCCGACGTCGGCCGGAAATAGACCCGGCGGCCGCGAACACGCGGCGCGATACGGTCATTGCGCTCCTTCGACGGCGCGTCTGATCCGGTCCGCGGGGCCTTCGGGTTCGGCGCCCCCCGTTTCGTCGACCTCTTTCCACAGCGTTCCGGATTGTGCGCGAGGGCGGTAGGACTGAATCCATTGCTGGCGTTGCGACGAGGTCCCCGTCGGGTTGTACGAAAAGAGCCGCCTGCCGAGGACGTTACCGAGCGTTTGAATGCTCATGACTCGGACGGCGAGAATGCTCGAATCCAAGCCGTCGAGCAACGCGATCCCCTCGTTATTGAGCTGTTCCTTCGTGTATCCCCATAACTGCCGATAAAGGAATTCGGCGCCTGGCGGATACGCGCCCTTGAGCGCATCGTGAATTCGCGCGGCGTGTTCCGGGTCGGATGACGCCGCCTCGCGAAGGTGCGCCACGATGCTCTCCCAATTGGGCCGAAACCGTTCGTCGTCGAGCATTCCGATCAGCGGGGAATACTGCCCCATGTAGGCCAAGGCGTGTGCCGCGACGGCGCGCGCGTCGCGCGTCGCCTTTTCATCATTCGCGATCTCGGCGAGGACGAGTTCGACCGTCTTCCCCTCGGCGGCGCCCTTGGCCATGTCGCGTCGGATGCGATCCGCCACTTCGATCGCGATAGTCTTTCCGAAGAGACGCGGATCGCCGCCGTTCCACTCCGGCGGCCCCTCCAGTTGCACCGGTTCCTGGTTGGGGTTGATCGGATCGATTTCCAGATTCGCGGCGTCGATCCCGCCGATCTCCCGATCTCCCCAATGGATCGTGCCTTGGAGCAGAACGAGCCGCAAGTGGAGTTCACGCTCCGCCTCGACCGGGTCGGTGCCCGGTTGGTGCGACCGCGAGACTGCCGCGGCCACCGCGGAGACGGCGTCATCGAGCGACAATACCTCCTCGATCCCTCCCATTCTCAATAAGGGAGCCGGCCGTGCCCCCACTTGGGGATGAATGATTACGTCTCCGGAAACGATTTCGAGACCCGGATCTTGTGGCGATCCGTCTCGTTCGCCGGCAAGAAGCTGGATCTCCGCACCCGGATGCATCGTCACCACGACCTTGCCGACCAGAATCTTGGGGGTGTACGGCGGAATCGCGAGCAGCCGGTCACCCGACTTCAGAATCTGATTGGAAACCACCCGCCGCCAAAGGCCCTCCGCCACGTCGAAGATCATCAGGAACGCGTTATCGGTCACCAACTGGCCGACCGGCGTCGGAGGTATCGGAGCGGCGGGGGACGTTTCCGGATCTTCCGCGGAAGGCGGGGCGACGGCGGTCACCGGTTGCTTGATCTCTCCCTCCGGCTCTTCGGACGGCGCCGAACCGACGGTCTCCCCGGGGTCGGCGACTTCGGGCCCCGCCGGTTCGGAGGGACCTTCCACCGGCCCCGTCTCCTCCGTTGGGTCTTCCGGTCGTGACGGTCGGTCGGCGGGACGCGGCGCGGTCAAAATGGGTACCGAGGAGGTATCGGCGGGCGCCCCCGTACCTTGAACGGGTTGGTCGCCTTCCGGCTCTTCCACCAGTGGGGACGGCGGAGTCACATCCGGCCCACCGTGTTCCTCGGCGGGTGATGCCGTCGGACCGTTGGATGCACGGTCGGTCGCCCCGTTCACCGGCAGGCCCTCGGCGTTCTCCAATTCCTCATCCAGTTCCCCCTCGACTTTGGCGATCTCGCGGTCCAAATCGGGTTCACCGGCGGTCCAGGGAAGATTGCCCGTGAGGAACAAGACGATCACCACCGCGACGATCGCAATCAACCCGAGGAAAACCTTACCACCCTGAGAAGCACGGGAGGCCTCGACAAGCTCCGGAGGGAGAATCACCTCGTCGTCATCGGAGACGTCGGGCGCCGCGGACTGCCTGGGGGGAGCCGGAGGTCCGGCGTGTGCTCGAGCCTGCTCGGGGAGCGCGACCATTCGTTCCCGCGTGGCGTCCGGGACCTCGGCGGGCGATCCGAGAACCAGTGCGAGAATCTGGTGGCTGGCGACGACTTCGGCCAAGTGGGCATCGGATTCGAGACAGATCTTTTCGAAGTCCGGAACGCGCTCGTCCGGAAGCTCATGGTCGAGATACTCGGCGACCGTATTCGGATCGAGGCCGGTTTCCCCCTCCACATCGGGGGTGGAGAGTCTGACTCTGGAAATGACGTCGCGAATGTGCTGCTCCAATTTCGTGGCAAACTCACTTTCCTGAATCTTCTTCTTGATATCTTCGGAATCCTCCGGTTCGAGGTTGCCATCCATATAGGCAAGAAGATTTCTGAGGGTCAGCCGCATGATAATGCTCCAAGAGCGGGGTTTC
>CAZFQG010000068.1:0-29103 GCA_964520785.1 uncultured Planctomycetaceae bacterium | reverse complement strand
AGGATCGAGCGGAGGATGCGTCCTCCATCGAGGGGAAACGCCGGCAGTATGTTGAAGGCGGCGACGATTGCGTTCACCCACCCCAAATAGAACAGAAGTGCCACCGCCGGCGTGCCCCAATCGCCGGCGCGGCCGAGACGGTAGAGGCCGTAGGCGACCGCCGCGATCACCACGCTGGCGATCGGTCCGGCGATGGCCATGAGGAACTCCGCCTTGGGACTTGCCGGTTCTTCATCCATCTGGGCGACGCCGCCAAAGATGAACAGACGAATGCCGCGCATTTCCAGCCCGTAGCGCCGCGCGACCAGCGAGTGGGAAAGCTCGTGCAGGACGATCGACGCGAATAGTCCGAGACCCCCAACGAATCCCATCCACCAGTACATACCGGTCGACTGGCCCGGGAAGAAGGTGGGGAAGTAGCCGACCGCCAGCGACCAAGTGATAAGTGCGAAGATGAGGAGCCAACTCAAGTCGATTTCAACGGTAAAGCCGAACAACTCGAAGAGGCGAATTCCTTTGCCGAACATGGTTTGATCCTCTCGTCTTGCGGATTGTGTTGACAATGGGGCTAGAAGTGAGCGGTTCGTCCGGAGACACTCGCCGTTTTCAGGGTGTCGTGGCACCGCGGGCAGTGTCCGTCGGGATCGCGATGGTTCCTAAAAATAGGCTACGTCTGGCAGTTCCGGCATCGTTTGATCCTCCGGCTGGCTCAGTTTTGATTCGCGGATAACGACAACGTGCTACATAGCGGGATATCCGTGCAAATATCGGGCCGATTTCGACCAAAAACTTCTGGTCAAATACACGAGAAAAACCTTATGACAAAAGGTCGCTCCGTCGCGACACTTTTGGGCGGTCCGTTCGCGTACGTTGCCGCCGCCGCGGTTCCGGGTCGAGAGATACACCGATATCTTGGACCATCGAGATCGCTTCCCCGGGCGATTGGCACATGAATTGCGGCTGAATTCCGTGGCGATACCCCCCCTCTTCAGCAGTAACGGAAATCCAGGAGGACACCGATGCCCGTTCACAATTCCGACATCTCGGGAATCCTCAATAGACTGGCTGATCTTCTGGAGATTGACGAGGCCAATCCGTTTCGGATTCGATCCTATCGCGAAGCGGCCAGGACGGTCGACGGACAACCGCGTCGAGTCGCGGAAATGCTTGACGAGGGGGAAGACCTGAGCGAGCTGCACGGGATCGGTTCGAGCATGGTGGAGAAAATCGAGGAGATCGTCGAAACCGGAAAGTTGCGGCAGCTTGAGGAGTTGGAGGACCGGGTGCCCGGGGAGCTGAGCCAGTTGATGAAGGTGTCCGGCCTGGGGCCGAAGCGGGTGAAGCTCATCTACGAGGAACTCGGCGTATCGAGTCGGGCGGATCTCGTCGCCGCGGCGGAAGCGGGGAAGCTCCGCGGCCTGGAAGGGTTGGGAGAGAAAACGGAAGAGAAGATACTGGCTGAACTGGCCAAGGAAAGTGATACCGAGAAACGTTCTCCCCTCTTTGAAGTGGAGGAGGCGGCGGAGGACCTCCTGGCCTACCTACGCGACGTGAAGGGGGTAAAGAGGGGGGTCATTGCCGGAAGCTACCGCCGGCGCAAGGAGACGGTCGGCGACCTGGATATTCTGGTGACATGCCGGAAGGGCTCGCCGGTGATGGACCGGTTTATCGAATACGACGACGTCGCCGAAGTGATTTCGCGGGGGAGCACAAGGTCGAGCGTCCGGCTACGAAGCGACCTCCGGGTCGACGTTCGCGTGATGCCGGAGGTCTGCTACGGCGCAGCGCTGCAGTATTTCACCGGATCGAAGGCGCACAACGTGGCCGTCCGAAGAATCGCCGTAGGGAAAAAACTGAAGATCAACGAATACGGCGTCTTCCGAGGGGACGACCGTGTCGCGGGAAAGACCGAGGAGGAGGTTTACGAAAAGGTGGGGTTAACGATTATTCCGCCGGAGTTGCGCGAAAACCAGGGAGAAGTGGAGGCGGCGATGAACGGCGCATTGCCGCGGTTGGTTGGACTGGACGACATCCGCGGCGACCTTCATTGCCACACGAAGGCCTCGGACGGGAACTCCACGCTTGAGGAAATGGCCCAGGCGGCGAAAACGCGAGGGTACGAGTACCTTGCGATCACCGAGCATTCGAAGCGTTTGACGGTCGCCTCCGGTCTTGACGAGAAACGGTTGCGGAAACATATCTCGCGGATCGACGAGTTGAACGAGAAGCTCTCCGGCGCGCGGCTTCTGAAGGGAATCGAGGTGGACATCCTCGAAGATGGGACATTGGACCTGGCCGACGACGTCTTGGCCGAACTGGATATCGTGATCTGTTCGATTCATTCGAAGCTTGATCTGCCGGAGGAGAAACAGACCGCCCGAATGCTCCGCGCGATGGAAAACCCTCATTTCAACGTATGGGCCCATCCGACCGGCCGGATGCTCGGCCGGCGCGGCCCGATCGCCATCGATCTCGAAAGGGTCTTCGAGGCGGCGGTGGAGCTTGGGTGCTTTTTGGAGGTCAACTCGCAACCCGACCGGTTGGACCTAAAAGTCCATCCGGGATGCCTTTTGGACGACCGGGTGAGACCGGATCCGTCCCAAGAATCCCCTGGGCAATCGCGGGAATCCCCCGGCGGCTGGGGACGAGAACGACCGCCCCAGCCGACGGGGACCGCCGCGTTCCCCTTGCCGGAAAGACGAAACAACGGTAGTATTGGGCAGTTGTGCGCTGACTTTGGAGTCCCCGGAGCGTGCCACCCGGCCGATTCCTCGGCTCTCGCGACATTGGGGGATGGTTGGTTCGGCGGACGTCGAACACCGATCAGAAGCTCATTATCAAATCGCAATTATAACGATTCAATATAACACATGGACATCACCGCTTCCGACACATCCGCTTCCGTGGCGATCGAAAGGCAAGAGGGGGAGGGCCGCTGGTTCCGTCTTCCCGAGGTGGAGCCCTTCGCCGAGGATATCCTCCTTTGTCTCAGCCGGGTAAAGAGGGTTAATCAGGTGGTTCTTGGCGGGTCGTATCGGCGACGGAAGGAGACGCTTCGCGGTCTGGATATATTGGCGACGTGCGAGAATGCCTGTCCCTTGATGGATCGCTTCACCGGCCATGACGAAGTCGCCGAAGTGGTACTACGGGGAAAGACGCACTGCGCGGTTCTTTTGAGGAATGGTTTACGAGTCGATCTCCGCGTCTTCCCGGAAGATGCGTTCGGCGCGGCGCTCTTCCATTCGACCGGCACGCCCGGCCACGTCGCGAGTGTGCGGGAAATGGCCGTCGGAAACCGTCTTGCCATCCGCGAATCCGGGGTCTTTCGGGAAGGCGGCCGCGTCGGGGGTCGCACGGAGGAGGAGGTTTACCGGGCGGCGGGTCTGCCCTATATTCCACCGGAACTGCGCGAAGACCAGGGCGAGATCGAAGCGGCGGCGTCCGGCTCTCTGCCGGAATTGATCACCCTCGAAGACATTCGCGGCGATCTCCACGGCCACACGACGGCCACGGACGGTCGTTCGACCCTCGAGGAGATGGCGGCGGCGGCCCGCGCGCTGGGCTACGAGTACCTGGCCATCACCGATCACTCGGTCTATTCGATGGGCGCGGGCGGCATGGACGAGACGCGACTCCGCCGGCAGATGGAGCGGATCGACCGGCTCAACGAAACTTTTACCGGTTTCCGATTGCTCAAGGGGTTGGAGGTCGACATCCGCGAGGACGGGTCTTTGGACACGAGCGACGCGGTCCTGGCGGAACTGGACATCGTCGTCTGCTCGCTCCACGCTCATCTCGACCTGCCGGAGGCAAAGCAGACCCGGCGCGTGATCCACGCGATGGATAATCCCTACTTCAATATCTACGCACATCCGACGGCCAGACTGGCGGGCTACTATGACCCGATCGAGATCGATCTGGAACACGTGATGGAGGCGGCGCTGGCTCGCGGGTGCTTTTTGGAACTCAATTCCAAGCCCGAGCGGCTGGACTTGAGCGACGTCTACTGCAAACTGGCCAAGGAGATGGGCCTGAAGGTGGCCATCTCGACAGACGCCCACCGGACCGACCGGCTCCAATCCATCCGTTTCGGAATCGAGCAGGCCAGGCGAGGCTGGCTGGAACCGGACGACGTCCTCAATACCCGCTCATGGCTCGAACTCAAGCAATTGTTGAAACGGAGACCGCCGGCATGAGTCTTCCCGACGAACCCCTCATCGAGATGGATGGTCCGGCGGAGACGCCCCCGGGGGAGCCGATAGCCCCTCGCATCCGTGGTCTCGTCGCAAGCCAGTCATTCGCCGTCCTCTGCACGCAGGGAGAGGGGCAACCCTATGGGTCGCTCGTCGCTTATGCCTGCGAAGACGATTTGACCTCGGCCGTCTTCGCGACCTCGAAGGCGACGCGGAAATTCCGCCTGCTGTGCGAATGCGACCACGTGGCCCTTCTGATCGACAACCGGCCCGAGTTTCCCGACGATCTGATGCGGATCGAAGCCGTCACGGTAACCGGCAGGGCGCGGCTTTTGGAGGACCCCCACGGCCGCCAAGCGGCGGGGGACTTTCTCGCCGCGAGGCATCCCTATTTGCGGCATTTCGTCCGCAGCGATTCGTGCGGCCTCTTCCGCGTCGACATCGTCCGGTTCCTGCACGTTTGCCGCTTTCAGGAGGTTCGGCAATGGGTCCCGACGAAAGATACGTAATCTCCTTGAGCGAAGCGGCCGACGTCGAGGAAAGCCGAATCGGCGGAAAGTCGCGGAAGCTGGCCCAGGCGGTCCGGGCGGGGCTTGCCGTACCGCGGGGTTTCTGCATCGCGGCGGAGGCCTACGAGGCGTTTCTTTTCCAGACGCGGTTGGAGGAAATCGTGGCCGCGGAAGTCGGCCGCAAGCCGCTCGACTCGATGCGATGGGAGGAGATTTGGGACGCGGCGCTGCGCATCCGTTCCGCTTTCCTGCGGACTTCGATTCCTCCCGGGCTGGTCGAGTCGATCCGGGCCGGGCTCAAGTTCCTGACCCCCCGCGTCCCCCTGGCCGTGCGATCTTCGGCTCCGGGGGAGGACTCGGGCCGCTCGTCGTTCGCCGGATTGCACGAGTCGGTCGTCGGCGTGCTGGGGGAGGCGGCCGTGCTCGACGCCGTTCGCCAGGTATGGGCGTCTCTCTGGTCCGATGCCGCTTTGCTCTACCGCAAGGAACTGAACCTCGATCCCAAAAAGAGCCGGATGGCCGTCCTCGTACAGGAGATGACCCTGGAGGAGTGTTCCGGCGTCGCCTTCGGACGCGATCCTCGCAACCTCCAAGAAGACCTCGCGATCATCGAGGCGGTTCCCGGAGAGTGCGGAGGACTGGTCGACGGTTCGGTCGATCCCGACCGCTGGACGATCCGGCGCTCCGCCGGGGAGATTCTCGATTGGCGCCGGGGGGAACGCGAGCCGGGTTCGCGTCCGCTCTTGGAAGAACGCGACCTCAAGGCGCTGCTGGTCTTGCTCGACACGGTCGAGGCGCTCTTCCGCTGGTCGCCGGATGTGGAATGGACCGGCCGCGCCGAGCGGCTCACCCTCCTTCAGGCACGACCCATCACGACCGCCGGCGAGCCGGAAGAGGGCGACGAGCGCGCGTGGTATCTCACGCTGAGGCCCGGCGCGAAGCGATTGCACGACCTGGCGATTCGCGTCTCGGAGGAATTGATCCCGCGGTTGGAGGCGGACGGAGAGCGGTTCGCCGCGGAATCGCTCGACGACCTCGATGACGCGGCACTGGCCGAGGCGGTCGCCGCGAGGTGGAACGCGCTGGCCGAGTGGATGAAAGTCTATTGGGACGAGTTCATTCCCTTTGCCCACGGGGTCCGCGCCCTGGCACGTTACTACAACGACGCGGTCCACCCGGACGATCCTTACGAATTCGTCGGCCTGTTGAAGGGGGAACGGATGCTCGCCTCGCGGCGCAACCGTGCCCTGGCATCGCTGGCCGCGCGGTTGCGCGGGAATGCGGCGCTCGAAGGACACGTTCGCGAACTCGTCGCCGATCTGGCCGAAAAAGGGAGCGAGGCGAAACTGGAGTCCTTGGATACCGTCGGCGGCGGAGCCGAATTCGTTCGTGAACTCCAGGGGGTCCTCCGCGAGTACTTCGATATTGCCTATGGTTCGCGGCGGCTCTCCGAGCGGCTCGACTTGATTCTTCCCGGCGTGCTGGAAATGATCGATTCTCCGGCGGCGGCCGCTCTGGCATCCGAAGAGCATGCGTCCGATGGAGTGTCGCTGCTCGAAGAACGCCTTTTCGACGCGGTGGGCCCCTCTCGACGTGATGAAGCCCTCGACATGCTGCGGATCGGGCGGCTTAGCTGGCGGCTCCGCGACGACGACAATCTTCTCGTCAGCCGGATCGAGAGCCAACTCCTCCGCGCCGCCTCGGCCGCAATGAGGCGATTGGAGAAGGCCGGACGACTCGTGGGGAAAGCGGAAGTGACGAAGAAGATCGTTCCGGACCTGATCGACGCTCTCAGAAATGGGACGACGTTGGAGGTGGAGACGCCCGAGGAGTCGTCGCCGGTCGAGGAAGCCTTCCGGGATGCCAACGAAAAGCCGCGGCAGCTCGTCGGCCAACCGGCCGCCCCCGGAATGGCGACCGGCAGGGCGCGGCGGATTCGCGGACCGGAGTCGATCGCGGCCTTCCAGGCGGGCGAAATCCTCGTCTGCGACGCGATTCAACCGATGATGACGCATTTGGTCCCCCTGGCGGCCGGTATCGTCGAGCGCCGAGGTGGAATGCTCATCCACGGTGCTATTATTGCACGGGAACTGGGAATTCCCTGCGTGAACGGAATTCCGGATGCGGTGAACCGTGTTTCGGACGCTGAAACCCTCACCGTGGACGGATATCTGGGGATCGTTACGGTCGGTCCCCCCGAATTCGAACTCGAATTAAGGAGTCCGTCATGAAACGCATTGAAGTGGGCGATCCGGCCCCGGACGTTTCGTTGAAAACGCACCAGGGGGATACGATTGCCCTCTCCTCGTTCCAAGGAGAGAAGGCCGTCGTCCTGTTTTTCTATCCCATGGACGGGACGCCCGTCTGTACGAAGGAGGCGTGCGGCTTCCGCGATTCCTACGAGGATTTCGTCGAGGCCGGCGCGGCCGTCATCGGAATCAGCGGCGACACGGCCGCGCGGCACCAGGCGTTCGCTTCGGAGCACCGGTTGCAATACCTTCTGGTCGATGACCACGACGGCCAAATCCGCAAGGCGTTCGGCGTGCCGAAGACGTTGGGCTTCATGCCGGGACGCGTGACCTACGTCATCGACAAGCAGGGAATCGTCCGGCACGTGTTCAGCTCGCAGCTTTCGGCGAGTAAACACGTCGAGGAGGCGCTTTCATGCCTGAGATCGTCCGAATGACGGACGGCCCTTTGATCGCCCTGACCGGCGCCACCGGATACATCGGCGGGCGGCTCCTGCCGCTGCTGGAGGCGCGTGGCTGCCGCATGCGGTGCCTGGCCCGGCGGCCGGAGGCGCTCGCCGGCCGCCTCGGCCCCCAGACCGAAGCGGTCCGCGCCGACGTTCTCGACCCGGCCTCGCTCGAGGCGGCCCTCGAGGGCGTCGACACGGTCTACTATCTGGTCCACTCGATGGGGACCCCCGGCGATTTCGAGGAATCGGACCGCAGGGGGGCTGAGTATTTCGCCGCCGCGGCCCGGCACCATGGGGTGAAACGAATCATCTACCTGGGAGGGCTCGGCGACGCGACGAGGGAACTCTCTCCCCATCTTCGCAGCCGCCAGGAGGTGGGGCAGATCCTCAGAACTTCCGGCGCCCAAGTCGTCGAGTTTCGTGCGTCGATCATCATCGGCTCGGGGAGCCTTTCCTTCGAGCTGATCCGCTCGTTGGTGGAACGGCTCCCGGTGATGATCTGTCCACGTTGGGTATCCACGCTCGCCCAACCGATCGCGATCGAGGATGTCCTCGCCTATCTCCGCGCCGCCCTGGATCTGCCGCAGGGAGAAAGCCGCGTGTTCGAAATCGGCGGACCCGACCAGGTCTCGTACGGCGGCATCATGCGGGAATACGCCGCGGTCCGCGGCCTTCGGCGCTGGATGATCTCCGTGCCGGTGCTCACGCCGTATCTCTCCAGCCTGTGGCTCGGGCTGGTTACGCCGGTCTATGCGCGAACCGGCCGGAAGTTGATTGAAGGCGTTCGCAACCCGACGGTCGTCCGCGACGATGCGGCGAGGAATGCCTTCGCGGCGATCCGCCCGCGCGCGCTTCGCGCGGCGATTGAAAGGGCCCTCGTCTACGAGGACGCCCAATTCGCCGAAACCCGATGGTCGGACGCCCTCTCCTCCGGCGGCGGCGAGACCTCCTGGGGGGCGCGCGGTTCGGCCGCCGGATCGTCGATTCGCGGACGGTGGAGGTCGAGGTCTCTCCGGAGGCCGCCTTCGCCCCGATCCGGCGGATCGGGGGCGAGACCGGCTGGTACCGTTGCGACCTTCTCTGGCGCCTCCGCGGCGGGTTCGACCTCCTCGCCGGAGGTGTCGGAATGCGCCGCGGCCGGCGGCATCCGACCGAACTCCGCGTCGGCGACGCCATCGATTTTTGGCGGGTCGAGGCCTTCGAAGCGGACCGTCTCTTGCGGCTCCGCGCGGAAATGCGACTCCCGGGCCGCGCCTGGCTGGAATTCGAAGTCACGCCCACCGGCGGCGGCTCGCAAATCCGCCAAACGGCCCTCTTCGACCCGGTCGGGCCGGCCGGGCAGGGGTATTGGTATGCGCTTTACCCGATGCATCGACTCGTCTTCGCCGGGATGCTGCGGGCAATCGCCCAAGAGGCAAAAAGGAGATGACGACGCGGTGCATTCCGGCTCGGACGAACTCCGCTTGGAAATCACCGAGAATGGGGCGAGGCCGATTCTCCTGAGTCATGCGACTTACCCTCGGCCGGTTTGCTTCCGCGAAGACATCTGCTATGCTGTGTTCATGGAAACCTACCGCGTTCTTCAGTCTCAGGAGCCATACCATGTGCAAGCTTCTATTCCAATTGGGCCTCTTCGCATCGATCGTTTCCGGACGAGCCGCCTTCTCGGCCGGACTTGGCTCGCCGGTCGAGGTGGATCCGCACAGCGGCGCCGAAATCTATTTGCTCGGTCCGGATGAACGACCCGCCGATGATATCTACGGTGAACAGCCCTATGGCGACGCGACCGGACGGCGGATCGCCATCCGATATCATCCGCTGCCGGAAAAGCCCGGCGGGCTGAACATCTTCGATTTGGAGGACGGATCGAACCACGAGATTCTTTCCGGCAAACCGCCTTTTCCGGCGTTTCACGCTTGGGGGGAATGGCTGTATTACGCCGAAACCGTCGAGGGAAAGAAGATGCTTCGCCGGTGCAACTACTTGACGCTGAAGATCGAGAACGTCGCCGAATTGCCGCCGGAGCGCGGGAGTTATAGTTACGGTACCGTCTCGCCGGACCACCGTTACTATGCCGTGAGCGTCCGACCCCAGGATCGTGACGCTTCCAACGTTCACCTGCTCGATCTGCAGACGAACGAATGGAGCGTCCTCCTGGATAAGCCGGGCTACCACGCGAAACACGAGCAGTTCTCGCGCGACGGGCGCAACCGGGTGCTCATTCAACTGAATCGGATGCCGGACGTGAAGCAGGTCCTATTGAGCGAACTCGAGATCGGCGGTTTTGAACGGCCGTTTCCCGCCGATCGGCCGCACACGCCGCGTCCCACCGGCCACGAGGCGTGGGTCGGCACCAGCTCACGGATTTTTTTCTCCACCGGCGTCGACGCCGAGCGCGGCGGCAACGTCTGGACCGCCGCCGTCGGCGACGCGGAACCGACGTTGGTCTACCAGGGGAAAAAACGCTTCGGTCACGTGAGCGTTTCGCGGGACGGGAAGTACTGGATCGCCGATACCGGCGAGGAGGGCATTCCGATCTACGTCGGCCGCTTCTCGACCGGGAACGTCCGCCGGATCTGCCTCAGTCGGACCGTTTACGACGGCAAGCAATGGAGCCACGCCCACCCTTACCTCACCGCCGACAATAGATGGCTCATCTTCAACGCACGGCGAGAAGGCAAACCACGGGTCTACGGTGCGAGGCTCAAGGAAGGGTGGTTGGAAGAGTAGGATTCCGCGCCGGCCGGAGTGGATGGACGCGAGTCCGCGCGCTACTTGACGCGGCCCTCGTTCCTTCCTTTCTGCGCCTTCAGGTAAGCCAACGATCCGCCGATGAAGATCAAACCCAACAGCAGAAACGCTCCGACGCGGGCGGGGTGGCTCAGGTCCGCCAGATCGACGAGGAATACCTTCACCGATACGACGGCGAACAGGCCCAGCCCGGCGAATCGAGCGATTTGGGCGTCCTTCATCAACCCCGTGATGAGCAGGCCGAGGGCGAAGGCCGACCACAACAGCGAGATTCCCCCCATCCGGAATCCGGGGTAGAAGTTCACCAGAAACGCGTTCGTTTCCAAAGTGCTGAAGACGAAGAGCAGTCCGACGGCGCCGAGAAGCACGGCCGACGTCTGCTCGCGGTTGCCCGCCGGTTCATCCTCGTGTTCACGCAAGAGCCGGTAGGTGCCGAAAAGGGAGGCGATCACCGTGCCGGAGGTCGCCAGCCGTTCGAGCAGTCCGGGCCAGTACTCTCCCCAGAGTTCGTTCGCCGGCCGATCGGCATATTCGAGGAACAGATCGGAAATGCAAAACCGCGCGAAAGTCACGACGTACAGGACACAGGCGGCGCCGCGGAGCACTCGACTGTCGAGGCGGAAACCGATCCAAAGAAGCACCAGCGCCTGCACGGCCCAACTCGCGGCGAGCCACTCGCTCGAAAGCATGATGGGAGCGGTGATCGACAGGAACAGGGCACTTAAGCCCACGCAACCCAGCAGGAGCGGCCGATCCAACCGGCCCAACCCAAGGGCGACCGCGTGGACCGTGTAGTAGGTGAACAACCCCAGCGTGAGATACCCGGTTTGAAATCGCCCGAATCGGCTTTCGATCAGGCAATACGAGATCAGACAGAAGAGGGTGGCGTTGGAGAAGAGCGTCAGCAACGTCAACAGGCCGGATTCCTTGCCCAGAAGCAGATTCCGGAGGAATCCCATCGTCGAATAGACGACGAAGAAGACGATCAGGAATGGGAAGACGACCGGGAAATCGGCGTCCTCGTAGTACATCAACAGCGACCCGAGAACCAGGAAGTACGTTCCCGCGAAACTCAGATACCTCAACGCGATCCAGTCACGAACGGCGGCGACGCCGAGAATTCCCAGCGACAACACGGTGAGATAGCCGTAAAGGAGGCCGAAATGGGAGACGCCGGAGGCGAGGACGATCGGGGTCATATAACCGCCGAGCGCGCCCAGAACGGCCGATAGGAGGCTGTCGTGGCGGACGGCGATCGCGCACGCCAGGACGGTTACGCCGACCATCATCGCAAACGCGGTCGGCGAATCGATCAGGTCGAACAGAGACCGCGACGCGAAGACCGAGAAATAGAGGGCGCCGATGCCGGCTCCGTTGAGGCCTTCCCCCAATATCCGGTACGCTCCGCGGAAAAGACTGGTGCCGGTACCAACCAGAGCGAACCCCGCGGTCGCCGCCAGTAAGGCGCGTCCTAATGGGCCCAAAATACCCTGGTCGATGGAATACTTCAGAAAAAATCCGACACCGATCACCAGAATAACGACGCCGATTCGCAGGAGCCAGTGAATGGCGATCGCGAATTCTATCGACGATCCTTCCGGAATATTCTCTTCGCCGACGATGATCCAATTGCGAATTCTCGCCAGAGTCCGCGCCATGTCGCCGTCGAAGCTCTGCTCCTCGGTGTCGCGTCGCGCGGAAGACGCCATTTGCGGTGCGGCTTGTCGTGGCGTCTGGGTCGTTTCCTGCCATGGAAATGCCCGCCCCGAAGGCTGCCTCGGCGGTTCCTCCGCGGGGCGCGCCGGTCGTGGGGACGCTTGCGGCTTCGGCCCGACCGATGCACCCGCCGCCAATTCCGGTCGCGGCTCTTGGGGGACCTCCTTCGCGACGATCACTTCGGCGTCGAGCGGCCGGGACTTGGACTGCTCGACGACCGGCCGAGAATCGGGTTCTCCGGCTTCTCGGGGTTTTTCGGTTTCTCGGGACGCCTGGGAGCGACGCGGTTTTAGCCGCTCGTGCAGCGCAGAAACGCTCGCGTGCAACGAACGCAGGCATTCATCCATCCCGTGGAGCATCCGGTTCGTGGTAACCAACGTGATCCAAATACCCACAACACACACCAAAAGCAACAGAAGCAAGAGACTTTCCATGACGCCGCCGCTCTCCACCTCGTCCGGTTGAGTGAGCACCCGAGAAGTACTGCTGGTCAATTGTAGGTGACGGAACGAGTGTTCGCAAGCACTCCCTTCGCGGCGACGATGCGAACGGATAGCAGGGATTGTTCGTCTCGCCTCGCTAACTCGCCCGGCGAATGATCCCCCCGACGATTCCGCCAACGACGACGAGTCCCCAGAAGACCAGTCTAGCCATTCTTGTATAGTATCGCGGAGAATAGCTCTTGCTGCCGTCGGCGTTTTCTTCGTACTCCAGATAAGCGCTACAGTGAGGGCAGCGGTCTCCGGCCTTGATATGGTCGGCCAGGGGCTTGTTGCAGTTCGTGCAATAGTAGGATTCGACCTGCTGGCCCGGCGGTGGTTCGGGGATGGGCGGGGTTTCCGTATTGCGAAGGGGATGCGGTACTCGCGTCGAACGTGGAGAACCTCGATGGAGAGGGGCCGTGGGCCAGGGAGACGTTCTCGAACCGGTTGCTTCCGGTGACGGAGTTTCCGGGATATCGGTCGCCGGTGGCTCTGGGAAAGCCCCTCTCGGCGGGTTCGAACCGCCGTGCGGAATTCTCGCGTCACCAGGCGGGCTGGACGAAGATTCGGGCGAATTCCCCGACGGTTGCCACCCGGGAAACGGTGACTTTTTCGGCGGCAGGGTCTTTCGCCCACCACCCGGGCCTTCAGGTGGCGACCCCGCCGACGGTGTGTCGTCTTGCCCCTTGTCCACACCGGGTCGAATCGTTTCAAGCCGCTGCCGTATTTCATCCAAATAAGCGACGTCCTCCGGGCTGAGACGCTCCCGGGATACATGGACGACTTTTCCATCCTTCAGCAACGAGACTTGGCCGTCGGTTCGTTCGTCCGGAACGAGTGTTGCCTGAATCTTCCGTCCTTGGACGTCCGTCCAGGTCCGCTCGACTAATAAACCCTTCGCCCAGTCGGGGATGGGTGAATCCACGTCGTCATCCTCCGAAGGAGGATCGAAGGATGGATCCGGTCCCCACATGGAACCGGACGCACCTCCACCCTCTCCCGAATAGGGGATGGGGATATCGTCAGGTTCTTCCACGGATTCCCCGACAGGGTCTTCCGTGGGACGTATCCGGCGGGGACCCCCCACCGGCATGCCGGTCTTTTCACGGACATAGTCTTGATCCGCGTCGCACAAGCTCATGAACGGGATGGTGATCGCGCGACCTCCACGAGAAATGACGACCATCCCCCCGTTCAAACGGACGAAGGTCCCGCTCCTCGTCCGTCCATCCCGCGTGGTCCAGGTCCGCGCAATAGCCTCGGAAGCGCACAACAAGACGACAACAACCAGTAAAGCAACGACACGACGCATGGCTCCCCCCATTTGGCGAGAGATGAGGATTGGGTCCCGGGGGCGGTTCGGCGCTTGCTCGCGGGGAAACGCGAAGCAAACACTGCCGATCGCGCCGACGCGGATGTCCTGAAACACAAAACAACACCCCTTAGTATACTTACCCGGCCGGGTTCACGCCATAAGGGGAAGGACGATTCCTCTCGGGCGGCACGGCTTTTTTTCCTCCTCTTCGCTACGGTTTGGGTAGTCGCACCCCCCTTCAGAAATGAAGCGGAGTAGTCCGAGGCTTTCAGTAGCCTATAATCCCCCCAAAAGAGTATGCCGATTGCGCTGAGCGCGATAGAACCGCCTTCACTGCGAAGAGAATCGGCCTGGAGTGAGAGACAACGAGACAACGAGAGCACGAGAGCCGGGCCCGAGGACGTCACGTTGACACCCGGCGGACCCCTACCGTAGACTATAGTCTTCCCAATCCCGTTTGCTCGTCAGAGAGCATGCCCCGAAATTCACCCGAATCCTTCCGACACCACCGTTGGCGATTATAAGGATATCAACCATGTCTCACAAAACCACTCGACGAACCTTCCTCGGAACGGCCGCCACGACACTTGCCTGGGCCGGGGCGCACCCCTATGCCGCCGGCGCGAAGGCCGACGAATCCCCGAATGACACCATCAACATCGGCGTCGTCGGGTGCGGGGCGCGGACGCGGCAGGTACTCAACGGCTTCAAGACCTTGCCGAAGAACCGCGTGGTGGCGGTTTGCGACGTGAATTGGAAGCATGCGAACCACGTGAAGGATCATTACGGCGGCGGGAAGGTGCCCATGGTCGGCGATTTTCGCAAGCTGCTGGAGCAAAAGGACGTCGACGTGATCCTCTGCGGGACCCAGGCGCACTGGCATGTACTCATTACCATCGCGGCGTGCCAGGCGGGCAAGGACATCTACGTGGAAAAGCCGTTGAGCAATTTCATCGGCGAGGGGAAGTACGCCGTCGAGGCGGCGAAGAAGTATGATCGAATCGCCACCATCGGGACGCAGCAGCGGAGTTGGGAGCAGTACAAAAAGGCGGTCGAGATCGTTCAGTCGGGCGAGTTGGGCGTGATCTCGGAAGTGAAGGCGTGGGACTATAGCAACTGGTGCCCCGGCAAGGGCTCCCCCGCCGATTGCGACCCGCCGGCGGAACTCGATTGGGATTTCTACGTCGGCCCGTCGCCGTATCGGAATTACAATCCGAACATCTACTACGGGTACGGCTACGACTGGTTCAAGCTCTCCGGCGCCGGCCACCAGGTGGCCTGGGGGGTTCACCACTTCGACATCGTCAACTGGGCGATGGGGGTCACGGACCCCGTCTCGGCGGTCGGCATGGGGGGGAAGTTCGCCATGCCGGAAGACAACCGCGAATGGCCCGACACGCTCGACGGGATCGTCGAATACGGCCCCGGGCCGGTCGCGAAAGACGGTTTCGTCATGCAATACACGATGCGAATCGGCGCCCGCCGCGAATTCCGCGCCCACGGCAAGTGTTTCATAGGCTCCAAGGGTTCGCTCCTGTTGGACCGGGCCGGATACACGATCACGTCGGAGGAAAAGGAGATCGATGGCAAACGCGAGAAGATCATCGAAGAGCGCGAGTTCCGCAGCGCGGAGGACAACCACCAAGAGGTCTTCCTCGCCTGCGTCCGCGACCGCAAGCAGCCCCCCGCGGGTCTCACCGAAGGCTACTACTCCGTCCTCCCGGGCCATCTCATGAATGTCTCCTACCTGACCGGACGCAAGATCATCTGGGACGCTCAGAAGCAGGAAGCCAAGGGGGATGACGCGGCGAATGCCCTGGTGAATCAGGAGTATCGGAAGCCGTGGAAGTTGGAGGCGTGAAAGCCAAGGGGCAAAGTGAAGGAGGAAGGCTGGGGATTTGGGAGTGGAAAGACGGTTTGACGCCTCAGCGGTCTTCAGGCCGCTCTGGAGTGCCCATCGGTTTGTCGAGAGTGTTTATGGCGAAACGCGGTGTAAAAAGTAGCGGGTCGTTGGATGCATTTGCGTATCTGGAATCGCCGGAGGCGTTTTCGGCGAAGCCGGTTTGCGTGCTCTTCGGCAAGGAGACGTTCCTGCAGCACTTGGTGCGCGACCAGATCCGCGCGGAGGTGCTGGGGGAGGACGACCGCGAGTTCTCGTTGACGTCGTACGAAGGCAAGACGGCCGACTTCGCCGAGGTCGTCCGCGATTTGTCGACGATGTCCATGTTCGGCTCGGACAATCGGATCGTGGAGATCGACGGCGCCGATCCCTTCGTCACCAAGAACCGCGCGGACCTGGAGGGCTACGTCGAGTCGCCCGGTGGAGCCGGCGTTTTGTTGTTGTTCCTGGATTCATTCCCCGCGAATACCCGGTTGTACAAGATGGTGGTGGAGCGAGGGCTGGCGGTCGACTGCAAACCGGCGACAACCGACCGCGCGGCGACCTGGATCAAGACCTGGGCGAAAAAACGGCACCGAGTGCAAATCACCCCAGGCGTGGCGCGGCTTTTGGTCGACATCGTCGGTCCGGAGTTGGGGTTGCTGGACCAGGAACTGGCCAAGCTGGCCCTCGTGGCCGGCGAGAAGGGGACCGTATCGGAGGAACTCGTCTACAAGATGGTCGGCAGTTGGCGCGCGAAGACGGCCTGGGACATGCTCGACATGGCGCTGGAGGGCCGTCTGAAGGAAGCGATGACGCAACTGGACCGGCTCCTGCTGGGCGGAGAGCAACCGGTCGCCGTCTTGGGGCAGATCGCCGCGACGCTCCGTAAGTTGGCCGCCGCGACGCGCATCGTATTGCGCACCGAGGCGCTCGGAGACAAGCCGAACCTAGCCGCCGCGCTCCGCGAAGCCGGCATTCCGGGATTCGTCGTCGACAAGGCAACGCAACAACTCCGCCGCCTGGGCCGCGGCCGCGCGAAAGAACTCTACCGCCGCCTCCTGGAAGCCGACCTCGGAATGAAGGGCAAGAGCGCCCTCCCCCCCAGATTGGTCCTTGAAAGACTCCTCTTCTGGCTGGCGGCGCCGCAAAGCGGGGTTCGGGCATAGCAGCCTTTCGAAAAACAGGCTGCCAGTTTGGGTTCCCATACGACCGATTCGCCAAGACCTTCCTTCATCCAGGCTCGGCTTATATCGAGGATGCAGAGGTTTGCTTTATACCAACCAAGTCTCCCCAGGGAGAACAACCCCTTCGGGTGACCCAGTCGCGTTCTTTTCCGTTCCAGCAAGCGGCGCGGGCGTTGGTATGCCATTTGCAACTAAGGCTTGAGATGTGTTGTCGTGCGTCTTCGTCGAGTGGTGTCCGCCGATGCCAACCCAGCGGGATGGGACGACGAGACGCAAGACGAGCGGACCGGGAAACCCGGGGCTTAAACGCGTGTTCGTGAAAGCGTCGAAACCAAGGGAGAGATCGGGAATGAAAAGCGGGCTCCTGCCATCTTCTTCCCCGCTTGGTCCGATCCGACTGGCGGCACCTACAGCCCGTATTCGGCCGGGAGATAGCTGCCTGGGGGGATGGTTGGGTGGACCCGGGCGTGGAAGTCTTCTTCGGGGTCCGGGAGGGCTTTGGCCTGGTTTTGCAGGATGCCGACCCACTTCTGTTCGCGATCGCTCAGGCGGAGGCGTCCGGCGCGGCGGGCCTCGGCGATTTCGTCGACGGCGGCTTGTACGGCGGCACGAGTCTGGAGGTAGGGTGTCTCTTCGGCGGCGATCCTTCCGGCGATCCGCAGCACGACGTCGGGCGCGAGGACGAGGGCCTGGGGATCGTAGACGACGTCCGACTCGCTCAGCCAGTCGCGCAAGCGCCGCGCGTCGGCATCGGAGGAAGCCGCGGCCGTGTTCATCAGGCGGCAGTCGTAGATCAACTGTTCGAGCGACACGACCGGGGCTCGGCCGCTGAGCAACTGAACGTTCTGCACCGACTCGTTCGACCAGCAATCGCAGACGCACTGGCTCACGTTACCGACGGGGCTCAGGTGCGCGCAGGCCGCGCTGCGCCCCTCCATGGAGATGGGGACCCCGGCCAGGGCCTTCATGTAGGGGCCCTCGTACGCGCAGTCCTTGCTGGGCCCCTTCGCCCCGCACGTGTAGGCGACCAGGCTCCGCGGGACGGAGGCTACCCGGACCACGGCGGCGAAAACCCGGGGGATCATCATCTTGTCGGCGAGCACCATCGCGGTGTTGGCGAAACCGCAGGCCGTGTCTCCGGCCGGGACGATTCCCCCCTTTTCGCAGCTTGCGACGATGTGATTCCAGAGGAACTCCATATCCCTCGCCCCGAGCACTCCCAGCGCGTAGACGACGCGGTCCAGATCGGCGTTGACCAGTGCGTCGTCACACACCTCCTTGCCGCCGGTCGACTCGATGGCGATCATGTCGGCGCCATGCGCGGCCGCCTCTTCGAAGGCCTCAAGCATCCCGTCCCAATACTCGCCGCGGCGCAATATCGGCGGCCGGTTGAATTCACGGGTGTCGTTCGGCGTGAACCGCAGCGCCGTGCGGATGCCGTGGCGGTCTTCGCAGGCGCGCATCCGGTCGGAAAGGAGCCGGACGATTTCGAGCCCCCACCGAGGACGGATCGTCATCGGTGGAAGGGTTTCGAATTCGACCACCAGCGACGGCGTTTCCAGTTCCACCGCCCGCTTCAGGGCGGCCGCGATCATCCCATCGTATTCCGAGAGGACCCTCGGCCAGGTGTCGTCGTCGATGACAACCGTTCCCAGGGTGAAATTCAATTCCGGAACGACCGTTCCTCCTCCCAGAACCAGCCCGCCGCGGAGTTCCACCGGATTCGGGGCACGGCCGAAGACGAACTGATCGAGACTTTGCACCGCAAGCATGGCAACACTCCTCCAACGATCGGGGTAACAGGCTACTAACGCGAAGGGGACTCTCCGGCGTGGATCGGCCCATGGCACCTGCCGCCGGGGCCGTGACCGGGCAACCTGCCG
The DNA here is from genome assembly GCA_964520785.1 of uncultured Planctomycetaceae bacterium. Classification (GTDB taxonomy): domain Bacteria; phylum Planctomycetota; class Planctomycetia; order Pirellulales; family Thermoguttaceae; genus CAZFQG01. The sequence continues at coordinate 10,490 of CAZFQG010000068.1, read as the reverse complement.
ATCCGCCTGATCCGGCCGAGCATGCAGCCGTGGCATTTTTCGGCCGTCTCCAGGACGCACGCCTTCGAGGGGTAGATTTCGTAAAGCCGCCGGTACTCAGGCGGCGTCATATTCGGCATCAAGACGTTCGCCCCTCGCTGCAATCCGAATTCGCGCCCCTCGGCCAGGTTGAGCGTCGCCAGCGCCGTCGTGCTCGGGATGTTCGCCTGGGGGCAAAGGAGCCGGGCCAGCGCGACGACCTTGTACGTCATCAGTTCCGTGTTCGGGACTCCTCGGTCCGGCGGAATCGCCTCATCGAGCGATACCCGCGCCAATGCGGTCTCCGGATGCGGGATATACGGGCCGACGCCGATCATGTCCAGGTCGAGTTCGGCGAACAAAAGAAGGTCGTTCACCAGGTCGTCGTAGGTCTGCCCTGGAATGCCGATCATCACGCCGCTGCCGATTTCATAACCCATTTCCCGCAGCCGCCGCAGCATTCCGATCCGGTCGCGGCCCGCGCCCGGAAAATTCGGGTGAATCCGCGCGAACAATTCCCGATTGGATGTCTCGAACCGCAGGAGATAGCGGTCGGCGCCCGCCTCGCGCCAAAGATAGAGGTCCTCGTCGGACCGTTCTCCCATGCTGAGGGTCACCGCCAGGGGGTGCCGGGCCTTGATCTCGGAAACGACGTGCGACATGACCGGACCGCTCAGAGCCGGGTCCTCTCCCGCCTGCAAGACGACGGTCCCGTATCCGAAGTCGGCGGCGGTGGCGGCGCAGTCGAGTATCTCCTTGGGGGTCATGCGATAGCGGACGAGGTCCAACCGGGTGCCGCGAATGCCGCAGTAGGTGCAGTCCCGGCAACAGAAGTTGGAAATCTCCAAGAGGCCGCGCAGATGGACCTCATCGCCGACGTTCTCGCGGCGGACGCGGTCCGCGCTCTCCCACAACTCTTCCAGCCGCCGCGGATGCGTCTCGTGGAGCCATTCGCGGATGTCTTCTCGTGTCAACATGTCATGGTCCGTGGTTCGTCTTTTTACGTCGCTAGCTCCAATCCCAAGTCGTGAATCATTTGGAGGTCGTCTTCTATCGGGCGACCGGAAGTGGTCAAATAGTCGCCGACGAGAAGGCTGGTAGCTCCGGCGTGGAAAACCCAACTCCGCAAATCGCGCAGCATTCGTCGTCCTCCCGCAATCTTGATGTCGGTCTTCGGGAGGAGAAAGCGGTACAAAGCAACGACGTGGAGGCATTCAAGCGGCGCGAGTGCCGGGAATTCGGCCAGAGGCGTACCGGGACACGCGTCAAGAAAGTTCAACGGTACGACGACCGGCCTAATCTCGTCGCGGAGCGTCAGCGCCAACTCGATCCGGTCAGACCAGGCTTCGCCGATCCCAAAAATACCTCCACAACACAGATCCATGCCGGTCGCCCGCGCAATCCGAAGGGTTACCATCCTGTCGTCGTACGCGTGCGTACCGACCACGCGCCCAAAATGGGAACGCGACGTTTCCAGGTTGTGGTTGTACCGGACTACACCCGCCTTGCGCAACCGTTCGGCGTCCGCGACATCCAGTTCGCCAAGAGAAGCACAAGCTCTTGGGAGCCCCGCAGACAGGAGATTCCGGTTCAATGTCTCAATTACCTCCAGATCGCCTTTCCGAGGCCGCCGCCCGGAACTGACAACGCAGAAGCAGGCGGCTTTCGACTTTTCCACCCGCGTCGCGAGATCCATCAACCACTCCTGGTCGGGCCGCCAAGATGACGGTTCAACCGACGATTGATTCGCCACCGACTGCGCGCACCATGCACAATCCTGATCGCACCCACCTACTCTACCCGGAGTGATACAGCAGAAGCTGATCCGGCATCCGAAAAAATGCCTGCGGATGCAGTCCGCCCAATGCAACAGCTCCGCCAAGTGTTCATGGCCGATCTCCGTCAGCGCAATCGCATCCTCAAAGGCGAGTAGCTCGCCGTCCATCGTTTTCTCGGCCAATCGCTGGAGTGATTCTTGTGTCACGTTTTGATCTCCATTAACACGCCGCCAGCGCTTCCTTTAGATCCTCAAGCAGGTCTTCCGCGTCCTCGATGCCGACCGACAGGCGAACCGTGCCGTCGGTGATGCCCAGCCTTTTTCGTTCCTCGGCCTCCAGCGACGCGTGGCTCATCGTGGCCGGGTGGCACACCAATGATTCGACCCCTCCGAGGCTCTCCGCGAAAAGCCATATCTTGAGCTTCTTGACGAAGCGGCGCACCTGATCTGTGCCTCCCGGCAGGCGGAAGGTAACGATCGCTCCGAACCCGTCCATTTGGGCCTTGGCCAGTTCGTGCTGGGGATGGCCGGGAAGACCCGGGTAGATCGTACTCTCCACCTTCGGATGCGCATGGAGCAACTCCGCGACGGCCCGGGCGTTGGCCTCGTGCTGCCGCATCCGGACGGCAAGCGTCTTCAGGCCGCGGAGACTCAGCCAGCAGTCCCAAGGGCCTGGTACGGCACCGGCCGCGTTTTGGTAGGACCGTATTTCCTTATGTAACGCGGGGTCGCCGGTGACAACGGCCCCGCCGATCACGTCGCTGTGGCCGCTGATGTACTTCGTCGTGCTGTGCAGCACGATATCGGCCCCTTGGGTTAGCGGCCGCTGGAAGTACGGCGACGAGAACGTATTGTCGGCGACCACCTTCGCACCGTGCCCCCGCGCCACCTCGACCACGGCCCGAACGTCGACCAGCTCCAGCAGCGGGTTGGCGGGCGTCTCGATCCAGACCAGTTTCGTTTCCGGCCGGAGCGCGTCGGCAAAGGCCTCGGGCCGGTCCGAGTCGACATAGGTGAACACGACGCCCCGCTTGGCGTATACGTTTTCGAAAAGCCGGTAGGTCCCGCCGTAGATCTGCCTCGCGGAAACGGCATGGTCGCCAGGGCGGGTCAGCGACAGGACGGCGTCCACGGCGGCCATCCCCGAGGCGAACGCCAGACCGAACTTCGCCTCTTCCAGCGCGGCCAGGCACTCCTCCAACGCCTTCCGCGTCGGATTGTCACTCCGAGAATACTCGTAGCCGCGTGGCCGGCCGACGTCGTCAAAAACGAAATTGGTCGTTTGATACACGGGCACGATCACGGCCCCGGTCGCCGGGTCGGGGTCCTGGCCCAAACGGATCGCTTTGGTGGAAAACCGCATTCTTTGTTCACTTACTCCAATTATGGTACGCGTGTGGCACCGCGGCGGTCGCTTCCGCGCGGCGGCATTCAAATGCCGTCGCCGTTCTCGTGGAGCCCGCATTCCTTGTTCCCCTGTTCCCAGGGGAATTTCCCCGCGCGGCGGCCGCATTCCTCGCGGACCGGAATGTGGCAGGGCTGGCATCCGATGACGAAAAACCGCTCGCCATAGGGGGACTCGTAATCGTAGAGCTTGTTGTAGGGGACATGATGTTCGCGGATGTACGCGTCAATCTGGCCGTCGGTCCAATCGAGCAGCGGATTGAGCTTCAGTAGGGGCCGGCCGTCGTGGGCCTTTTCGATAGCCGCCTTCGCGGTGTTCTTGCGCCGGTGCTCCGATTGATCGGCCCGCAGTCCGGCGATCCAGACGTCCAGCGTGTCTTGCGCGCGGTAGAGCGGGAGGACTTTACGCACCTGGCAGCAGGTCGGCCGCGCCAGGTAGTGGGCGTATTGCCCCACCGAGCAGTGAAGCCCCTCGATCTCCTCGGGCCGGGGCGCGAAACGCTCCACTCGCAGCGGGGCATAGCGCGACTCGATCTCCCCCAGCAGCTCGTACGTCTCGGGCGCGTTGAGCAGCGTGTCGATGAAGAACGCGCGGAAGGGAATTCCAAGCCGCGAAGCCATGTCGATCAGAATCACGCCCGTCTTTTGCAGGCTCGTTCCGATGGCGGCCCTCGGGCCGAATCGCTCGAAAGCGAACCGCAATAATTCCGGCGGTTCCATCGTCCGAAGCGGCGCCGTATCGATCGATTCGACGGCCGGGATCATATCGTTGATCGTTGTCATCAAGGAACTCATAAAGAACTCTCAAGTTCATGAGGCCGCCAAGGCCTGGTCCAAATCGGCGAGGATGTCTTCGACATCCTCGATTCCGACCGAAAGCCGGATGAAGTCGTGCGTGGCGCCCGTCTTGGCCAACTCCTCCTCGGTCAATTGCGAGTGGGTCGTGGAGGCAGGGTGGATCACCAGCGTTTTCGCGTCGCCGATGTTCGCCAGGTGGCTGGCCAGCTTGACGTTATTGATGAATTTCACGGCCGCCTCCTCCCCACCCTTGATCCCGAATCCGACGATGGCGCCCTGCCCCCGGGAAAGGTACTTCTTCGCGTTGGCGTGGTCCTTGTGCGACGCGAGACCCGGATAGTTGACCCACGCGACGGACGGGTGCTTCTCCAACCAGGTCGCCACGGCCACGGCATTCTCGCTGTGCCGCTGGAGCCGCAAATCGAGCGTCTCGATTCCCAGAAGCGTCAGAAACGCGCCGAACGGGCTCTGGCACGCCCCCGTGTCGCGCAACCAGTGCGTTCTCATGTGGATGATGTAGGCGATGTTCCCGATCGGCTTGAGCGCCTCGGTGAAAACCATGCCGTGGTACGCCGGGTCGGGCTGCGTGAACTGGGGCCACTTGCCGGGGTTTTCATCCCAGGGGAAACTGCCGGCGTCGACGACGGCCCCCCCGATATGCACGCCGTGCCCGGCGAGGAACTTGGTCGTCGAGTAGACGACGACGTCGGCCCCCTGCTCGATCGGCCGGAAGAGGGCCGGCGTGAGGACCGTGTTGTCAATGATCACCGGCAGGCCCAGAGAGTGGGCGATGTCCGCGATCTTCCGGAAATCGGGAACGTCGTTCTTCGGATTGCCGACCGATTCCAGGTAGACCGCGCGGGTGTTCTCGTCGGCCAGTTCCGCGATCCGTTCCGGCCGGTCGGCGTCGAAGAAGCGGACCTCGACCCCCAGTTTCTTGAAGGTCTGGGTGAAAAGCGTCCACGTTCCTCCGTAGAGCCCCGTGGCGCTGATGAAATTCTGGCCGCTCTCGGCAAGCGTGAGCAGCCCCGCGGTGATCGCCGCCTGGCCGCTGGCGAACGCCAGCCCGGCGGCCCCCCCTTCCATCGCCGCCAGACGCTTCTCCAGCACATCGGTGGTCGGGTTCATCAGCCGCGTGTAAATGTTGCCGAATTCCTTTAGCGCGAACAGGTCCGCGGCGTGCCGCGTGTCATTGAACAGGTACGATGTCGTCGCGTAAATGGGAACGGCCCGCGAATTGGTCGCCGGGTCGCCTTCGTGGCCCGCGTGAAGGGCCAGAGTCGCTAGACCGGGAGAAGTGTCACTCATCTTGGATTTCCTTTCATATTCGCCGTCGGACGAAAGTGCCGGGCGATCAAATCTGGGGATCGAAACTCCAATTCCAGAACCAGTACCAATAATCCTCGAGCATCTGGCCATTCGGATGATCGGGATCGACGACGATGTCTTGTAGCGGCAGCTCGGTGCGCTTTTCACCGTCGTCGGCGATGCAGAAGAGCCCCTCCGTTTCCACCTTCGCGGTCGACTCGGGGTTTAACAGCGTCAAGACGATAACCTGGCGAGGCCGCGAGTGGGCGTCGCGTCCGGTGTACTGCGCGGGGAAGGGGAAAGCCAGGGCAGTGCTCAAGTGCTCGAAGTACTTCCGAAGCCAACGCCCCTCCACGCGCGGCAACGCGCCGTGCGGAAGGCCGAGCGCTTCGCGGATTCGATCTTCTTCTCTCCCGGGTTGGGTCATCCGGAATTCTCCTCGTTCCGAACCGGCGCCGAGCGTAGCGGCCTTGGGGCCGATCCCGGTCTGCGCCGGAATCTCTTCTCTAATCCGACAGTTGATATAAAGGCGTAGACAAGTACCGCTCCCCGAAACTGCACGCGACGGTCACGATCGTTTTTCCCTTGTTTTCCGGCCTGGCCGCAAGCCGCGCGGCGACGGCCACGTTGGCCCCGGTGCTGATGCCCCCCAAAATGCCTTCCTCCTTCGCCAGACGCCGCGCCCAGACGAACGCCTCTTCGTTGGCCACCATCTCCACGCCGCTGAGCAGGCTCGTGTCCAGGTTCTTCGGAATGAAACCCGCTCCGATCCCCTGAATCTTGTGCGGGCCCGGCTTGCCACCGGAGATGACCGGAGAATCGGCCGGCTCGACGGCGATCGAGACCAGTTCCGGCTTCTTCGGCCGGATATACCGGGTCACGCCGGTAATCGTCCCACCGGTGCCGACTCCGGCCACGAAGACGTCGATCTCTCCATGGATGTCCTCCCAGATTTCCTTTCCCGTGGTCTTCTCGTGGACCTCGGGATTGGCCGGGTTTTCAAACTGCTGGGGCATCCAACCGTTCGGAGTACTCTCCGCCAGCTCGCGGGCCTTGGCGATGGCCCCCTTCATGCCTTCGGCCGCCGGCGTCAGCACGAGCGTTGCGCCGAGTGCCGCTAGCATTCCCCTCCGCTCAACGCTCATCGACTCCGGCATCGTCAACGTCAGGGCATACCCCTTGGCGGCCGCCACGAAGGCCAGCGCGATACCCGTGTTGCCGCTGGTGGGCTCGATGATCCGCGTCTCCTTCGTCAGCCGTCCGTCCTTCTCCGCCGCCTCGATCATCGCCCGGCCGATGCGGTCCTTGACGCTGGCGAAGGGGTTGAAAAACTCGAGCTTCAGAAGAACCGTGGCGTGTCCGGGCGGTACGACATTCCGCAGTTTCACCAAAGGAGTGTCGAACGTGGTCTGAACGATATCTGAATAGGTCTGTTTACGAGACATTATCAGAGTTCCTTTCTTGCGAGCATCCCTATCGAAATAATGGAGATTTGTGCCAGAAAAAACACATCAATGAACACAACACCAGACTAAATATGGTAAATCAGTCCGCCTTCCTTGCATTGTTCCAGCTCCATGGATTCCCGGTCGATCAGGTCCTGGAAACTCGTTTTGTCATAGACGTTTTCCATGGCCTCCTGGGCCTCCTTCCAAATGGACAGAAATACGCATTTCCCCCAGAAAGGGCAGCATTCCGAGTCTTCATCCCGAGCACACGCCACCGGAGCCATGGAACCGTCGATGTACCGGATAATTTCGCCGACGCTAAGCGTCGCGGCGGAACGGGTTATGTAATACCCCCCCTCGGCGCCACGTCTGGACTGAACAAACCCCCCCTGCTTGAGCTGGTTGAGGATCGCCGCCAAAAAACGGGGAGGGATCGCTTGCGCCTTCGCGATGACGTCGATCTTCACCGGGCCCTGCCCGGAGCGTTTCGCCACCTCGAACATGGCCCTCAACGCGTATTGGCACTTCTGGGAAAGCCTCAAACCGCAGACCCTTCACGACTCCGGAATACAATACTTAACTACGTCGATAGAGATAGTATCTTAATGTCTCCGTGGAAAGTCAAGGGGACCCGGGAAGTTTTTTCCGGGGTTCAGCTTCGAGTAGACGGATGGGCTCCCCCCGCGCGAACCGAGCACCTAACTCGAAGGCGTTTTGGCAGTCCCGTGGAAACACCTCCTTGTGATGCCGGGCTTTGCGGCGCGGGTCGAAGCTCTCGGCGACATACTTGTGGTAATCGTTGAAATGGGGGGTGTCAAAGCTGCACAGCGTTTCTGCCGACCCAAAAACCATTTCAAAGAGGATGCGGTCGACGGAGAGCGTTCGGTCCAGACCGCTCGATTGGAATTGTTCCTCGGTAGTCCCCATCGTGTAGACGAGGGCGGTCGGAATCTTACTCGGGAAAAGCGAAGACGGTGGATTGGTGTAGGCGAGGTACGGGAAAAGCAGCCGCTCGAAAAACGCACGAGTGAGCGCCGTCGTCGTACCGAAATAGACCGGCGAACCAACGATGAGGGCGTCGACCTTCTCGATCCTCGCGAGGATGCGCGCAAGATCGTCCTTGATCTTACATCGGCCGTAGCTCTTGCCCCCCGTCGTTTGCAGGCGAAACAGCTAACGCAGCCGGTATACTTCAGCCGCGCCAGATGCACCAACCGCGTCTTGGCCCCAGCCGAAGCGGCGCCCTTCAACGCGTGCTCCAGCAACGTGGCCGTGTTTCCCCTCTTGCGGGGACTTCCGTTAAGGGCGATGATTCTCATTGGTTCCTCGTTTCGAAAGGGATCGGGCCGGCGAGGCGGTTGCCGTAACTCAATCAGTTGTCTGGTGAAATGAGCATATGGCGATTATCGGAACCGGTCAACCATGGTTCCTAATCGGACGCATCCCCATCCCCTCCCCAAAACACGGCCTTCTCGTACATCACTTCGAGGATTCCGGCGATTACGTCCGACTGGTTTGTTTCCAGGAGGAAGGCGAGCATGTCGTGGAGGCGGTGGTTACGGTTCATTTGGCGTGCCGCCTCGACAGCGCCTTCCAGCGTGAGTTCTCCGCCGGCGCCGAAGCGGCTGCGAAGTTCGTCGAAATCCAGTTCCGTCCAGCCCTCGAAAAGGCCCGGTTCCGCGGCGACCGCCTCTTCGACCCCCGGGTTCGTCTCGCGGTTGAAACGGCGACACAACAACTGCGAGGGAGACACGAAAAACTCGTCGACGGCGACGTCCAGCCCCTTGGCGAGACGGTGCAGGGTTCGCGCGTGTGCCCGGGTGTTTCCCTCCAGAATGCCCTGGAGGGTCCGGCGGTCCAGGCCGGTCGCTGCAACCACGTCGCCGATGGTAAAATTCCCCTCGACCATCAGCCGCCGCAGATTCTCGCTGATCGCGTTTTCGGACATTTGGGCGTTTCGGGAGTTTTTGCCGGCTTCCCGGTGGGTTTTTGCTGGGGACGAATAGGTTGCAATGTACTTTTGTATACCTATCCACGCCCGCGTGTCAAGGGGGACCGGCTACGTCCATCTCGTTGTCCAATGAGTCCCCTCTTTCCGAAAGCCGCCGCGTCGAAATACACCATTACGGGGTAAATCCATATACATACAAGTGGGTACTCCTGGAGAAACAGTATGGTTTCAGGAGATTTTCGGTGGCCTGGGGGTGACATGGGCACATCGCGTTATTAAGATAGAATGAGTTATCCGTATACATATTGGACTGTGATTTATCGAGAAATCGCGTTTCGGCCGTTTACCGAAATCGGAGTTCTCGTTTCTCCCACCTTTTAGGAGGACTCTCCCATGCAATCCCCCCAACCGTTTTCTCGTAAGAGTCGTCGGTCTCGCCGCACCTTTTTGAAGGTCGCCGGCGCCGGCACGCTTGCGACGAGCCTTCCGTTTATGAACACGACGAAAGCCGCCGCGCAAGAGCAACTTGCCATGAACGGCGGACCGAAGGCGGTCACCGCCGGCGGCGCCTCCGGCTGGCCGCTCTACGGTGAGGCAGAGGAAAAGGCCGTCCTCAATATCGTCCGCAGCCCCGGTTACGGCAACCTCCCGCAGGTGGAGGAAGACTGGCGGACCCATTTCGGCGCGAAGTACGCCAAGAGCCATTGTAATGGCACCGGGGCGTTGACTTCGATGTTCTTCGCGCTGACGAAGGACCTTCCTCCGGGAAGTGAAATCATGGTGCCGAGCTATACGTTCTTCGCCACGATCGTTCCGATGCGGATGTTCGGGTTCGTTCCGGTGTTCGTCGACATCAATCCCCAGACGCTGAACTTCGACCTCAACGACGCGAAAAAGAAGCTCACGGCGAACACCAAGGCGATGCTCCCGGTTCACTGGATCGGTCTTCCCTGCGACATGGACCAGATTTGCGACTTCGCGGAGGAGAAGGGTCTGGTCGTTCTGGAAGACGCCGCCCATGCCCAGGGCGCCAAGCTCAAAGGCCGGTTCACCGGCACCTGGGGCCGAATGGGGATATTCAGCTTCCAGGCGTCGAAGGCCCTGCCGGGTATCGAAGGCGGGATGGGCACTTATCAGGAGAAGGACGACTACGACCGTGCCACGGCCTACGGCCATTATAGCAAGTGCGAGGGCAACTATGCGAAGTACAACGGCACGGGGCTCGGCGTCAAGCTTCGGATGCACCCGATGGCGGCCGCGCTCGTCCGCGCTCAAATCCCGATCCACTTCGAGCGGATGGCGGCGTGCAACAAGCAGATTCGGTCGCTCAACGACCGCTTGACGCAGCTTCCCGGTCTGCTGGAACAAACGAGCAATCGTTCCGACGTGGATCGGATTCATTACTCGTGGAACATGATGTTCATCGACGAGAAGGAAGCCGGCATGACCCGCGCGCAGGCCGTCAAGGCGCTGCAGGCGGAAGGGGTCAGCACGAGCAACTTCGGTTACACGTTGCAGCACGAGAAGCCGCTTTACGCGGAGGCCCAATGGTGGCACCACGCGCCGGTCGTTCCGAGCAAGGAGGAATTGCCGGGAACGTACAAAGCGAACGAGTGGGCGCTGCCCCTGCCGTGCTTCACGAGCGAGGCTCCCGAGCTTTGCGACCAGTACGTCAAGGCGTTCGAGAAGGTCTGGGCGCACCGCGAGGAAATCGCCAAGACGTGATGACTCGCCATCGCCGCTTTCAAACGCGCGCCGGCCGTCAGCCGCCGGCGCGCCGGTTTCG
>CAZFQG010000067.1:0-29239 GCA_964520785.1 uncultured Planctomycetaceae bacterium | reverse complement strand
CAAATTCCCGTCAACCCCAGTTTGCCCAGGTTCCGGGGTTTTTGACAGGCCAGCCCGTCGGTCATGTGCGTGAAGAGAGCGCGAAACTGGGCGAGGGTCCGCTCGAGGGCCTGTTCGGCGAGTTTGCGTTCGGTGACGTCGAGAATCACACCGGGGACCCGGACGACGGCGCCGTCGGAATCGCGCTCCAGCACTCCTCGTGCCAAGACCCAGCGTGTCACGCCGTCCGGGCCGGTGACGCGGTATTCGGTTTCATAGTCTTCCTCCCGGCCTTCGGCAACCGCCTGAAGTTGGCCGGCGACACGCTCCCGGTCATCCGGGTGAATCGACCGGAGGTACGCGGAATGCGATCCCCCCCGGGCTTCCTCCTCGGAAATGGTGAAGAACGTAGAGAGATTCTGATCCGCGAAAACCCGATCGTCTCGCACGTCCCAGACCCAGGTCGCCACGTCGCCGGCGCCGAGTGCCAGTTCCAATCGCTCCCGGGTGGCGGCGAGTTCGCTTTCACTGGCGTGAAGTTGTGCCTCCCGCTGCTTGAGTTCCTCGATGTTGACGGCGACGCCGAACCACCGCACGATTTTGCCCGCTTCGTCGCTGATGGGCCGGCCGATAACCTTGAACCACTCGTACGCGCCGTCGCGGCGACGCACGCGGTACTCGAGGTTGTAATTCGCCTTGTTCTCGACGGCGGCGCGCCAGGCGGCTAAGACCCTGGCCTGGTCGTCGGGATGGAGCAGCTTGTTCCAGCCGTCTCCGACGTGCTCCGCGGAGGGCACCCCGGTGTAGTCCGCCCACTGCCGGCTCTGGTAGTCGCAGTAGCCGTCCGGCCGGGTCGTGAAGATCATGCCGGGGATCGATTCGAGCATCTGGTGGAAGAAGAATTCGCTTTCGCGGAGCGACTGCTCCGCCTGTCTCCGCTTCGTGATGTCTTCGACGACGCCGACGAGACGGACGGGCTTGGAATTGGCGAAGGTCGTGCGGCCGGAGGCGGCGACCCACCGCATGCCGCCGTCACGGCGGTTGACCACGCGGTATTCCGCGGCGTAGTTCCCGTCGCCGCCGGGATCGAGCGACTTATCGACGGCCGCTTGGACGGCCTCCCGGTCCGCCGGATGAACGCCGGCGAAGAACGCCTCGTACGTAATCGGTTCCTCGGGACCGACGCCCCACAACTCTCGGACGCGCTCGTCCCACCCGATTGTTCCGGTCGCAATGTCGTAGTCATGGATTCCCAGCCCGGCCCCCTCCTTGGCGAGCTGGAACCGCTCGGTCGTCTCGCCGAGTTGTTCGGCGGCCCGCCGTTGCTCGGTGACGTCACTCATCGTAATCACACACCCGAGCAACCGCCGGTCTTCCCCGAAGAGGGGGCCGGCGCTGAGGAGCAAATCGACCCGCCGGCGGTCGGGGCACTCCAGAAACGTCTCCAACCCCCGGACGGATTCCTTCGCGAAAGAAGAGGGGACGAGGGAAGGCATTCCGGCGGCCTTTCCGCCCGCCGGTTCTGCGCCTTCATCGGCGCGGTGAAGCGGGAAAACCGTGTGGAAATCCTGGAATAGGGGACTGCCGCCGCACAGCTCCTGGGCCGTCCGATTGGCGCAGATGACGCGGCCCTTTTCGTCGCAGACGACCACGGCGTCGACCGCCTGATCCAGAACGGCGCTGGCGAACGCCTCTGCGCTGACGATTTCCTGATAACGTTTCTGCTGGGTCAGATCAGTGACAAGAAGAGATATCTGCTCGCCGCCCCCTTGGAATTTGCCGAGCGTCAAATAGGCCGGAAACCGCGAACCGGCCTCGGCGAGCAGCGTCGCCTCGGCTCGGTGGGGTCCCTCCTCCTGGCGAAGGAGCGTCTGAAAGGTCGCGATGCTCTCTGGCGCCAGAAACCGCTCGAACGGCGAAGCCAATAGGTCTTCGGAGCCGACGCCGAGCATCCGCGCAATCCGCTGGTTCGCGTAGACGATGACGCCGTCGGCGCGGAGCGTGAGGGCCCCTTCCTGCATCTCCTCGATGAAAACGCGATACGGCTCATTCGCCCCCGTAAGCGTGTACACCCGCGGGCCGTCCGGGTGTTCGACGACAATCGCGTCGACTTCACCGCGGCGGATGGCGTCGAGAGCTTCCTTCGCCTCGGCCAGCTCCTGCCGCAGTTGCGCGTTCTCGGCTTGCATTCGTTCGTATGTATTGGCGTCGGCAGTCATTTTCGACTTTTCCGGTATTCAAGAACCGTACGATTTCGGCCTCAAGTCCAGTCCCAGCAGGACCCGCTCCCGGTCCGACAGATCGCCGATGAGCCGCCGCAAGGGCGCCGGCAGTTTTTTGATGAGCGTTGGGGCGGCGATGATGTTCTCCTTTTTCGCCAATTCCGGATGTTTGGTCAGGTCGATCACTTGCAGGTCGCAGCGACCCTTAAGCTCCGTTTCGCACACGCTCTTGATGGTGTCGATCGCCTCGATCGACCGCCGCGTCAACCCCGTCACGTACAGCCGCAGGATGAACTCCTCGTCGTGCGCGTCCAAAAGGTGTTCGAATTCCTCGGACCGGTCGTTCGGTTCGGGGTAGTCCGTGTGGCTCGTCATCGGATCCTTTCTTCGGCTGGGGCGGTCATTCCGCCGGCAGGGGACGTATTTCCAATCCGACCAGCACGCGTTCCTTATTGGCCAGATCGCCGATAATCTTCCGCACCGGCTCGGGCAGCTTCCGCACAAGTGTCGGAATCGCCAGAACCTGGTCCTGCTGGGCCAACTGGGGGTTTTCCATGAGATCGACCACCTCGATGCGGTACTCTCCGGCCAGGTGCTCTTCGCAGAGCCTTTTCAGATTGTCGAACGCCGTCACGCTTTTCGGGGTTTTCCCCGCTACGTACAACCGCAATTCCCATGCCTTCACTTCGGGATCCGCGGCCGCCGTGTCTCGGTCCTCGTTCATTTCTCTTCCTCCTTTCAGGTGTTCGCGGTTCGCATCCGCGCCATGGTCGCGCGGTCGCCGCCGCACTGCTCCTGGACCGCCTCGTATTGCGAGATGAGCAGGGTTAGCTCGTCCGCCTCCGCTTCGAACTCCGCATTTAGTATCCGGATCCGGCTCTCAAGAACGCGGCGCCGTCGGTCGAGTTCGCGCCGCTTCGCTTCAATTCGCTGCTCGTGTGCCTCGACTACGGCGCGGTCTTTGGTCTCCTGCATAACGCGGGCCGCGCCGGTCAACACTCCCGCCGGGCCTACGTAGGCGTCGAGGATATCGACGCCGCGGTCCGTGATGCGAAACTCACGCACCTGGTTGGAGTGGGCCATTCCGCGGGATTTGAGGATGTAGATGGTCCGATTCCGCTCGCCGGCACCTTCGTCGGCACGCAAGAGGATCCACGTGTCCATGAGGGAGGAGATGCCGACCTCGGTCTCCTCGATCGGTTCCCCGGCGCCGGTGAGGCTGGTGACGAAGGCCGTTATGCCTCTCGATTTGAGGAAGTCGATCAGGCGCGTGACCATTGCCCTGACCTCGACTTGGCGATTGACGGATAGAAAGTTGGTGATCGGATCGACAATGACGATGCGCGGCTCCAACTGCTCGACCCGTTTGTGAATCCGCACCAGATGGGTTTCCAAGCCGGCGGCGGTGGGGCGTTCGGCGTGGAGGGTCAGCAGCCCTTCACGAATCCATTGTTCCAGATCGACGCCGATGGACCGCATGTTGCGCACCACCTGATCTTGCGATTCCTCGAAGGCCAGATAGAGGCATTTCTCGCCGCGGCCGCAGGCGGCTTCGGCGAAGTGCGCGGCGAGGCTCGTCTTGCCGGTACCGGCCGTCCCCGAGATGAGCACCGTGGATCCCCGGTAGTACCCTTCGCCGCCGAGCATGGCGTCCAGGCGGGCGACGCCCGTCGAGACGCGGTCCTCCGATACCTCGTGCTCCAGCCGCAACGACGTGATCGGCAACACGGAGATTCCGTTTTCGTCGATGAGAAACGGATACTCGCTGGTGCCATGCACCGATCCGCGGTATTTCATGATCCGCATCCGCCGCGTGGAAACCTGTTCGCGAACGCGGTGATCCAGAAGGATGACGCAGTCGCAGACGTACTCTTCCAGCCCGTGCCGCGTGAGTTGTCCTTCCCCCCGTTCACCGGTGACGATAGATGTGAGTCCCCTATTCTTGAGCCAGCGGAAGAGGCGGCGGAGTTCCGCGCGAAGAATAGTCTCGTTGGAGAGACCGGAGAAGAGGGATTCAATGGTGTCGAGAACGACCCGCTTCGCGCCGATCGAGTCGACGGCGAATCCGAGGCGGACGAAGAGTCCCTCGAGGTCGTACTCACCGGTCTCCTCGATTTCGGCCCGTTCTATTTGAACGTAGTCGAGGGCTATCTTCTCATGCTCGACGAGCGATTCCAGGTCGAATCCGAGCGAGCGAACATTCTTCGTAAGTTCCCCCGCTGTCTCTTCGAACGCCAAAAAGACGCCCGGTTCATTGTACTCAATCGCCCCCGCACCAGGAACTCCATCGCCAGCAAGGTCTTTCCGCAGCCGGCGGAGCCGCATACGAGGGTTGTCCGGCCCCGGGGGAGCCCCCTCCGGTTATCTCGTCGATCCCCCCAATTCCAGTAGGAGCCTTGGCAAGTCTCCACTGGTTTCCGCCCCACTCGTCCTTCTCGAAATCAGTACTCATTCGGCGGCCTCCCCCATACGAAGCGGTTCGTTTATGAATAGTAGAGTTTAAACCTTTTGAAAGGTGTGTTCAAGTGGTCCAACGACAACGTAAAAGTTCTTTGTCGGGGATCGGCGTCGCCTCCGAAGGTGTAGAGTCCCAAGTACACGGGCCCTGACGCCCGCATGACGGAAGAGTTCGCAAGGACGTCGATCTTTCTTTCAGTTCTTCAGAATGGAGAAGTACCCTCCCATAATAGGGTAGTTGACCACATGCCCAACCGGTTGTTAAACTAATCTGTTTTGTGTGCATAAGCGCAGAAACAAGTGGTCCAAGGGTCGTTGGAACGCCTTGGAGCGTTTTGGGGAGACCGGCGATTCGGGTTCCGGTACCCTCCTTTTCAGTTGACCAAGGGAAAGGCTGAACTGTGTCCGTAACGTGCGTTATTGGTTTGCAATGGGGAGACGAGGCGAAGGGAAAGATCGTCGACCTGCTTTCCGAGGATCACGAGATCGTGGTCCGGTATCAGGGGGGGTCGAACGCCGGTCACACCGTCGTCCACGGCGCGGAAAGCTACAAGCTCTCCCTCATCCCCAGCGGGATTTTCAATCCGAAGGTCCGGTGCGTCATCGCCGGCGGGGTCGTGCTGAACCCGGCAAGTCTTCTGGTTGAAATCGACGGCTTGACCGGCCGGGGAATCCGCGTCGCGGAAAACCTGATGATCAGCGACCGCGCGCATGTCGTTTTTCCTTGGCATCTGGAGGAAGACCGACTGTTAGACAAGCTCTCCGTCGGCGGCGAATCGATCGGAACGACGCTCCGCGGCATCGGGCCCTGCTACCGCGACAAGGTCGGACGTTCGTTCGCGATCCGCCTGGGGGATATGTACCGCGGCGGATTCGAGGCTCAACTGAAGATGATCGTCGCGGCCAAGGAGTATATCCTTGCGGGGTTGAATCAGGGAGAACCGATCCAGCTCGACTTTGACGACATCTACGAGAAATACCGGGGATTTGCCGACCGGCTGAAGCCCCATGTGGCCGATACGACCGATTTTCTCCTTGACGCGGTCGAATCGGACCGCAAGATTCTCTTCGAGGGGGCCCAGGGCGCCTTGCTGGACATCGACCACGGTACGTTTCCGTTCGTTACCAGCAGCAACAGCTCCGGAGTCGGCGTCTCGAGCGGATCCGGCGTGCCGGGGAGGTACGTGACGACCGTTTGCGGCATCGTCAAGGCGTATACGACCCGGGTCGGCGGCGGTCCCTTCCCTTCGGAGCAAGACAACGAAATCGGCCAGCATATCCGCGACGAGGGGAACGAGTATGGCACGGTCACGCGACGCCCCCGGCGGTGCGGCTGGTTCGACGCCGTCGCCGCGCGGTATACGACGCGGCTTAGTGGCGTGGATTACGTCTGTATCATGCTGCTGGATGTTCTAAGCAAGCTCCCCGAGATCAGCATTTGCACCGAATACGAGATCGAGGGGAAGCGGACCAAGGTGTTTCCCTCCCATATCGACGACCTCCGCCGGGTCAAGCCGGTGTTCGAGACGATGCCCGGCTGGCAGACCGACATCACCGGCGTGCGGCAGTATGACGACCTGCCCCGAGCCGCGAAGGAGTATGTGGCCAGGCTTGGCGGGTTGATCGGGCGGCCGGTGAGGATCATCTCGGTCGGCCCGGATCGCGAGCAGACGATCCGCGTCGCGAGCGAATAGGCTTTCCGTTACGGATCGACGTGAACGCTCATCGTGTTGAAGAGGAATTCACCTCGTGTTGCAGTGAAATCAACGGGACCCGCCATGGCGCCCAGCGAACCAGACGCTCCGACCCCCTTCGACGTTCCATTGGAATGCCGCCCGCGGCACATCGCCATGATCATGGACGGGAACGGACGGTGGGCGCAGCGGCGCGGCCTGTCGCGGAGCGAGGGGCATGCCGAGGGGATTCAGAACATCCGGCGCGTGCTCGAGGAATGCCGGAATCTGGGCGTCGAGTATGTCACCCTCTACTGCTTCTCGAGCGAAAACTGGAAGAGGCCGAAAGAAGAGATCGATTTTCTGTTTCATTCGCTGGAGCACTACGCGAACGAACAGGCCCCGAAACTGGCCGAGCAGAACGTCCGGATGCTCGCCGTCGGGAGGTGGCGGGAACTGCCGGAGCGGGCGCGCGACGCGATCCGGCGGGTCGTCGAAATATCGAAGCGGAACACGGGAATGACCGTCTGCTGGGCGGTGAACTACGGCGCCAGGGCGGAGATCGTCGACGCCGTGCGGCGGATCGGCGAGAGACTCCTCCGCGGCGAATTGGGCCTTTCCCAAATCGACGAGGCGGCGGTTTCCGACCATTTGGACACCGCCGGAATTCCCGATCCCGATCTCCTGATTCGCACCGCCGGCGAGATGCGGGTGAGCAACTACCTCTTGTGGCAAATCAGCTACGCCGAGATCTGGGTCACGTCCACGTTGTGGCCCGATTTCGACGCCGAACATGTCCGCCAGGCGGTCCGCGACTATGCCTCGCGGTCGCGCCGATTCGGCGGGCTCCATTAGCCGTTTCGATAAGAGCGAGTAGAGCGAGTAGAGCGAGTAGTGCGAGTAGTGAGTGGCCATGCGTAGCGATATTGTCGCACCACGATAGAGGACCGTAATCAATGCTGCGTTGGAGATTGCTCCTGGGGTTTCTCGCCGTCGGATTCCTTATTGGCCTGATCCGGCTCGAACAGAGGACCGAGTATCCCGGGCTGTATTTGTTCCCCGTCTTCATGCTCTTCGCCGTGATGGCGGCGGACGAAACGCTGGGACTTCTGTCGCTGGCGAAGATCACCCCTTCGCGGATTCTCGCGTGGGCCGGTTGCCCGCTTCTGGTGGCTTCCGCCTGGGCACTGGAGGTCCTCGGTTTCTTGCACATGCCCAAGCCGCCGATGGGAGGGTTCGGGCCGCTATTGCTCTCGCTGGCGATTCTGGAGTTTATCGCGTTCTTCTCCGAGACGCAGCGTTTTGAACGTCCCGGCGGATCGGTCTCCCGGTTGGCCGGAACGACGTTGGCGTTCGTCTATGTCGGGGTGATGGGGGGCATTCTGTTCCGGCTGCGGATCGATTTCGGCGTCGCCGCGTTCGTCTCGCTTTTCGTCGTCGCGAAAATGGGGGATATCGGGGCATACACCATCGGACGCATCTTCGGCCGGCGTAAGATGGCCCCCAAGTTGAGCCCCGGCAAGACAATGGAAGGGGCTGCCGGCGCGGTCGTGTGCGGGCTACTCGGAGCCGGGATCATGGCCGCGTGGCTGGCGCCCATTCTCCAGGAACCTGAAGCAGTCGCGTGGCCCTGGTGGCGCTGGCTGATCTACGGCCTCATCATTTCGGTGGCCGGGATGATCGCCGATCTGTCGGAATCGCTATTGAAACGGGAGGCGGGCTCCAAGGATTCGAGCACCTGGCTCCCGGGCTTCGGGGGCGTCCTGGACCTGCTCGATTCGCTCCTTTTGACCGCGCCGGTCGCCTATCTCTGTTGGATGGTGTGAAGGCGGAGGGAAAAAAAGGGGTGGAGGGCGAAGTGACTCAAGGTGGCGTAACCGGCCGAGAAATCCCGGAGTTGAACCACACCGACCGGGCTGTTTCTTCCGCCTATTTCTCCGCTACGACGAGCATTTCGAAATCCTCCGTCGTCAAGGTTTGTTCACGGCTGAACGCGCCCAGACGACAGCCTTTACCTTCGCCTCCTCGGCCTTCTGCCTCGCCCTAGCCAATTGCGACTCGGAGAGGTCGATCCCCGTTACCTTCCAACCGCGCCGAGCCAATTCGATGGAATGCCGCCCGGTCCCGCAGCCAATATCGAGAATCCGCTTGGTCTTGTCGTCCGCGAACTCCGCCTCAATGAAGTCGACTTCCCCCACGGTTCCCTGGACAAAGCATTCCTTGTCGTACTTCTCCGCGTAATTCTCGAAAAGGGCTTGGTACCAGGGTTGAGGTTTGATCATGGGGTGTCCTTGTGGCGAGGTAAAGGGAATGGAGAGGGAGAATAAGTTCGTTATTGCCGATAGACCATCCGGATGGCGCAGAGGTTCGCTATCGTTCCATCCAGGGCAGCGGCGACATTTCCTGGTCTTCATCGTTCTCGACCGAATCCCTCTCCGCCTCCGCCAAAGCCGCAAAGGCGGCCGCTCGCACGGGGCAGGTTGTCAACGTGCCGATACCCCAGTTGGCGCGGACCAGGTCCAAGTCGTCCGAATTGACGATGCCGTCCCCGGAGAGATCGCCGTGCATGAGGTCAAACGGATCGACCTTCTCCCCCCAGTTCGCGCGGACGGCGTCCAGGTCACTACCTCCGACGATGTTGTCGCCGTCGGCGTCTCCGAAGAGATATTCCACGGCCCCACTGTCAACCGCCTTGCCGAGAACCCGCGGGTAGAATAGTCCCCGCTGATCATGCTCAAGCGGCGTTCCGTCGGCGCTGACGGCCAAAGCCGTCACGCCGGCGTCGATGGCCGGAGAACCGGGAAGCAGCGCATGCGTGAGCGTGGGGCCGCCGTTGTCGGCGAGGGGACCCAGTAGTGGATCGACGTCGCAGAGGTTCTTGGCCGGATCGAGGCCTTCCACGTCGGGAGTGGATTGGAATACGTTGCCGGCGCTGTCTGGATTGTACGTTCCGCCGACATCAGCCGCTTCGGGGACTCCAATCGAAACATTGCTCGCGAAGACGCAGTTGACCAGAAGCGTTTTCGGATTCTCACTCCCGATCGCGCCGCGTGGCGCCCCGGAATTCCCGTAGAACGTGGAGTTTACGACGGAGACGGTGTTATTCGCGGGAACGTTATGAATGCGAAGAGCCCCACCGTATCCATCCGCCGTATTCCGAGAAAACGTCGAATTGGTGATATCGGCATGGTTGTTCTCGTTGAAATAGATCACGCCGCCCTGATCAAGTGCGCGATTATGCGCAAAGGTGGACCGGGAAATGGTGAGGTCGGAACCATCGGAGTAGAGGACTCCACCATCGTCGCCCGACTGATTCTCCTCGAAAGTGGAATCAATGATGGGAAGTGTCGACGTGCGGAAGTCGAGTTTCTCCCCGGTACGTACGCGTAAAGTCCGTTACCGGCGAAGGATTCGAGCCAGGCGATGAGCGGAATGGCCGCCCACAATCCGAGAAAGGCGATAAAGCGTTTGACGGGCACGACGAAGGCTTCATTGGAAAATGCGTCGTGTAGGTAAATTGGGTAATCTTGAGCGTACTGCAAAGATTCACTCCTTTCGTTGACGGCGGTCCGCCTAAGTTTTACGCTAATTCTAGATGGTCAACCGTCACCTAAGAACTCGTATAGAATTAACTTCCCGAATTCCCGGGGGCGATCCCGAATTTCACTCCGCTACGCTGCGTGAAAATCAGGATGGGCCCCCCAACTAATTTACGGACAAGTTCTAAGGTAGCTCAATCTTCCAGAGAAAGGGTCGTCATGTCTTCCGCCACTTTCGCCATTTCGGACCGGGTCTTGTTCGCGAGCTTTCTCCTTCTCGTCGTCGCGTCCTCCTCCGCCGCCGGTACATATTACATGTCCCCCGACGGAAGCGATTCGACCGGTGATGGATCGGCGGAGAATCCATGGGCCACGCTTCGGTACGCGACGGACCGGATGCCGGACGACGGGTCCACGCTGGTCGTGAAGGACGGGCTATACGTGGGGGCCCAGTCCATCGGCCGGGCCTTCACGCAGACGGCGTACATCCGCGCGGAGAACCCCTACCGGGCGCGTTTTCGGAGCCCCGATACGAGCAACAGGGCGTTCTATTCGTACGGGGGAGCGAATGCTCACTTGTGGGGCCTGGAGTTCTTCGGTTCCGGCTCGACAGGCGGTGAATACGTGATGCACGTCAGCACGTCGGGAGCCCGGCATTTGACGTTCGAGAACTGCATCATCCACGACAGCTACAAAAACGATGTCGTCAAGGTGAACGCCGGCGCGCAGTTCATCACGTTCCGCGGTTGCTTGGTTTACAACTCCAACGGGCCCGGTGATGAGTTGTTCGACATCAACACGGTCAAGGATATCACGCTCGAAGACAACATCTTTCTCATGGACCTGGAGGGTTCGGGACGCGAGAATCTCAATAGTACGCACCCGTACATCGTCATTAAGAATTCCGGCGACTCGAATCCGAGTTATACCGAACGCATCCAGGTCCGGCGGAACATCTTCCAGAACTGGCAGGGGAGTTCGGACCAGGCGTACCTGTTGATCGGTGAAGACGGCAAGCCGTTTTGGGAAGCCCAAGAGGTCATGGTCGAGAACAACCTGATGCTCTTCAATTCGGATAATCCTCACTACGGCGCCTTCATGGTGAAGGGGGGCGCGCGGGATATCACGTTCCGTTCAAACACGGTCGTCGGGCACCTGCCCGGCGGCGGCAGCGCGTTCGCGATGCGGCTGAATAAGGAGGGTTCCAATTGGAATATGGAAGACATCGTCTTCTACAACAACATCTGGTCCGATCCGACCGGCGGAATGGCCGATTTTTCCGACGGCAGTCCCAGAGACGTCGAAGGCGAGAAACTCGGTAACAATGTGTACTACAACGGCGGCAAGGCGATTCCGGACAACGACGGCTGGAGGCTTTTCAACCCGCCTTGGAACGACAAGGCCGGTGTTTTCGCCGATCCTCTTCTGCCGAATCCGGCCGAGATGACGATTTCCCGATGGGACCCGGACCAGGCGAGCTTCCTCTCCGGTGAGACGACGATCGCGGATGAATTCCGCCGCCTGGTCGAGACGTACGCGAAGCTGCCGGGGGGCAGCGCCGCCATCGCCGCGGCCGATTCGGAGAACATGCCCCTGGAGGACATTCTCGGCCGCCGGTGGATCGGCGATCCGGATATCGGCGCATATCAAACGGAGGTGGAGCCGCCGGCTCTCGAGGGGGACCTCAACGGCGACGGCGTTGTCAATAGCGCCGATCTGGACATCGTCCGCGCCCACTGGGGCGACGTCGTCATTCCCGGCGATTCGGCTCGCGGCGATTCTTCCGGCGACGGTTATGTCGGCAGCGCCGATCTGGATATCGTCCGGGCCGACTGGGGTGCCGCCCGATCCACGCGGGCCGTTCCGGAGCCGGGTGGAGTAGGAGGATTACTCTTTGGGGCGATCTTCTTTCTGTCGGCGAGGGCGCGACCGTGAGACACGACCAGCGTTACGTCCGCGGCAGCGTGATGCTCTTTTGGTCTTGATATTTCCCTCGCCGCGCGGCGTAGGTGGTTTCGCACGGTTCGTCGCTCTCGAGGAAGAGGACTTGAGCCAGGCCCTCGTTGGCGTAGACTCTTGCCGGGAGGGGGGTGGTGTTCGAGATTTCCAGGACGGCGCGGCCGCGCCAGCCGGGCTCGAAGGGGGTGACGTTGACGATAATCCCGCACCGCGCGTAGGTCGATTTGCCCAGGCAGATCGTCAGGACGTTGTCGGGAATTCGAAACGTCTCCACGCTTACCGCCAGGGCGAAGCTGTTGGGGGGAATGAGGCAGACGTCGCCGACGACCTCGACCAGGCCGTGCGAGTCGAAGTTCTTCGGGTCGACCACGCTCCCATAGACGTTCGTGAAGATGCTAAACTCGCTCGACACGCGGATGTCGTATCCGTAGGAAGAAAGCCCGTACGAAATGACGCTGTGGCCGTCGACCTCCTTGACTTGACGCGGGACGAACGGCTCGATCATTCCGTGTTCTTCCGCCATGCGCCGGATCCAGCGGTCGGATTTGATGCTCATCGGTACTTCGCGTCTTCGGAAACGGTTCTAGTATTGGTGGTATCCAAGATATTGCCGGTGGGTATTGTCTCGAGGTATTGCCGGGCTGTTCTACCGCGATAGCAAACCGGTCGAAAAGCCCAGGGAACACAAGACCGCCAGAAAATGCGCCGCGCTGCCGCCAAGGACGAAGAGGTGCCAGACGGCGTGGTTGTAAGGGAGCCGCTCCCACGCGAAGAAGGCCACGCCCAGCGTATACGAGACGCCCCCGGCGAACAGCCAGAGAATCCCTTCATGCGGTATTACACCCATTAAGAGAGGAAACGCGAACAGGCCCAGCCATCCTTGCGCCAGATAAACCACCACGGGAATTTCCCGATAGCGCATCGGCAAAAAGATTTCCTTGGCGATTCCGCCCGCCGTGATTGCCCAAACCACGCCGGAAATAGCGAATCCCGCCGCGCCGTACAGCGGACCCAGCGTGAACGGCAAATAGGTCCCCGAGATCAACAGGTAGATGCCGCAACGGTCCACGACGTGAAAGAACTGCTTCGTGGCCGGGTCGACCGAAACATGGTATGCCGTGGAGGCGGCGTAGATGAACGCGAGACTCGCGGCGTAAACACAACACCCCGCGACCGCCGCCGCGGTTCCGTGAAACGCCGCGAAGACGACGACGGTTGCCCCGGCCGCGACCGCCAGGACGAACCCGAAAGCGTGAGTCGTCCAATTCACGAATTCTTCGTAAGGAAGGGGGGGATGTAGGGCGAGGGTATCGGGTTGGCTCATGGTGCTTCCCAGTTTACCGTACACTACCGCCGGCCGTCAACTCCGCCCGGACCTCTCTCGCCGCCGCCACCATGTTCGCCAGGGCCGCGCGGGATTCCGCCCAACCGCGGGTCTTCAGCCCGCAGTCGGGGTTCACCCAGAGCCGCTCGGCCGGGACGACCTTCGCCGCCATGCGGATACGCTCGGCCATTTCCTCCGCCGGCGGGACCCGGGGGCTGTGAATGTCATAGACGCCGGGGCCGATCTCGTTGGGATACTCGAAGGCCTGGAAGGCGTCCAAGAGTTCCATCTTGCTCCGCGCGGCCTCGACGCTGATGACGTCCGCGTCCATGGCGACGATCCACTGGACGATCGAGTTGAACTCGCTGTAGCACATGTGGGTGTGAATCTGCGTGGCGTCGCCGGCGACGGCGGTACTTAGACGGAAACAGTCTACCGCCCATCGGAGGTAGTCATCCGCCTCCTCGGGCCTCAGGGGCATTCCCTCTCGGAACGCGGCCTCGTCAATCTGGATGATCGGTACGCCGGCTTTCTCCAGATCGGCCACCTCGTCCCGGATCGCCAGGGCGATCTGCCGGCAGACCTCTTCGCGTGAGAGATCGTCCCGGACGAAGCTCCAGCACAGGATCGTCACCGGGCCGGTCAGCATTCCCTTTACGGGCCGTTTCGCACAGGACTGCGCGTGCCGGATCCACCGGACCGTCATCGGCTCCGGCCGAGACACATCTCCATAAATGACCGGCGGTTTCACGCAGCGGCTGCCGTAACTTTGCACCCATCCGTTCGCGGTGAAGCAGAACCCTTCGAGCTGCTGCCCGAAGTACTCGACCATGTCGTTGCGTTCCGGCTCGCCGTGAACGAGGACGTCCAGCTCGAGCGCCTCCTGCTCGCGGATCGTGTTTTCGATCTCCTCCCGGAGGAACGATTCGTACTCCTCCTCCGAGCATCCCCCCTTTTTGAATTCCAGCCGGTGCTTGCGGATTTCGGCGGTCTGGGGAAACGAGCCGATCGTCGTCGTCGGCAGAAGCGGCAGGCCGAGCCGGCCGCGCTGGAGCGGATTGCGTTTGGAATACGGATTGCCCCGGTCGTACATCCCCCGCGTGACGGCGTCCACGCGCCGGCGCACGGCGGCGCTGGTTCTATCGGGATCGGTAATCCAACGCTCGTAGTCCGCGGCGTTCTCTTCAACGGAAAATGAGACATCCAGTCCTAGTAGCGCGTCGCGGATCGTTCGGATTTCTCGGCACTTTTGGACGGCGAAGGCCATCCACCGGCGGACCGAGGCGGAAAGGGCCGTCTCGGACGCGACATCGACCGGGGAGTGCAGCAGCGAGCAGCTCGAACCGATCATCAGCCGGTCCGGCCCCAGTCGCCGCATGGCCGGCCGCAACAGTTCGATGGCACGGCCCAAATGGGTCTTCCAGATGCTCCGCCCGTTGACGACGCCGGCGGAGAGCGCTTTGTCCAAGGGGAGTTTCTTAAGAACCGCGTCGAGTTCCTCACGGCCGCGGACCAGATCGAGATGGACCGCGTCGCAGGGGAGCGACAAAGCCAGATCGAGGTTCTCGCGCAAGGGGCCGAAGTAGGCGGCGAGGAGAAGCTTCGCGCCGGCGGCCGCGCGGAGCCGGTCGTACGCCTTCGCAAGCGCACGTTGGGCGTTCTCCTCCAGTGGGGTGACGAGGATCGGCTCGTCGATTTGAATCCACTCCACGCGATCGCCTAGTCGCCGCAGCAATTGTTCGTAGACGGCCACAATGGCATCGAGGTGTTTCCAGCGATTCGACCCGTCCATCTCCTTGCCGAGGGCGACGTACGTGACCGGACCCAACAACACGGCCTTGGCGGGCCGGTTCCCAGCGCCCTCGCATAGTCGCAGTTCGTCCGGGAGCTTCTCCGAGGCGAGTCGGAAGTCCATCTTCTCGCGGAATTCCGGGACGAGATAGTGGTAATTCGTGTCGAACCATTTCGTCATCTCCATGGCCGCGACGTCCCGCGAGGCATCCCCCCGGGCCATGTGGAAATAGGTGCCCAGGTCGACCTCGTCCGCCTTCCAACCGAATCGCTCAGGCACTGCCCCCAAAAGGGTGGTCGTGTCCAGGACATGGTCGTAAAGAGAGAAGTCGCCGACGGTCGCGATGGTCAGCCCTGCCTCCGTCTGGGTTGCCCAGCGGTCCTTCATCAAGGTGGTGGCGGCCTCCAGCAACCCGGACTCTGAAGTCGCCCCCTTCCAGAAGCGCTCCAAGGCCCATTTCAACTCGCGATTGGGGCCGATTCTGGGGAAACCAAGAACGTGTGCGTGCATGTGGATTCTTCCTTGTGGGTTCCGCGCGTTCCGGCGCGAGCAGACCATCTCGGCGGGCCCTCGGGGCATTGAAGAAACGGGATCGTCAGGGAAATACCGGCTGCCGACCGGACTCAAACACCCGGTGCCGTCGGGCTTCCTCCATTTCATCGTCCACCCAAAAACGCGGGGCAGTCCAATGGGTCGAACGTCGGTCACCCAAGCCGCACTCGCGGCCGAGGACCGCCGTCAATTGGGGACGTTGGGACGTCTTCTGGCTTCCGGCCGATCAAATAAGAATCGGGGCCTTCCCATCGCCTGGGGACAGTGACCGCGATTGGTGCGTCTTTCCGGTTACAGCGGCGCGTCCGCGACGGAATTTCACCGTCTTCCGCTACCCAACGTCTTTCGAGGTTTATCGGCATTTTAGCCTTTCGCGGCCCCGTGTCAAGTGCGGCTGACCGGGAGTTTTTCCATCGGACCGGACCGGTGGGGTTCCAGTCCGGCCTCGATTCGACCCCCCGTGACGCGGTCGCTGATCCATTCCACGCGGGAAATCCAATCCGCCCGGCGGGTCCGGAGAATGTAAAGTTTGGCACGGTCGACCGCTTCGAGAATCGCGTCGTCCCGTGTGGGGAGATGGAGCGCATTCCGGAGCGATTCGTCGATTAGATCGGCCAACTCGGCCACGACCGGATGCATCCAGCCGGGTTGGGGACGTTCGAAGTCCCAGACCGAAACGGGTGCATTCCTTCGCGAGCGGGCTCTCAGGCCGCCGGAGTCGGATCGGAATTCCAGCGACCGCCTCAGATCGCTCTGGTAGAGGGGAATCGTGTACGGACTGCTGGCGATTCGCATCTTCGGATGTCGCCACGCGGCCTCGGCAAGCAACCGGAGCGATTCGAGCAGTTCCTCGACGGCCGTTTCGAAGTCGGACCACAGAATAAAAACGTTGTAGTCGTGGCCCGTGGCGTCCAGCCCGGACAGAACCGTTTCGAGTTCCTCGACGGCGTGCCGCTTTCGCCACCGCGAGAGGACCTCCGGATGAAACGACTCCGCCCCCAGTTGGATCATCGGCGCGAGCTTTCCGAAATACGCGAATAGTTCCCGGTCGCAATTTCCCGCGGAATCTAATAAGGAACGTGGATTCGTTTGGAATCCGAGCCGATAGCGTGACGCCAGGTCGCATTTCTCCCAAAGCCCGAAGAACTCCACGGCGCGGCGGCGATGCAGAAAGAAGTCCTCGTCGTAAACGGATGCCCAAGACACCTTCGACGAGTGGAAATCCGGCCGGCGTGCGTGTTCGAAGAGAGGCCAACGGGAGACCCGGAGCCTTCCTTGACGGACGAGTTGGTCGGCCCCGGCGACTTCGTCGATGAGTTGTCGGGCCGTCTTGGTCCGCGCGCGAGGGCCGTGTAATCGCGCGCAGAAGATACACTCGCCGGGACAACCACGCCCTCCGGTGAAATGAAGTCCGTCCATGGGCGTTCGAAAGTTCTCAAGCAGATCCCAGTCGAGCCGGTTTTCGCGGAGAACCTTCGTGGGTGGGGCCGGCGGCGGGATGGATCCGGGCGCATCGAGAGGACGTCCGTAGCCATCCCTGGGGGTCTCATTGTAGAAGACTTCGTTCGCGTAGCGATAGACCAAGCCGGGAACGGTCGGCACCTCGGTGAAGTCGTTGGAACGCATCGCCAGCGCAAGGAACCGCGCGAAGGATTCCTCCGCCTCGTGTGCAAAGACGTAATCGGCTCCCGTCGCCAGGAGCGTTTCGCGCGGATGGCTTGTCGCGGTCGGTCCACCGAGGACGATCTGGGCATCGATGACCGACCGTACCGCCTCGACGCGACGGCGGAGCGCGTCGATCTCGGCTCCCTCCACGCGAAAACCGACGAGATGGGGTTGAAAGGCCTGGAGTCTCGCGGCGCAGTCGCGCCCCAGTTCCACGAAGGCCGCCGCCGGCAGATCCGGCGGGGGCTCGCGGACGAGAACGTCGAAACCACCTTCTCTCCTGAGGACCTCGTACGCCATGCCGGCGGCACCGTCCCGCAGACGCCACCGGTCAGGTTCCTTGGGGGTCAGGTATGCGCCTTCCCCCAGATGCAGACCCCTCGCATCGAGCGCCGCAAGGAGCCGCTCCGAAAGAAACCCTCCTTCGTTCGTCTCCGGAAAGCCTTCCTCCAAACGGAGCAGCCGCCCCGGCTGAAACTGGAATACGATCGCCTCGGCCAGACCGCGCCGATTTATCCAGCTCGCCAGGTCGATCATGCCGGACGGCCAGCCGTCACACGCGAAGAAGACCCGGGGACAAGACCAGTTTAGGGCGACAAGGTCCTTTCGGGAGATTGCGGATGGGGATCGACGGGCATTCGGCATACATACCATTGTACGCGATGCGCAGCCGCGCGTCGCGGCAGCCTCGTCCCGATCCGACCCCCGGAACCGGCGGAAGGAAGTTCCATCCATTGGGACGAAGGGTGGGGTGGCGGTGCCTCCTTTCCACCGCGGTCACCGCGAGGCGCCACTGGGAGAAGTTCTGGAACAACGCCCGGAGGAATTCGCCGGTGTTTGTCGGTCCGTCGCCGCGGTTGGCTATACTACTCCCGCTCGTAATACTCCATGATCGCGTCGGCCGCCCTCGGTTGGGGAGCGGGGGGAGTGGCGGGCGGGGTCGTAGGTCTTGGGGGAGCCGCGGGCGTTGCTCGTGCCGGTGGCTGGGGAGTGGTGATCGGGGACCGAGCCGGGGAGGGGGGCGTCAAAGGCAGTTCGAAGGGAGACGCCTCGGGGAGGGAGTCGCCGGCGGAGCCCGCCCCGCCGTCCAGGCCGATTCCGTTGGCCGCTCCGAACTGGAATCCCAATATCCCCTCGTCGGCGGCCTCCTCGATCGCCGCGGCCACGATGCCGCGAGCGGTCGGAGTACCTGAATCCGTCAACAACTCGGCGGGCGGCGTCCGCGAAGCATTCGGGCCGAGAAGCGTACCCCGGGTTGAAGCCGTCTCGGCCGTGGCGGCGAAGAGCAACCGGTAGTCCAAGATGGGAACTTCGACCGGCGGCTTATCGTTCTCGAGGACGGTGACGGTGAAGGTGGTTTCCGCCGCGGCTCCCAGATTGTCGGTGACGACGACGGTGATCGAGTACTCCGCGCCCCCTTGCAGTTCACTCGGCGTCCACGTCAGGCGTCCGGTTCGTGGATCGATGGCGACTCCTTCCGGGGCCCCATCGCCCAGCGAATAGGTCAGCGTATGCGGTATATCGGCGTCCGTGGCGACGACGTCGAGTGACAATAACTGATCCTCGATGGCCAACTGGTCCGCGACCGCTTCGATGACCGGGGGAGTATTCACTTCCCAGACATCCACCGTGAACGTCGTTCTTCCGACGGACCCGAACGAATCGACGACCTCCACGGTAATGTAGTGCTTCCGCGGGCCCTGTTCTTCCGAGGGGATCCAAGAGAACCTGCCGGTCGCCGCGTCGATGGCGGCCCCTTGCGGTGCGCCCTCCGCCAACCGGTAGGTCAAACCGCCGTCGGCGTCCGTGGCCGAAACGGTGAACTCCAGGAGTTGTCCCTCATACAGGGACTTCGCGTTGATCGGCGTTACGACCGGGGCGAGATTCACCGAAAGCGAAAACTGCCGCGAATCCTCGTTTCCGGCCAGGTCGGACGCGATGACCGTAATCGCGAAGGGACCCGGCGCGGTGCCGGAAGGGGTCCAGGCGATAACCCCGGTTTGCGCGTCGATCGTCATTCCGGCCGGTGAATTGACCAGGCGGTAACGGACGTTCCCGGAAGCCTCCTCGTTCGACTGGACGTCGTACTGAAAAAGTGATCCGGCCGGCAGGGTTCGTGTGGAAGGGGAAGAGGTGATTTCGGGGGCGAGCGTGTCGACGGTGATTTGGACCGGCGTGGAGAATTCGCTGGTAAACGTCCGGGAGTATTGGTGGTTGCCGATGTCGGCTTCATCGGAGAATACCTGCTTCGCGCGGATCGAGTGCGCACCGTCGGCGAGGGTGAACTCTCCGTCGGTGATAATCGTCACGGTGTCGGTAATCGCCGTTCCTTGGCCGATCAGTCGCTCGCCGGCGTAGAGATAGACTTCCGCGCCGGGGACCACGTCGCTGACGCGGAACCGCAGAATCGTCGCGTCGGACGAGTTGTTGAACTTCGTGATTCCATCGCTGGTCGAAACGCCGGTATCGGTACTGGCGAGAAGACTGACGCGCGGCGCCGCCGGCGTGACGAAAACCGCGACCGTCTGGGTGTCCCACGCCGTACCGTCAACCTCGCGAACACCGAAAAAGAACCCATGAATTCCCGCGACGTTCTTCGACGTCTTGAAGCTGACGGAACCGTCAAACGCGTCCACGAAAAGCTCGATCTGGTTATTCTCGGGAAATACCTGGCCCGCGTAGTAGATCGGGTCCCCTTCGATGTCAAACGCGGGAATCTGATACTCGCCGGTCTGCCCGCCGACCGTCTCGATCGGACTCATGTCGCCCAACCACGGGGCGGAATTCGCGTAAGGGCTCGTATCCGGCGCGACCGTAACCGTGAACTGGCGCCGCGTCGTATTTCCCACCCCGTCACCGGCGGTCACCGTCACCGTGCCGGTACCGGCATATCCTTCGGGCGCCGACAGGATTAGGACGCCCCGCTGGTCGTCGGTGAAGACGTCGATCGAGTCGATGACGACGGCGGTCGTCGGCTTATCGTTGCTATCGACGGCTACGTTGCTGATCGCCTCGCGGACGTCTGCGCCGCTCGTCTGAAAACCGAACACGCTATGGTTGAAGTCCAGCCACCTGGTCGGAATCTCCGTAATGAAGAACTGCGAATCACCGGTGTCGTCGTTGCTCTTGGCCATCGACAAGATGCCGCCAACGGTGTGCATCAGCAAGGGATGGAACTCATCGTCGAAATCGCCCAGATCGGATCCGCCGGTACCGGTCCCGGTCGGATCCCCGCCTTGTATCATGAAATCGTCGATCACCCGGTGAAATGTCAGGTCGTCGTAGAATCCATCTTCGGCCAACTGGATGATGCGCCCCGTCGTATTGGGGGCTAGTTCCTCGAACAACTGAAAGACCATCTCCCCGTAGTCTTTGACCGTGATCCGCAGGCTGCGGTTGTGGGCGTCGTCCGGAACGAGCGCGGATATCTGGGGGTTATCGCAAGAGACCGTGTAGGAAACCGCGTCCTCGGCGTCGTACCCGTCCAAGACGATGTACAGCGGCGCCCCCGCGGGGAGCGTGACATCGGAGATCGGGGCGAGCGTAGGAGCGGATAAGACCATCCGCGGTTCGAGGTACTCGAAGTGGGTGCGCCGGAATTCGCTCGGTTTCGCGTGCGAGTTTCCCAAAAGCTGATCCAAAAACCCGCGGAAGACTTTTTGACACGGACGCTGAGGGGCGGAATGGAGCATGAGAGTGAAAGCAATTTTATTTCAGAAATAGAATCAAATTAATCTAGAAGATCAATGGTGGGCCTCGAACAAAACTCTTCTCGCGTTCAGTGAGGCTGTTTCGCCGGGCAATCGAGTCTTCGCCGACCAATCGAGAAGGATCGCCAGTTTTGAGTGTAATCGGGAGTGGAGAAACCACAACGGAGAAAACGAGAAGTAGGCAATCGCCGCATTGAATGGCGGCAAACTGTAACTATTGGGGGGCTTGTGGCGGCCGATTGAATACTGTGGGAGATGGCGAATATGGCTCGCTGAGGCAATTACTTTCAAAAAGCCGGGTAAGGGCGACTCTTCCGGTTCGTAACTGCCGTAACAATAGTAAATAAGAGGTGCATCAGACACCCCGGAAAAGGATCCCCAGCCGATTTATTCCAGCATGCGTCTTCCACGCATGACTCCCAATTTGCGCCGCCGCGGTTTTGCGATACAATGGGCAACGGAGACGAGGGTGGACTGGAGGCTGCTGGAGGCTGGAAGGTGGACTGGAGGAAAAGGACTTGTGCGAACGCGAAAAGACGCGCCGGAGCGATACCGGGGATTTTTCTTTTGAAGGACCCGCGTTTCGTCGTCAGCGGCGCGGGTAGGGCGTGGTGACCGTAGGAGACGTCATGAAAAACGCGATAGCGATAGTGCTTGGCGGTGGCCGTGGTACACGGCTTTACCCCTTGACCAAGGTTCGTTCGAAGCCGGCGGTGCCGGTCGGGGGGAAGTATCGACTTATCGACATCCCCTTGTCGAACTGTCTCAACAGCGGGATCAAGCGGATGTATGTGCTGACGCAGTTCAATTCGGTCAGCCTTCACCGCCACATTCGGCGGACGTACCGATTCGACCACTTCGACGCCGGGTTCGTTGAAATCCTTGCCGCGCAACAAACGCTCTCCAACGCGGGTTGGTATCAGGGAACGGCCGACGCGGTTCGGCAGAATCTCCGTTACATCGAACAGCCGGACGTCGATTTTGTTTTGGTCCTTTCGGGGGACCAGCTCTACCGAATGAGCTTTACTGACATGATCCAGACACACCGCGAGAGTGGTGCCGACGTCACGATCTCGGCCGTTCCGGTCCATGCGAGCGAGGCGGCCGGACTGGGTATCATGCGGGTGGATGACACCGGCCGCGTCGTCGGATTCCTGGAGAAGCCCCAGACCGACCATGAACTGGAGCTGATCCGAACCGACCCCTCGTGGGTGGACGGGCAAGGCATCGAGAGCCGAGGCCGCGATTGCCTGGCGAGTATGGGTATTTATCTGTTCAACCGCGGGACCCTTGTCGACGTCTTGGAGAAGACCGCGTACCAGGACTTCGGAAAAGAGGTTTTTCCGGCTTGCATGCGCTCGCGCCGCGTTCAATTGCACCTTTTCGACGGGTATTGGGAGGATATCGGGACGATCCGCTCCTTCTATGACGCGAATCTCGCGCTAGCGTCACCGGACGCTCCCTTCAAGTTGGATTCGGCCGAGGCTCCCTTGTACACGCGCGCGAGATTTCTTCCGCCGACCCGGATTGACAGCGCAACCGTCAGCAGCAGCCTCATCGCCGATGGGTGCCGAATCGAGTCAGGAGCGGTTATCGAGAACAGCCTGATCGGCCTGCGCTGCAAGATCGGGCGCGACGTCGTCATCCGCAACTCGATCATCATGGGAAACGACTACGACGAGGTTCCCGGCGAGGAGAACGGACGGCCTCCCCTGGGCATCGGTTCCGGATCGGTGATCGAGAACGCGATCATCGATAAGAACTGCCGCATCGGAGCGAACGTCCGGATTCAGAACGAGATGCTGGTGGAGAACACGGAGGAAATCGGTGACTACATCGTCCGCGACGGGATTTTCGTCGCCGTGAAGAGTGCCGTCTTCACGGACGGCTGGAACTTCGACCCGACGCGCGGCGCGTAAGTCGCGCCGCGAGGAGGCGGTCGGGCCGCGTCCCTCGCGCGGTCAGAACAAGCGGTGGTAGAGCCCCTCGAACCGTGATTCCTCGCTCTCGGAGAAACCGTGGACGGGCCGTGCAAAGGCGTCGGGTTCCAGGAAGACGAACGACGGATTGGCCATGCGAAGCCTTTTCGCCGCCCGCAGGAGGAGCACGCTATCGGAGATGCTCAACCGGTGGGCCCAGCACAGTTCCCAGAATAGGAGGTAAGGGTTTTCGCGGACCCATGCGCTCTTCCAGAGTATCCTGGCCGCGATGAAGAGGATGAGCGCCCCCACGAGGACGCAGACCAAGGCGACAACCAGATTGACGTCGGAATCGCTCAAGTATCCGCGCGATCCGTCGAACGCCTTGCGTATCGCGTCCAAGCGGCTCATTTCCGCCGGCGGCATTCCTTGCATCATCGTTTCACCTCCTATCTACTGATTGCTTCCTACCGACTCGACCGAGGCCGAATCGGATTCGCCGTTCTCCAGACGCACCGGCGCGAACCGTTCCCCCAGCAGTTCCGCCGCCTTCTGCCGAACCGCCGGATCGCGGTCTTCGAGTCCTTCGAGCAACAGGTCTTCGACCCGGTCCCTTGCGCCCATCGCCTCAACGGCTTCGAGAGCCCTCAACCGCCGTTCCCGGGTGAGCGAACTCAATTCCCGCCGGAGCAGTAAGATCGCCTTGGGGTCCGCTTTCATCGCCAGCCTCCCCTGTCGCCGTCGCTCCATTTCGCCGAGCTTGGGTAGTTCGCTGAAAAACGCGATGAAATCGGCCTCGCCCAGAACGGAATGCACGGCGGCGCGGACGCGGGCGTCCGGATGTCCAACCAGCTCGAGCGCCAGGTCGATACCACCCGGCACGTCATGATGCCGCAATTGTCTCACGGTGGCGGCGACCACTTCCGGAGCCGGATCGTAAAGAAGCCGCTCGATCATTCCCGCCGCGCGATCCGTGGAAAGGAGTCCCAGGGCCTCGACCGTCGCGGCGCGCGCCAGGGAACCTCCGTTGATCGCGAAGTACTCCAGCAGCCAAATTCGACGGCTTTCGGGAAGATCACTATGAACGATCAGCCGGACAAGCTTGCTTTGCGCGGCGTCTTCCAGTTCCTCGAAAGGAAACGCCGGATCATGCAGGAATTCCATTCGCCCGAGTATCGGATGCGCGGCGACCGTTTCATCGAACCGGTCCGTCCCGAGCAATTGAAGGACGCGTCTGATGAAGCCGACGTCCTTGCGCCGCCGCAGGGTCTCGGACACGACGGGGGGCGTCTCGGGACATAAGAGAGCATCGGCAAGCAAGTCACGAATCCCCCTACTCGTCCCGCTCTCGAATATCCCCATGATCGCGGCGCCAAGAAGCGACCGCGGATGGGCGATCGCGTCTCGCACGCGAGCATCCCCGGTACCGGCCAGGATCAGGTAGGCTTCGAGCAGTCCCCGGGAACGGTGCTTCTGGAATGTCGCCAAGACCGGTTCGACGG
Organism: uncultured Planctomycetaceae bacterium; assembly: GCA_964520785.1. Taxonomy (GTDB): domain Bacteria; phylum Planctomycetota; class Planctomycetia; order Pirellulales; family Thermoguttaceae; genus CAZFQG01. The sequence continues at coordinate 4,946 of CAZFQG010000067.1, read as the reverse complement.
CTTCGCGGCACTCCTCCGCCACGGACTCCAGCTCCCGAGACTCCAGCTTCCGCCGAGGGACTTTCAGGTCTTCGCGGAGACGGTCCGCCAACTCCAAAACCGTCGAGGCTACCGTGTCGTCCACTTTTTCCCGATCCTTCAAGAATCGGACCAGGTCGGGGATCAGAACGTATTCACCTACCTCCAGGGCGAGCGTCGCGGCGTTCGCGCGCAGCAAGGAATCGTTTCCCAGAAGGGCGATACGCAGCGCCGCCGTCATTGTTCCTCTCAATTCGGGAAGGCGCGAGCGAACCTGTTCGGGCATTTGATCGAGATGCCGGATCACCGCGCGATGAACGCTCCGATCGGTCGACGCGAGTGCCCTCGCGAACGCCCACCGCCTGACCTTGACCTGCCGCGACTCGAGCGAACGAACGATCATATCCACCGCCGCGGCGCTGCGCGACGCGTCGATTGTCTTGAACGTCAGTTCCAAACCTCGGTTGCGTTGTCTCATTCGGGGCACCTCATTTGAGAAAAAATAGGTTTCCCCGGAACGTTCGTATACCAATCGGGGTAGAATTGGCGGAGGATACCCCCTTCGATTTCGTCGCGTTCCTGGTACATTTGGCTTATTCGGCAGGACCGCGCGAATTCGAGCATCTTGCCGGCTTTTTGTTGCGACGCACCTCGAATGCTCTCCGGTGCCGATAACACATCCGTTTCCCCAGCCAAAACAGCGCCAAGACAAATCGGCTATGAACGCTCAATCACCTTCTCCCGAATCCGCCCGGCTCCTCGCGCGAATCGAACAGGCCGGCCGTGACCGGCGGCTTTCTCCGGGAGCCGTCGCGAATCTCCGAATCTGGCTCCGTGAGCCGCGCTACGCCGAGTTCGTCTCCCAAATCGCCGAACATGTCGAGTCGGAAAAGTGGCAGGAGTTGGACGACGCCTTCTGGACGGTCATCCCCTTTGGCACCGGGGGCCGCCGGGGGCGGATGTACCCGATCGGCTGTAACGTCATTAACGATCGCACCATCGGCGAGAGTGCCCAGGGACTGGCTGACTGCGTCCGCGAACAGGCCGGACCCGGCAGACGGTTGGCCTGCGCGATTGCGTACGACACGCGGCACCGTTCCCGCCACTTCGCCGAACTGTGCGCCGGAATCATGGCGGCGGCCGGGATCAAGGTCTATTTCCTCGACGGGTTCCGTAGCACGCCGGAGCTGTCTTTCGCCGTCCGCCACCACGACTGCGATTGCGGCATCATGGTGACCGCCAGCCACAATCCGCCTAGCGACAACGCGGTCAAGGTCTACTGGGCATCCGGCGTTCAGGTTCTGCCCCCCTACGACAAGCAGGTCATCGAACGGGTCATGCGGGTCCAGGATATCGAGTGCATGGACTTCCACCGGGCGATGGCCGAGGGATGGATCGTCTACTGCCAGGAGGAGACCGACAAGGCCTTTTTGGAGGCGGTGATCCGGCAGAGCCGGCCCGGACCGCGGGACCTGAAGATCATATACTCCCCTTTGCACGGTGTCGGCGAGTCGGCGGTGATGCCGGCGCTCGAAGCGGCCGGCTTCAGGGAGGTCGAGGTCTTCGAGCCGCACCGCGAACCGAGCGGCGACTTCCCCAACGTCCCGGGGCACGTCTCGAATCCGGAGAATCCGGCCGTCTTCGAGGCGATCATCAGCCGCGCGAAGGAAACCGCCGCGGAACTGATCATGGCGACCGATCCCGACGCCGACCGGCTCGGCTGCGCCGCCCCCCTCTCGTTCGACTCGAAGATGGAGTGGGGGACCCTCACCGGAAATCAACTCGCCGCCCTCCTTACCGATTACCTCCTGTCCGGGCTCCGCGACGACGGCGAACTGACCGACGACCATTACGTCGTCAAAACGCTCGTTACCAGCGAACTCGTGCGGCGGATCGCCGATTCCTACGGCGTGCGGACGATCGGCGATCTCCTCGTCGGCTTCAAATGGATCGGCAAGGTCATCAATGAGGAAGACCCCGAAAAGTTCGTCTTCGGAGCGGAGGAGTCGTACGGTTTCCTCGTCGGAACGCACGCGAGGGACAAGGACGCCGCCGTCGCGTCGATGGTGGCGGCCGAGCTGACCGCCAAAGCCAAGGCGGAAGGGCAAACCCTCCACCAGAAGCTCGCCGCGCTGATGCGGTGCCACGGCTGCCACGGCGAACGGACAATCTCGGTCCAGATGCCCGGGTCCGAGGGGATGGAGCGGATCAAATCGGTCATGGCCGCCTTCCGCGGCAATCCGCCGGAGCAACTCGGCGGCGCCCGGCTGGCCCAAATCCGCGACTATTCCGGCGGAACGATCCGGTCGGCCGACGGCACGACCCGGCCGCTTGACGGTCCCAGGGGGGACCTCGTGATTCTCGATCTGGAAATGCCGGGCAACTACGTGGCTGCGCGTCCCTCCGGGACGGAACCGAAGATCAAGTTCTACATGTTCGCGTACGATCCACCGGAGGAGTCTCAAGACGTCGAGGCGGCGCGGAAGAGGCAGCGGGAACGCCTCGACCGGATCGAGGCGGATCTCAAGGAGTTCACCGGAGTGTGATTTGAACTCGAAGGAGATGAATGAAACGTCGCTACCGTCCGTTTGACAGCCGTTTGATGCTCAACAGGTTATCCGTTGATTCGTCGAATCATCAAGTATGTGGGTGACTTTCCTTTTCCCGTACAGCCCGTTTTTCCAGGGGCGGTTCAACCTCGATGCCTTCCGGCGCCCCTTCAGTTTCCTTGGGGACGTGTCCCCGAAGTTACCTCTCCGGTCACTTTCAGATTGAAACGCGGAAGGACGGGATCGTTTGTCGTACAAGAGACGACATGTTCGACGAGCCCGTGCCACTGGGATGTATTCAACTCAACGGTCAATGTGCCTGTCCGACCCGCTTCTACGATGACGGTTGCCGGAGCAGGCGCGGCGCCGCAACATAGTTGGCTATCCTGAAAGACCACCAAACGCCGCTTACCCGCGTTGCGCAACGGAAACACCGCGCGGACGATAGAACCCTGCTGGACGGTGCCGATATCCTTCTCGGCGTCACTCAAGATAAGACGAGGAGGAGAGATAGAAACGTCTCCCTCAGGCCTTTCACGAAAGGTATCTCTCGATGCGCTGATCGCCGATATCGAAATGATACCAACAATCACTCCCAGAGCCGTCAAGAGAGGCCTTGACCGCTCGCTCCTGAAGATACTAATCCACAAGGGTCGTCCTGCGCGGGAATTCGAATTCGTCCAACTGAAGTGATTCGTCATAGTGCGCTCTGGCGGATCCGGTTATCGTGAGGTTTTTGCCCACTACGGCCCCGAACAGGTCCGAATCCCCGTTGACCGTCACCGCGGTGTTTGGGGCGTAAATGACCGCGTGGAAATTGGCGTAGCTGGTAACCGTTGCTTGCCCGCCGGTCATTAGGAATTGCAGATTGACCGGTTTTCTCGTGACGTTGTTCACCAGAGCGCCGCCTGAACGCTCCAGATTGCCGGTAACGTAGATTTCGGTCGGTCCACTCACGCTGAACTGAGACTGACCCTTGACGGTGAAGTCGTTGAAATAGTAGGTTCCCGGAGGGAGTTCGATGGTTCGCGTGCCTTCTAGTAGAAAGTTTCCTTTGCCGTCCACCGGGCTCATCCACGAGTTCCCCTCTTGAACCAGGGGGATTTGGTGATTGTCGTTGGCGAAGGCCGCCTCGCTTGCATCTACCGGAGGCAGATGCAAGGGTTTCAGACGGGATCCGACGCTCCGCGTGACGGTGGCCTTGCCGGTGATAACCGGTTTGTATCCTTTCCCCGCCCTCGCGTCACCACGGATAAGAGCCCCCCCCTCGATTTGAATCGGGCCGTCGCTACAAATGCTACCCCAATCGCGCGAATTCGCGGAAGAATAGTCGCCTTCCTTAGAGTTGTAGCTGTCGGTTTGTAGCGCCCCCGGAACGGATATCCACTCAATGCCGACGAAAGGACCGCATAACCAACGGTCGTACATGGCCGTCGCCGAAGCTGACGTGTCGGCTTCGGTCTTCCCGAAGACCGATCCGAAAAAGAGGCTGACGGGATTCCCGGCGGCTCGACTTCGCTCAAGAGTGACGCGAACCGCATTTGGGTCCAGTAGACCGGGTGCCGGAGAAGTAAACGCCGCCGTGTCGCGGTCCCAGTATCCGAACTCCATGTTCGAGACGTCCAGATGTGCCCCCATCATACCTCGGTTTTTCGAGGCAACCGCCTGTGCGGCGGCCAATCCGGCCTGTTGATCCGGCAGTTGTGCCGCCGCGGCCAAGGCACACGCATCCGTGATCCGCTGCAGTTCCGTTCGCGCGTTCAGGATATAACCGATATCCACCGCGAAAGCGACCAGACCCAAAGCAATGATCATGAACACGGCGACGAGCACGAGTACGGCGCCGTGCCGATTCGCCTTGCCTTTGGGGTTCTTCTTACGTGCGCCATTCCACGAGTCCGTGGATTGCGATTTTGGGAATACAAAGATGATTAGTCGTCTCATCATTCGGGCCTTTCCGCGTGCATGACGCTCTGGGCGCTGAGGACGGCGCCCGACAAGAACCACGGAGCAGATACCCATGTTACGCGTTCGAACGGCACTGACACGGTCACGCTGACGGGATCACCGAAGCCCACGGAACTCAAAGACTGGGGTGCAATGGTGACCGTTGCCCCGGTAACGGAAGTTCTGGCCAGATAGTCCATTACAATCGCGTCGACTTCCATAGCGGAAGACTGTTCCAGGATCGCGCGTCGCGCCCCCTCCCGCGATGCGTTCGTCAATACTTGCTGCACCATAACGGCGCGGCCGAATTCCATGATCCCAAAAACCAACATGAAGAGTAAGGGTGCCACGACTGCGAACTCGACTGCGGCAACTCCCCGGCGACGTCGCGAGCGGCGCTTTCTAGTGCAAGCGTCCACGGTTTTCCTCCCT
>CAZFQG010000066.1:0-29443 GCA_964520785.1 uncultured Planctomycetaceae bacterium | reverse complement strand
ACGTCGAGGACGCCGTCACCGACCGCCGCGACGCGAACGACCTCTACGAGACGCTCGAGAACGAGGTCGTGCTCAAGTTCTACGACCGGGATATCGATGGGTTACCGCGCGCTTGGATCACGATGGTGATGAATTCGATCAGCTCGCTGGCGTGGCGGTTCAGCGCACACCGGATGGTGGTCGACTACGTCCTCAACGCGTACCTGCCGGCGGCGGGCGGCGTCAGTTGCGATATGAACTTCCGCTGAACGACCCACCATGCTTCCGGTTTTCGAATACGAACATGTCGTCGCCGAGAACGACCTGGACGAGTTGCGGCGCGTGTACAACGTGCGGTATTTGGATTGGCTCATCCGCGCCGCCCAAGACCATTGCCGCGCCCTGGGTTGGCCCGGAGAGCGTTTCCTGGCACTGGGCGCGGCCTGGGTCGTCAGGACCCATTACCTGCGGTATTTCCGCCCCGCCTTCCTGGGAGACGAGCTGACCGTCCGAACTTGGGTCGCCACGATGCGAAACGCCAGTTCTCGCCGGCGATACCGGGTCGTCCGCCGGCGCGACGGCGCGGTGATCCTCGGCGGCGAGACCGACTGGGCGTTCATCGACCTGACCACCGGAAAGCCTCGCCGCGTCCCCGATGAAATCGCCGGCGCCTTTTCCCTCGTCGAAGACGAAGTTTAATCCCCTCCGCGACGTTTCATGCTTGATTCCGATTTCCAACTCACGTTGATCGGCGAATCGATCAACGATTCCGTTCCCTCCACCCGCGCCCTGTTCGACGTCGGCGACCTCGCCGGGATCGCCGCGCTGGCGAAGGCCCAAGATGAAGCAGGAGCCGATTATATCGACGTCAACGTCGGAACCCGCGGGCCGGACGTCATGGCCGAACTCGTCCGGCGAATCCAAGAGGTCACCACCAAGCCACTGTCGATCGACACCCCGGACTACGACACGGCCAAAGCGGGTTTGGAGGCGTACGACACCGGCAAGGCGGAGGGCGCGAAGCCGCTCCTCAATTCGATCTCGCCGATGCGGATCGCGACGTTCGAACTGTTGGATATTCAGCCGTTTTGCGCCATATTGCTCGCCTCCGAGCGGATGGCCGACTCGGGGTACGCCGCGGCGTGCAGGAACGCCGAGGAGACCTACCGGACCGCGAGCGAGATGCGCTTTTTCGCCTCGCGGTGTGGGTTGGAAAACGAAGACCTGTTCTTCGATCCCGGGATTCCCCCCGCCGCCACCGATACCGAGGGAGGCTTGAAACGCGTGCTCGAAACGCTGCGGCGGATGCGGGCCGACGAGGAATTCGCAAGGTCGCGGGTTTCGGTCGGCCTGAGCAATTTCACCGTGATGCTCCCCTCGAAACGCCCCGATGGTTCGCCGGTCAAGGGGCCCTTGGAAAGCGCGTTCCTCTCGCTCGCCGTACCGCTGGGGTTGGATACGATCATCGGATCGGTGAAGCGGAAATACCGGCGATTGGATGAAGACCATCCGGCCGCGCGGTGCGTCGGCGCGATGCTCGCGGCCGAGGGGTTCGATTCACTCCTGGCGGTCAAGGATTATTACGAGGGCGCTTACTGATCCCCTTCGACGGGATATTTCAACGTTGGTTTCTCACGCGGAGGAATACTCACCCATGGTGCTTTCGGACGACTACCTTCCGGATATCGAAATCGCGCGGCGCGCGCGCCTCTTGCCCATCGAAAAGGTCGCCGGAAGACTCGGGATCGAGGACGCGTATCTGGAGCACTATGGGAAGGTCAAGGCGAAGGTCTCGCTCGATCTGTACCGCCGCCTCGAGGGCCGTCCCGAGGGCAGGTTGATTCTCGTGACCGCGGTTACTCCCACCCCCGCCGGCGAGGGCAAGACGACGACGAGTATCGGCCTGGCCGACGGACTCAACCGGATCGGAAAGAAGGCGACCGTCTGCCTCCGCGAGCCGTCGCTGGGTCCCTGCTTCGGCATGAAGGGGGGCGCCGCGGGCGGCGGCTATTCGCAGGTCGTCCCGATGGAGGATATCAACCTCCACTTCACCGGGGACATCCACGCCATCGAGCTGGCCCACAATCTCTTGGCCGCGATCATCGACAACCATGTCCACCAGGGAAATGAACTCGGCATCGACCCGCGCCGCGTCGAGTGGGGACGCGTCGTCGACATGAACGACCGGGCACTGCGCAACGTGATCGTGGGACTGGGCGGGGTCAACAATTCGGTTCCTCGCGAGAGCTGTTTCGATATCACCGTCGCCTCCGAGGTCATGGCCACGCTGTGCCTGTCGGAATCCCTGAAAGAACTCAAGGAACGCCTGGGACGGATCATCGTTGCCTACACCTTCGACCGCGGGCCGGTGACCGCCGCCGATCTGAAAGTACATGGGGCCATGGCCGTGCTGCTGAAGGACGCCATGAAGCCGAACCTCGTCCAGACGCTCGAGAATAATCCGGCGTTCATCCACGGCGGGCCCTTCGCGAATATCGCCCACGGATGCAACAGCGTCATCGCGACGAGGCTTGCCATGCGGCTCTCCGAGTATACCGTGACCGAGGCCGGTTTCGGCGCCGATCTCGGGGCGGAGAAGTTTTTCAACATCAAATGCCGCAAGTCCGGAATCCATCCCAACGCCGTCGTCCTCGTCGCCACGGTTCGGGCGCTCAAACTGCACGGCGGCGCGAAGATGGACGAGTTGTACCGACCCAACATGGAGGCGCTCGATCACGGGATCGAGAACCTGAAGAAGCACATCGAGAACATCCACCGCTTCGGTCTGCCGGTGATCGTCGCTCTCAATTCGTTCGTTCAGGACACCGACGAGGAGATCGAATTCATCCAGGACAAGTGCGCGTACCTCTCCGTGAAGATCATCAAGGCCGAGCACTGGTCGCAAGGGGGCGAAGGAGCCGAACCGCTCGCCCGGGCCGTCGTCGACGTCGCCGAGAACACCAAGCCCGACTTCAGCCTTCTCTACCCGGACACCTGCACGCTGTGGCAGAAGGTCGGCATCATTTGCCGCGAGATTTACGGGGCGACGGACGTTCTGGCCGACAAGAAACTCCGCGCGAAGTTCCGCCGGCTGCAGGACGAGGGCTACGGCGAGTTGCCGATCTGCATGGCGAAGACGCAGTATTCTCTTTCGACCGATCCTGGGCTGGTCGGCCGTCCGAAAAACTTCGACGTCCCCCTCCGCGACGTCAAGGTGGCCGCCGGCGCCGGCTTCGTAGTCGTCCTTACCGGAGACATCATGACGATGCCGGGACTCCCCAAACGCCCCTCCGCCGAGCAAATCGACATCGACGAGAACGAGAACATCGTCGGACTGTTCTGAACGACGCGACAATCGTTCGGCCACCCGGCAACGCTCCCGTCCCGGGCTGCGGAATCGTTCCGCCGGCGAACGATGGGCCGCGGCGGATCGTTTCCGGAAAACCGCCGCGAATGCTCCGGCTACTTCCCCACCTGGTAGCGCCACAGACGATCATGATACCGCAGATACAACCGACCGTCCAGCAGGACGGGGTGGGCCCAGGCGTCGCGGACGCCCTCTTCCGTCAGGCGGAACCGACCGGCCACGTTCAGGGCGTCCGGGGTTGGATCGAGCAGCCCTACGTTGCCCTCTTCGTCGAGAACGTATAATCGCCCGTCGGCGTAGATCGCCGCTCCAGTGGTGAAGTCCTTCAGTTCGTGTTTCGTCTCGCCCGTCTCCCAGTCGACGGCGAGCCACCATTTCGGTTTCCGGTATCCGGCCGCGTAGAGGGTGTCTCCCAAGAGAACGCCGCAGCCGGTGACCGTGTCCAGCGGCGAGGTCCAGGCATGTTCGGCGGTCAGCCCACCGGACGTCGGCCGCAGTCGGTATTGCCGCCCCAGTTCGGCATAGGCGGTAACGTAATAGACGGCGCCATCACCGTAGATCGGGGTCGAGATGTTCGTGTCGAACCGGTTCTTAAGCGGCACCTTCCAGAGAAACTCGCCCGTATCGGCGTCGATCCCGAAACCGTGCGACGCCGAGCAATTCGCGATCAGACGCCTCCCGGCGCAGCGGAAGAGGATCGGCGAGGAATAGGAAGCCCGGTCGTCTGGAATCGCCGGTGTCGTCCAGGCCGTGCGGCCGGTCCGTTTGTCGAGCGCCGCGACGAGTGCCTTCTCGCCGCTCGGGGTGACGATTACCCATTGACCGTCGACGAGTACGCATTCGCTGATCGCCCAGGTGATGTTCTTCGCGTCGAACCGCTCGAGCACGTCGACGGCCCATTGCTCCTCACCGGTTCGCGCATCGAGCCGGACCAGCCGCCCATGCGCGTTGAGATGATAGAGACATCCTTCCGAATAGGTGCATGACGCCCGCGATCCGGGATACGACTTCTTCCAGGATTGGCCGTTCGTGGTCTTCCATCGCGAATTGCCGTCGATATCGAAAGCATAAATGACCAGGTCGTCCTCGACGTCGCCTGTAATGTACAGTGTGTCGCCGACGACAATCGGCGAGGACCAGCCCTTGCCGAGGCCGTCGACCTTCCAGAGGAGCTTGGGCCCCCCCTCGGGCCACTGCTGCAAAAGCCCCGTCTCGTCGCTGATCCCGTCGCGCCGCGGCCCGCGCCATTGCGGCCAGCCGGGCTCCGGGGAGGCAATGAGACCCTCGTCGGAGGAAGGGATATCGGCGTTCGCGCAGACCGCCAGAAGGCAGGAAGTGATGAGCGTAATCAGGATTCGTGGGGGCATGGGTTTCGCGATCCTATCATTGGGGCCCGTTCGTCGCCTCCGTGAGTATCGCCGCCTTTCGCTCCGTGAAAGGGGACCTTGGCCAAGTCTTGCCAGTCTAACAACCCCGGACGCAGGTGTCAAAAACCTGGAAAGAGCGAACGGGATAACCTGCCCGGGTGCGGCATTTCACGGTTTTACCGCCCATCGACGTAGCGACGGGTCCGGTCCAAGGCCGCGGCTACTTCTTCGGGATGGGGCTGTCCTGGTCCCAGTGTGCGTTGACGACATCCTGAAGGATGAAGGGGTCTGGGAACGGTTCGTCCAACTGGCCGAGTAGCTTTCCATAGCGCTTGATCACGTCCATGAGGTCGTCCCCCACCGTCTTGTCGGCAATCAGAGGCGGAAACTGGTTGAGCACGCCTCTCCACATTTGCAGACCCGCGGTGTAGGCCTGCTTCGCCGTCTGCAAATCCCCCTCGGCGAGCGCCTCGTCGGCGTTGAAGACGGTCTCCCTCGCGTTGAGGGTTTCCAGCATTTGCTCGACGTTCGAGCGGAGCCACCAATACTCGTAATTGACGATCGACCGGTAACGGCGGATCGAGTTGACGTCGTCCTCCAGCCTCTGCGCCGCTTCGGCCAGTTTGACGGCTTCGGCGTGCTGGGCCCCCTTGATCGCGTTGGCGACGTCCATGTAACTTAGCTGGACCGCGTCACCCGCCTCCCGGACCCGTTCCTGCTGTTCGGGCGTTCTGGCGGGCGCAGGAACCTGGAGCGCTTCGAGCTGTTCCGGCGAGAGCGTCTGCGCCTTGTCGCGCAGGAGTCCGACGAACAGTCCCGGTTCCAGATCGTTAAGCCGCTTGACCGTGGCCAGGAGCCGATCGATCAACTCCTCATACTCGCCCAGGCGGATCATCGTGCCGTCGGAAGTCGGGATGTCCACCCTCCCGTACTCCTCCCAGTGGTCACACGCATTCTTCCACGCGGCCTGGGCCTTCGCGCCGAAAATCCCATCGGCCTCGATGGCGTCGGCGTAATTGATCAGACACATCGGCGCCTGCGATCGGAAGATGAGCGGGCTGTTTCCGGAGATGGGTACCCCCTTGTTGTCGACCAGATCCTCCGCTTTGATGAACCAATCGCGTCCCACGAGCCAGTTGTCGCGTTCGTCGATGGGTCTATTGCCATGGAACTCATCATCCTGCTTGAACAGCTCGCGGAATTCCTTCTTCTCGTCCGCGCGGCCGATCTTCTGCGCGATGAACCATCCCGTATCCGACAGGATTTTGGGAGACTTCTGATTGTAAGTCACCCCCCTCTTCAGGAATTCGATTCCCCGGATGACCCACCGATAGCGTTGGCGGTAGTCGTCGAATTCGACCGAAACGTTATAGGACAGGTTCCAAGCCTGGTGCCGCCAGACCGTGATAAAATTCGGCTGGAGCTTGATGATCTGGTTCAGCGTCGCCGCCAGATTCGTCCAGTCCTTTTTCATTTTGTACTCGTTCGCCTTCGTCCACAGAATGTTGGCCGCCACTCCGCGGAAACCGAGGGTCGCCAGCTTGATCGTCTGGCTTGTCGGGTCGATTTCGCCCAAGTCGGCCGCGCTGAGACCGTTTTCCGCGCGCAATTGGGCGAGTCTTCCCCCGGGCGAACCTTCCGCGCGGTTCCTGGCGTGCGTCGCCGGGCGACCGAGCCAGAAGAGGGGAACCAAGAGGACGCCGATGGCGACCAGGTAAATGATCTTGTGAATGAAAATGCGTCTCGCGTTCATTAGCGTGCCACCTCCTGACTCCTGAAGAACAGGTGTCCTACGAGGAACAATAGGGCGAAATACGCCAGCGCCGTGAGGCCGTGCTGCGCAATCCAGTTGAGAGGAACACTGAAGCCGTTGGCCACGTAGTCGGCGCAACTGAAGGAACCGAAATCGGGTAACAACAGCGCCATCGCCCCAAGACCAACGCGTAGGACGGTATCGCACATCAGCGCGAAGATCGCCGAGGCGCCGGGTTCCAACTCCGTCACCAGGTTCTTCTGCGTTATGATCCGGATGAACGACTCGACCGGACCCCCCCCGTAGGTCTCCCCGGAAGCAAGCCGACCCATGAAATCGCTGAAATACCCGCCTACAAGGGTTCCCAGCGTCGCCAACATGGCGATCGGACCGCTCAAAAACGTGCTGTACATCACCCCGAAACCGATGACCAACACCATTTGCATCCAGATTCCGAAATAACCTTTGAGGAAGTTCAATTCGAACGAAGAATCGGTCGCGCGGAGGTACACGTCGGGCTGCGCCATTCCGTAGTATTGGGCCGGAACCAGGCAACGGATGACGATCTCGACCTCGCCGTCGGCCACCAATTCCTCGAAAACATCGACCTTCACCCCCTCCGGCGTTTGGAGCACCGGGGGAATCATGATCGAATCGGTTTCAAACTCCTTGGCGGTGAAAATCCGCGCTTCGACCGTTCGACCGGTCCCAGGGTTCCGCACCGACAAACTCCCGGCGATTCCCTTCGTGATCTCTCCTTTATAGGTACGAAAGACGCCTAGAGTCAGTTCGAGCGGCAACCCCTCGGGAAATCTCTCTCTCGTAATTCCCTCGAAAGTCCAAATGGCCGATGCGAGCGATCCCCCCTCGATGAAGCTGCGGTAGGTCCACTCGTCCCCGACGTTGACTCCCTTTTCGACGTCCTTGCCGGCACGGTCGGTGAAACGAAGCTCTCCGTACACCGGAACGCGGGCACCGAACATCTCCTGCGGCCCACCAACCTGATAGATCGTCCTATCGCCGGACTTGAAGCCGGTGACCAGGTGCCAGTGGCCGTTTTCCATCTCCAGTTGCCCGTTTCCGCCCGGTTCAACGTAGACCTGGTGGAAGTGATCGTTCACCTTCGTGCTCCGGCCGGTCATCGGGCTCATTCCCGGCTCGACGGCCGCGCCCCGTTCGACGGGCTCGAGGCTATCGACGATTACCTCGTGCGTGTGCGAAAGGCCGCGGACGACGAAAAAGTAGCTGATCGCGCACATCGAAGCCAGAAGAACCGTTCCCAGCAGCGTGAAACCGAGCATGCGCCCCAGCACGATTTCGCTGGAACGGACCGGCTTGGTGACCACGGTATGAACGGTCCGGTTCTTCAGGTCCGTCGGAAGGCTGAATACGCTCAAAAAGAGCGCCAGCAGCAGGACCAGATACCCCGTGGCGGTCAACACGAAACTCAAATAAAGCCTCGCTGGCTGGTGACTACCCGGGTCGAGGTACCAGCCCGCGAAAAGCAGGAGCACGATGAAAAGGACGAAGACGACGACGATCCGCCGCCGGATGGATTCCTTGACGGCCAGACGTGTCAGAGCCCACACGCGGCGAGGCGACATTCCAACCAGGTCGTCGAGCATCGAGGCCAACGTCCGTCCCACCACGCGGACCGCGGCGCGCGGACCGTTCCGGAACCCGGCGACGACGAAACTGACGATGAGAATCGCCACTACCAGCAGTGCGGCGACGACCGCGAATCGCCCCAACGCCAAACCGATCCACTGCGTAAACGGGAGGAGTTCCGTTTCAAGTACCATTTAGTTGTTCTCCGCTTCTTGCCGCACGCGTCGCCCAGGATGCTCTTCGCTTTCGCGGATGATCTTCAGGAAGAGGTCTTCCAACGTCGTCGTCGGGTTGCCGATGGAGATCAGTTTCCCGTTATGGCGGTTGATGACGTCCTTGATCTCGTTCTGCGCCTCCGGCGAGAGCGAGGAAGCACGGATCTCGGTCACCTCGCCCACCTTGACCAAGGAATCGACCCGCCCCAATTCCTTCAGTTCTCCCTGATACAAAATGGCGATCCGGTCGCACACGTCCTGGACGTCCGCCAGAAGGTGGCTGCACATCAAGACCGTCTTTCCCTGCTTCCTCAAGTCCAGGATCATATCCTTCATTTCACGCGTGCCGATCGGGTCCAGCCCGGTCGTCGGTTCGTCCAGAACCACGAGGTCGGGGTCGTTGATCAGCGCCTGGGCCAAGCCGATTCGCCGAGTCATGCCCTTCGAGTATTCCTTGAGTTGCCGCCGTTTCGCCCAGGTCAAACCTACCTGCTCGATCAGTTCGGCCGCGCGCTTGCGCCGAACGGAACCCGGCATGTTGAACAACCGGCCGTAAAAATCGAGGGTCTCTTCCGCCGTGAGGAATCGGTAGAGATATGACTCCTCCGGCAAATACCCGATCCGCTCGTTCTTCGTGACGTCGGTGGAATCCTTACCGAACACGAGCGATTGGCCGCTTGTCGGAAACAGGAGGCCCAGGAGGAGCTTGATGGTAGTCGTCTTCCCCGAGCCGTTCGGCCCAAGCAAACCAAACACCTCTCCCTTGCGTATTTCCAGGTCGAGAGCCTTCAGGGCCCGAACCTTTTGGCGCCCCCAGAAATCGCGGTAAATTTTCGTTAGATTCCGAGTCTCGACTACAACATCGGGGGACATTCAACACCTCAAGTTGACCAACTCTTCGCGGTTTTCTGGCGATCCGCTCGCGTCTTTGGGCGAGTTGCCCTCCGATTTCTCGCGTTTCGCCGCCCGGGAAAGGCGACAAGAATTCAATTATTAATTACGTCCCGTGGCGGAACGTTGTTCGCGCCGTGGAAACAACGATGATACCCAACGTCGGTCCCAAGGTCCAACCGGCGAATCCACGAAATGCCTCGGAAATCGGCCGGGCGACAAATCCTCTGCGATGGGGCTTGCGGCAGACGACCTCAAAAAGCCCGCGACGTTCGACGAGGTTCCCGAAGGGGCGAAAAGCGCGGACCGGATGACTTATGCAAGTATAGCTGCCATAATAGGCTCCGTAACCGCCTAGCCCCCTTTTTAGTGCGGACTAGAATGCCTTAAAAAGCTATATGAAAATCCCCCATAAGTATGGTTTCTTTCCAATAACAAGCCAGAATCTTTATGCCGCCGCGAATTAAAACCGCCAGCCTCTTGCCCAAACCCGATACACCAGCGCCCCGGCCTTTTCCTAGCTCCAGTGTCCATCCATTTCTTGCGGCACGAGTCAATTTTGAACGCATCCATCAGGCTTCATATGTCGAAAGGGTGTTCAAGTTGGATCGGATGCGGGAATTCGCCGCGCGGCTGGGAAACCCGCAAGACGACATTCCGCTCGTCCACGTCGCCGGGACGAAAGGAAAGGGGTCGGTCACGGCAATGATCAGTGAGATTCTCCGAGAAGCCGGATTCCGGGTCGGGACCTATACTTCCCCCCATTTGATTGATTTGGGGGAGCGGATTTCCGTGGACGGAGCCCCTTCTTCACCTGCGGAACTCGCGGCCGATTTGGAGGAGGTGGCCCCCGTGGTGGAGGCGATGGAATTGGAATCGGCGGAAGAAGGCCGGCCCGACGAGGGACCAACTTTTTTCGAGATTCTTACCGCCATGTGTCTGGTCCGATTTCGCCGCGCGAAGGTCGACCTGGGAATTCTGGAATGCGGGCTTGGCGGCCGACTCGACTCAACGAATATCTGCCGACCACTGGTGAGCGTTATTACGAACGTCGGTTACGATCACACGCACCTTCTGGGAACGACCCTGGCCGAGATCGCGCGGGAGAAGGGCGGCATCCTCAAGCCGGGGGTGCCGCTGATCAGCGGTGTCGTTCTTGACGAACCCCGAGAGGTACTGCGCCGTCTGGCCGGTGAGGTGGGCGCGCCAATGCTTGAATCAAGCGCCGATTTCACGATTCGGCCCGAGTCGGAAAGGCACTTCGGCGTCTTTGGAAAGACCACGGCCGGCGAATCCTTCCGCCTCGAGGGGCTTTCCCTCGGACTGCTCGGACTCCATCAACGCGAAAACGCGGCCCTTGCCGTCGCGGTCGTCCGCGAGCTGACGAAACTCGGATGGCCGATTCCCGACGACGCGGTTCTTCGCGGGCTGGCTCGCACCACGTGCCCCGGTCGGATCGAGGTGGTATCCACGCGGCCGGTGGTCGTTTTGGACGTCGCGCACAACCCGGCCGCGGTCCAGGCCTTGGTAGAGACGCTTCGCGCGTGCTTTGCGCCGGTAACCCGGCGCGTCGTTTTCGGAACATCGCGGGACAAGGACGTCGACTCCATGTTGCGGTCGTTGTCTTCCTACTTCGATGAGATACTACTGACGCGGGCCAGCGATCAACCGCGAGCGTTTTCCCACGATGACCTCGGAAATCGAGCCGAGGCAATCCTGGGGCGATCGGAGTCTTGGGACCGTTTTCCAAACGTGGCTGGAGCATGGAACGCGGCCCGAAACCGGTCGAGTCCGGAAGACCTCGTCTGCGTGACCGGTTCGTTCTACGTCGCGGGCGAGGCAAAGAGACTCTTACGCGGGTAAGAGAAAGGTGCGTGTTCACGCTTTCCCCGATTCCGCAACGGCAAAGAGGCCCCACTCCGACCGCGGGGCGAGCGTCGGGGTGGGTTCGCTCATTTACGGAGGCAGGCATCGTGCGAAAAAAAGTGCAGCTTCCCCGTGACCGCCTCGCGAACCGACACGGTCGGAAACCACACCAGGGGGTCGGCGTGGGAGTAACAGAGAAAGAGGCGATGTGAGCAAGGCCGCCCTTGTAGACGGGCACACTCCCCCTCTCGTCACTCGATGGGCATTTCAAGGTCTATCCCCCAAATTCCAATGGCAAAGAGCTTCGCCGCGAACAGGAGCATGGCGGCTCCGACGATCCGATTGGCCCAAACCAGGGCCGACGCATTGAGTCGGTGCCGCGCCCCGCCGGCGACAATGGCCAATGCCCCCTTCACGCCGACGAGCCCGACATAGAAAAGCACCACGAAGCCGATCGCCGCCCCCACGCTCGTCTTCGCCGCCTTGAGAATGAGCGGTCCCGCGATTGTAAACCAATAGATGTACGGATTCGGGTTCAGCAGGTTCACGCCGACCGCCTTCAGCAGCGTTTTCCCCTCCGCGACCGTTCCCGTGAACTCCTCGGGCCGGACGCGGAAAGACGTCCAAGCCAGCCATGCCAGCAGAGTCCCCCCGATCATCGCGATGGCCCGGATTATCCACGGCATCCCGGAAACGCCGGAAAGAACCAAGAACGAGCAGATCACGATGGGAGGATCACTGATCAGGGGAGCCGTCGAACACCGCAACCCGGCTCCGCGGCCGTGCTTGAAAGACTCCGAAATCACCAGCGTCGTAAAAGGCCCGGGATGCAGCCCCCCCTGGAGACCCAGCAGCAATCCTTGAATCGCGTAGGCGGCGACGATCTCAAATTCCATCGCAATCCCGTCTCCTCCTCGCGCCGCTCATCCCGGCCCGAACGTGTCGATCCGGACCGCCGGCTTCGCGTGCCGCGCGTTCTCGGCTTCCATCGCGCCGCGGATGTCATCCCGTCGGGCGATCCACTCGACGAGCGCCTCGCGAGGACGCCGCGGCGCCTCCGAGGCGAACAACCCTCGGAGCCGTTCGACGTCGTCCGCCGTATCGCAGGTCAACCGCAACCACCCTCGCGCGGCCCACTCCGGAAGCGGCAACCATTCACAGTGGAACGCCCCGCCGGAGTAGATTCCAAGCGTGACATGCTGCGCGATCTCCGGCGGCGGGGCCGAATCGAGCAGTCGCGCCAGGGCCCCCGGCCGAACGCATTCCGCCACCAACCCCGAGGGCGTGCAAATCGCCGGTCGGCCGCTGGACGGCACGACGTACCCCGCGTAATCCGGCCGCGTTTTCACGAAAAAAGCGACGAGCTCGCGCAACAGTTCCGAATCAAGAAACGGATTGTCGCAGCAGACCCGAACGCAACAATCGCACGGATTCCTTTCGAGAACCGCCAGATACCGCCCCAACACGTCCTCCTCCGGCCCCCGGAACACGCGTACCTTCCTTTCAACGCAAAAGTCCACCAGCCGATCGTCGGAGGGATTATCGGAAACGGCCACGAGGATTTCGTCCAAACAAGGACCCGCGTCGCGCATCGCGCGCAATACGCACTCCAATAGCGTGGTTTCCCCATCGAGCGGCAGGAGTACCTTTCCCGGCATTCGCGTGGAACACAGACGTGCTTGAACGATTCCCAAAGTTCTCATGGCGCCGCGAGAAACTCCTCCGCGTTCTTCGTGAGAATCCGCTCTTTCGCCTCCTCGGAGACGTCCTGCACCCGGACCTTCAAAATCGCCGGATCCGGGTAATGGAACGGCATTCCGCTCTCGAACGCGAGCCGCTGGGGCCCCAGATTGGCGATGAGCGTCCCCATCTCGTCGTGCAAAAGCGCCGTCATCCGGCAGATTCCGATGAGGTAGTTTTCCCCAAGACCGCTTTCCTTCCTCCCCAACTCGCTACCGGTGAATCCGCCGCCGGCGCAGAGAACGAACCGGGCGTCGGGCCGGCCCTGGACGAGTTTCACGATTTCACCCAGCGGCTCGTCCGGAACGTCCACCAGCCAATGCCGCTGGCGGTTGTCCTCCACCCGAATCGGCAGCGAAATCGGCATCCCCCGCTCCGCCGCGGCGTGGACCAACTCGTCGCAACAAGCGTCCGACGCCTTATACCCGTGCCACCCGGGGTGCAGACGCACGCCCTTCATGCCCAACGATTCACGGCACGCGGTCAGATCGTCGGTCCATCCGGCGTAGGCCGGGTTGAGCACGGCGAAGGGAATCAGCCGGTCGAGGTGGGGAGCCGTCTCTTTGGCGAGTTCTTCATTCGCCGGCTGGACGTTCCGGAAAGTGATTGCCGCCGCGCTGGACACGACGGCGCGATCGATTCCCTTTTCGTCCATCCATTTCAACAGCGCGTCCGCCGTGTTGTATCGGAGTTGCCGAAACGCGTAATGGCCCAGATAGCAGTTCAAGTCGATCATGTGGTTTCCCGTTTCCCTAAAATGCCCGCCATATTGCGACCCAGAATGTTCCGGCGGTCCGTCTCGTTCAGTCGCGCTCCCAGGAGCTTCCCCATTCCCGCGGTCATCGAGTTGTCACAGGCGAAGAGAACTCGTTCGGGGCCCAAAACCTCGACGCACATCTCGACGATTCCCTCGTCGATGACGCTGCCGCTGGTATCGAGATAGACGCTCGGAGCATTCCGCAGCGCCTTGATCTGCCATTCCCAGTCGCCTCCGCCGCCGATGTGACCGCAAATGATCATCGCCTCGGGATAACGCTTCGCTAGCTCGGAAAAGTGGGCGCCGTCGGAGATGTTCGGCTGGCTCTCGTTGAAGGCGTGCGAATGTCCCGCGTGGTGCAGGATGGGCACCTTCAGTTCGATGGCCAGTTCCACGATGGGAAACACCGCCGGATCGGTGCATCGAAGTTCATTGTAAAGCTTCACCCCGATGAATCCGTGCTCTTCGACGCAACGGCGGATATCCTCCAAGGCCTCCTTCCGGTGCTGGGGGTTGACATAGCAGTAACCGAGAACACGGCCGGGAAACCGCCGCGCGTCATCCGCCATCCAGCGGTTGCATTCCTGAAACCCTTCCGCCGTGGCGGGCCGCTTGGGCGTCAGAATCGAACAACACAACTGGTCGATCCCCAGCTTGTCCGCCGCCTCGATGAGCTTATGATCCAGTTCATCCCAGTTCGAACCGCTCCGATGGAACATGTGCGCATGAGCGTCGATGATGGGAAAATCGCGGTCCGGCCAGACAACGGCTCTCGCCTTTTCCGGAAGAACCCCGGTGTCTTGCGCGGCCGCGCCCGTCGCAAGCAATCCTCCGGCGAATGCCATTCCCGCGGTGGTCGTCAAAAAATCGCGTCGCTTCACTAGTTCGGCTCCCCTTCTCGGTTGAGGCGGCAGGTCTCGAATTATCAAGGCTCCTTCCCGAAAAGGCCGTCCATGGCGGCTTCCATCCCTCCGGACCTATATTCTAGCGGAGACGCCGCCCGTTCGCCAGATGGGCGTTCGGCTTAGCCGCCCCCCATGTCGGCGGCAACGCGAACCAATCGCTCCCGTCGTCGAAATCTACCTTCTCCACTCGAGAATCGTCTGGCCCATTTGCACCATCGGCTGCGGGCGAGTCAACTGCTGGTCGAGCGAGCGACCCGCCGGAATCCTTCCGGGCGGGCGTTTCACCGGAACGAGTTCGTCGTCCGAACCCTTCTTGGGAACGTGATAGACCAGATTCGGCTCCGGACGCGGTTTCCTCTTGACCAGAGATTCCTCGTCGGACGCGGAGGCCAGAAGGATTTCCGGACCTTCGCGAACCGGTTCGAGAGGGGGAAATCCCTGGGAAACCCAAGCGAGCCAGCGGTGCTGAAGGTCGCCGATGTCCGGATATCCGTAATGACGCCTGACGGCTCCGGGCCAATCCTCGCTCTCCATCCCGTCCTCCAGGAACTCCAGATACGCGGCGCGTCCTTTCTTGGCGAGCAGGAATTCCGCGAGCGTAAACCCCTGCGCGTACAGCGGCATCACGTCACGGGGGTATTCCTTGAGGACGAACATCGTGCTGAAGGGCATTCCGCGGCCGCTTCGAAGAAATCGTTGGAGCATCTCCCTGTACCGCACCCGCTCCTGGTGACATTCGACGCTGGTCGCGGCTCCCTCATCCGCCCATCGGGGGAGAGGCCGACGAAAATGGCTGGCCAGGATCATGTGCATGATCTCGTGCGGGAGGACGGAGTCGAGGATCCGTTCACGTGAACCCTGAATCGTCATCCTCCAGCCGAAGACCTGGCCGTTATCAAAGACGAACGTGGTCGCGCCGCCCGCTCCCATGTTGGGTCCAACGCGAACCGTCATTTCGCAGGGATCGGACCAGTCGGGAAGTTTTTCGCCCAGCCAGTCGAGAGCAAGAGACTCTCGGAAGCCCTCGGCGGCTCGGGACACCTCCTTGGCGAATTCCGCCGTTGGAGCGTTCACCACGAAATTCGCACTGCGGTGAGACGCGCCGAGCGAGAGAAACGCCACCAGCGCAATAAGAACGAGGCGAAAAAAACGAGCTTCCATGCTCTCGGATCCTTCCATGAGTGATTTCGCGAACGGCCTTTTTTGGGCCACTTCGGAAGTTCGCAACCTGAGGTAATTCCCCCAGACGCGCGTCCGCTTGCATTCAAGGGGTCAACGGCTTTCCCACATCTATTGCAACCGTGGTGCCGATATCGTCCGCCGATTGAATCGGTCTTCCTCGAAAAGCCGTAACCCTTTTTCTTAAAGAGAGTTACGCCTCTGGTGTCGCGGATATCCCAGTCGTCGCGAGCACTTTTTTCGTGTAAAGTTTACAAAGCTTATCCCATCCTTACAAAACCTCAAACCCCAATTCGCCCCCTTTTCAGTTCCGTCGTCCCGAACTGCGTTTGGCTGGGAAGTGACCTTGTCACGCGTACCCCAGGGGAGGATAATGCCGGTTCGCGCGAGTTGCTTTGTTCATGAGGATGGCCGTTTGTCAGTGCCAGGCTGATACCCTCATGCGAGGGGTTCGCGACGGAATTCTCCGCGCCATCATCGGGGTTCATCTCATTCGAAAAAGTCATGCCTAGGAAGACAACGACAAGAGACCGCTCCACCGCGAGGCCGAAGGCCGAACTGTCCGACGTGGATAAGCGAACATTGGAGAAGCTGCAAACGTTGGCCGACGGCGTCGTCTCCGCCGCGCAGCGGACGGCCGACCCCCAGTTCCAAGTTCCGACCCGCTCTCTTTCCAACGTCCGGTATAACCAGACGAAGAAGATCCTCGAGATGGGCAAGAACACCACCACGAGGCAGTTGTTCAATCTGTCTCAGGCGAAAAGCTTCATGCAGACGGTCCTGGTCGGCAAGGGGACGCACGAACTGATCGGCGAGGGAAAGACGACAAGTCTCCGGGGACTGTTCTACAATCTCAAACACAGTATTCCGGGGACGAAGGAGGAGACCTTCAACGACCAGTCCGAGTCCGATCCGGTGATCGAGGACGTCGAGGTTATACTGAATTGTCTTCGGGAAGAACTCCACCTCTACGCGCAGAAGCGGGGCGAAATGGTCGGCGAACTGACGCTGATCGACAGTGGAGACGAAATCGACTGTTCCCGGATGGGTTCCGGCGGATACGGTATTCCCTCGATCGTCGAGCCGCGCGTCATCCAATTCAAGAAGTGCAACGCGGAATTCATTCTCCATGTCGAAAAAGACACCGTTTGGCAGCGGTTCAACGAAGATAAATTCTGGCGCGAGCATCGGTGCATTCTTACGCACGGCGCGGGCCAACCTCCAAGGGGTGTCCGCCGGATGCTTTACCGCCTTCACGATGAGCTGAAGTTGCCGGTTTATTGCCTTCTCGACAATGATCCTTGGGGATACTACATTTACAGCGTCATCAAGCAGGGATCGATTAATCTCGCCTACGAATCACAGCGGATGGCCATCCCGGGAGCGAGGTTCCTCGGACTGCGTTCGATCGATTTCGAACGGTGCGAGCTTTCGGACAGCGTCAAGATCAACCTCAATGATACCGACCGGAAACGGGCCAAGCAGATCGCCAATTACCCCTGGTTCGCGAAGAAGAAGGCGTGGCAGAAGGAAATCAGGAAGATGCTCGATAACGGCTTCAAGCTGGAGGTCGAGGCCTTGATGAGCAAGGACATCAGTTACGTTACCGAGGAATACACTCCCAAGCGGTTGAAGGACCGTGACTGGCTCGATTGATCCGGCTTTTCAGGCGGGGCGCCGCCGAAGGCGCCGCGCGCCCACTCCCAGCGCGAGGCCGCCAAGTAGAAGGACCGTTCCCGGCTCCGGAACCGTCGGCAGGACGGGCGAAATCGTAATCCGCGCCCCGTCCGCGAGGACATCGAAAGCGACGAAGGCGGCGTCCGATTCCCAGTAAGTCCTGCCCTCAAGGGGGCGATGGCCATGAAAAATGGTCAACTCGGTTTCGGCCCAGTCTGCGGGAATCCGTACGTTCACGGTCACCGGAATGTCGTAGATTTCGTCATCGAGCGAATCGTCCACCGCAAGTGCGAGGGACTCGGCGGTCGCGGCGATAAGCGTGATATCGGTCGCGTCGCGCGAGTAGATGTACTTGGCGACCTCGCCCTGGGGCGCGTTCCAAAGAATGCCTTGTTCGCCAAGGATCTGCAGCTCGTCGAGGTGTTCCCAGTAGGCCGCTTGGTTCTCTCCCCAAAGGTTGTGGCGGTATTCGATCGCCCAACCTCCCGCCGCGAGCGTGTCGGAAATGTACGCCGCGAAGGTCGACGCCGCCGTCGCGTAGTGACGAAAACTCGGAACGCCGGCGTTCCCGGTGCCCGAGGTCAGAAAACACCCCAAACTGAACATGTCCGGCGGGGTCGCCGGGTTGGGCTGGTAGTGGCCCGATGGATAGTTGGTGTAGGTGTGAACGGCGCGCGCGGAAAGGAAGTAATTGGCGACGACCCCGCGCGAGTCCGCGTCCTCGCGCCCGTAGGGATAACAGAAACTGACCGTCTTCGCGCCCGGCACCAGTGCGTCGAGCAGGGCTTTCGATTCAATGCAATCTTCTTCCAATTCCTCAAGTGATTCCATGCAACTCGTCGGCCACGCGGGGTCATTCACGATCACCGATTGGTGAGTCAGCGTGTGCGAGCCCAACTCATGCCCGTCCAAGGCAAGCTGGGCGTAGCCGCTTCCCAGCCGATGAAATGACGCCAGAGCCGGATTGACGAAAAAGGTCCCCCTCAATCCTCGTTCTCCCAAAGCGGGAGCGATGTAGTTAAGCTGATCCGGCATATTGTCGTCATACGTCAACGTGTAGGCGGCCTGGGCGTTGTGCCGCCACGTAGCGACATGAGCGTCGCCCACGTCCGCCCGGACCCTCGCGGAAACCGCCAAGACCGCCGAGATCGACATAAGAATGCGGACAAATACCATGGATCTTCAATATTGTGTGTAAAAAAAGTAGGCAGGACGACTTCAGCCACGCAATTCCATCGTACCCTCCCGCAACATTTTCGGCAATTCGCCGGAACGAGTCCACTCGCCGGTGGGGATTGCTCCCGGTTCAGTCCCTTCGGATGACGACCCGGCGCCCCGATAACCCGATTCGACCCTCGTGGAAAAGCCGCAGCGCTATCGGATAGGCATCGCACTCCGCCTCAAATACCCGTGCCGCGAGCGTTTGGGGTGTATCATCGTCCTTTACCGGAACCGCTTGCTGCAAGATCACCGGGCCGTGGTCGTACTCGTTGTCGGCGAAATGAACCGTACATCCACTGATTTTTACGCCGTAATCGAGCGCCGCCTCATGCACTTTTGAACCGTAGTATCCCTTTCCGCAGAAGGCCGGGATCAGTGAAGGGTGGATATTCAAGACTCGATTCGCGAAATCCGGCGGAATTTCCACCCGTTTCAAAAAACCGGCCATGACCACGCATTGGACATCAGCCTCGCGGCAACGGCCGAAAACTGCTTCGCTAAAGGCCTGTACCGTTTCGAAACGGCTTGCTTCTATGATTTCCGTTGGAATTCTTGCCTTTTCCGCATAGCGAAGCCCCCTTGCATGCGGTTTGTTGGCGACCACAAGGCGGAAGTCGAGGTCAATATCGCCCCTTTGATCCTTCTCAATCAAGTTCTTCAGCGTGGTTCCTCCGCCGGATATCAACACGGCGATCCGCAACGGGGGCCTTTCTTCGTCTACCATCGCGTTTCTCGTCGCTCCGTTTCTCCATCACGTTTTGAGTTCCAGAGCGTCTATTGTATCGTCGCATCGGGCACATTCCAGTATTTCGCGGCCCGCACGCGGCTTTCTTGACACCGCCGACCGCTGCGTCTAAGCTAAACAGGAGACTTAAACAAGCCTTGAGCCTACGAATGGACGGAATACCATGCGGAAACAGAAAATAGTTCGCACTTTTTTCTTTGCCCAGTCTTTCGCGGTCGCTTGGAGGGCCTGTGTTCTCCTGGGATTGGTCGCCGGAGGCGCATCTGCTGAAAAGTTGCCCCGGCCCGGCCCGATCGTTCCCCCGACGGCAGAGTGGGAAGCAAGGGTCGAGGAGGCAGCTCCTGGCGGACCGACGGTGCAACCCGACTCCTCTGCGCCGAAGAAAGTCCTGGTATTCTCTCTGTTCACCGGCTTCGATCACAAGGTGATTCCTCACGTCGACCGCGTTCTGGAGATTCTGGGAAAGAAGTCCGGTGTCTTCGATGTCACCGTCACTCGCGACATCGAGATGCTCGCGCCGGAGAACCTATCTCCTTTCGACGTGCTCGTTTTGAACAACAACTGTTCGAAAGGGGATCGCAGAAACCTTTTCCTGGACGAACTGGAACGCAATTCCGATTACCGGGCCCTGGATGAAGTCGCGCGTCAAACCAAAGCGGAATCGCTGGAGGAATCGCTTCTCGACTTCGTCCGTTCGGGTAAAGGACTTGTCGCGATTCACGGGGCGCCGACGATGCTGAATAATTCGCCCGGGTTTACCGAAATGATCGGAGCGGCCTTCGATTACCACCCACCCAGCCAGTATGTCACGGTTCGCGTCGTCGAGCCAGATCATCCGCTTACCACCGCATTCAAGGGAAAAGAGGCGTTCATACACGTGGACGAGCCCTACTGCTTCCGCGGTCCCTACACGAAAAAGGATTTCCGCCCGCTCCTATTGATGGAGACCGATTCGATGAACGATCCGAGAGGGAAAGCGGCTGATGATATCCGATACGTCTCGTGGATTAAGCCGTATGGGAAAGGGCGGGTCTTCTATCTGTCTCCCAGCCATTATCCGGAGAGTTATGAAAGCCCGGCGCTGCTGAGATTCCTTCTCGACGGGTTGCAGTACGCGGCCGGGGATATCGAGTGCGACGACTCGACTCCCTCGCGGTGAAAGGATGCTCGGCCCATGATCCGGCAAACTCATGAAGAAGTGCGAGGACGCGTGGATGCGAATCCGTGGGAAACGATTCGATAGCGGCGAGCCGATTCAGGTGGAGATCGACGGGAATAGAGTCGCCTCGTGTACGGCATGCCCCGAAAGAGAGGACACGGCCGATTGGCCCTGGATCGCTCCCGGACTGATCGACATCCAAATCAACGGTTACCTGGGACAGGAGTTCTGCTCGCCGGAACTCACCGTGGAGAAGACGCGGCGGGTTATTCTATCATACGACGCGCACGGGCTGGTCCGGTGCTGCCCCACGGTCACGACACAGAGCGCCGCGGCAATGAACCACGCTCTACGGACGATCGCGAAAACATGCCAAACGCACCCCGAAATCGCTGCTCGGATCGCCGGAATCCACGTCGAAGGTCCGTTCCTGGCGAGGGAGGACGGTCCGCGCGGGGCGCACCCGCGCGAACACATTCGGCCCCCCGACTGGGACGAATTCCAGCGAATGCAGGAAGCGGCCGGCGGGCGTATCGCCATTCTTACCCTATCTCCGGAGTACGAAACGACCCCCCAATTCATCCGCAAGGCGGTTGCTTCCGGAGTCGTTGTCTCCCTGGGACACACGGCGGCCACGGAGGATCAGATCACCGCCGCCGTCGACGCCGGAGCGACTCTCTCGACGCATCTTGGAAATGGTGCGCACGCGAATCTTCCGAGACATCACAACTACATTTGGGCGCAACTCGCCGACGATCGTCTAACGGCCGAACTCATCGGTGACGGGCACCATCTTCCCTCGGCCGTGTTCAAGGTCTTCGTCCGCGCTAAGACCGTCGCGAGGTGCGTTCTCACCAGCGACATCTCCGGGTTGGCCGGTCTGCCTCCTGGTCGCTATGACAGTGAACTTTGCGAACTGGAGATCCTCCCGAATGGAAAACTGGTCGTGGCGGGCCAAAGAGAGGTGATGGCCGGGGCGTCTGCCCCCTTGGGGACGGGCGTCGTCAACGCCATGCGGTTCGCCGGACTGAGCCTCGCGGAATCGATTCAGATGGCGGTTCGGAACCCGGCCACCCTGTTGGGGATAGAACCTGGTGGTCTTGAACCTGGTTCTCTCGCTGATTTCGTCCTCTTTGACATCGCGGACGAAAGCGACCCCACCCTGGCTCCCATGCTCGTCCGCAAGACGATCCTGGGCGGAGAGGTCGTCTATGAGTGAAAGCGTTCCGCGCATTCGATGGGCCGGACTCGCGCGATACCCGGAGACGCCCCGCACGACTTCCCGCTTTTCGCCGACTACTTCCTCTCGAACATTCTCGGCGGCAGTTTGATCACACCCAGGTCGTTTATTCCCGGTTTGATTTCAATCTCGAAACGCCCCCGATTCCATTCGTCCGTGGCAACGTACCCGCAACGTTCCTGCCATACCTGGAACTGCAGCTTCTCGCCCACCGGGAGCCTCGGAATACGAAAGGTCCCGTCCATCGCGGTGATCGCCACGTATGGGTGATCGACCGGCAGGATGTACGCGACTTCCCATGGATGATAGTTGCACAGGATGCGGACCGGGATATTCTGGGGCCGGTTGAACGTCCACGTCGCCTTGGCCGCTTTATCCGGCGGCGGTGGAAGGACGATATTCGCGGCAAGGTCTCCCAACGGAGAAAACGCGACGTTTTGCGCAACCGGATCGGAGTTGACGATGAGGAACTCCTGTTTAGATAGCCATATCTTCATGCAGTGTGGTTTGAAGATGCACTCGATATTGTCGAGCAATACCTGCTTGGAAACGTCGTTTTCCAGGTCGGGGCAAGTTTTCACGCGGCGAGTTCGGCAGTAGATGAAGACGTTCGCCAATCCTCCGTCTTCTCCGACCATCAGAGTTTCGTCGCGTATGTCGAACTTGCCGCAGCAGTCCACGTCCTTATCGACCTTGAGCCTGTCCCGTTCCGGCGGCGTTCCGTCGTAGACGAGCCGTCCGACGAGATCGCCATAATCCCCTCCCGAGTCGCCCCCTGCTCGAATGGGGATGGACAGGCCGGTAGCGGTAATTCCACTAAGGGCGGCAGCTCTGCGAACGAATTGGCGACGGTCGAATAGTCGTGACATCTGGCTCTCCAAACGAGTCAAAAAAAACGGAGGGCGGTAGGATCGTCACCCTCAATTCTATGAAAACGATTTGGAAGCTCGGTGTCAAGTCGCGAACGCTCACTTCGGCCCGCGATCGCGTCCTGCGCAGTCTCGCCGGAGGAGGATGGCGGCTCCGTCTTGGCCCCGGCACGGGGCGGCACTTCGTTCCTTTTCGTACAGGTCGTACAGGTCGAAAAACACCTCTCGGAGATTTCCATTATGTCTCCAGACCGCCAATTCGATTTGGCGGGCGTGCTGGCGGCACCACTGGTAGGACGCCAGATCGGAAACGAGATTTCCGGCCAATTCCAGATCAACGCCGGTGCAGTAGACCGGCGGAAACCCGATTGAACGATGTGCCGTGACAAGAATACCGCACCGGCGGTTCCGGACGAATCGGCGCAATCTGACGCGACCCCACCAGGAGAGCTGTTCATACCCATCGACCAGGAGGTCGTGGCTTGGCGAAACGGTCTTCAACTCGGGATATGACAATGGAATCGTGGTGGCGCCATCGTGCAACTCGATGAGCGACACATCTCGCCCCCGGCGTTCCAAGACCGGGATGATGTCCGCAAGAAGTGTCGACTTACCCGACCCATGCGGTCCGACGATTTCTCCCTCGCGTCCGGCCTCCTCCCAGCGGCGGACGAGTTTTTCCGCGGAGTGACCCGTCGGAAAACGATATCGAAGCCGCCCGGCCGAAAATCGTCCCGCGGAGAACGGATTATCGGCAAATCTCGACTCGGATTCAACTGACTCGGAAGCTCGCACGGGATCTATTCCTCGTCTTCCTCATCGTGGCGGCTCGCCAACTCGCGAGGCGGGGGCACGGTTCCGAGGGTGAACGGTTCTTCGAGCACCAGCTCGCGTCCCCAACCTTGGAAAACTCGAACTCTAACGCACCAGTGGATTTTCACTATCCGCCCATCATAACTCAAGGGGCTTTTTGGGAGAATTGTGTGAAAATGGCCCGGATACCCCGGAGTAAACCAACTTCCGCGTGAGACGGAATGCCGGTCGAACGAATGGACGGCCATGTCCTCTTCTCCCTTTCCTTCGGTGTGCCACAGGACCGATACCTCGACGACCTTGGCCTCTCGAAGTAGCGTGGAGGTGATTTCGTATTCCCCGGCCAGAGTCTCCCCTGGTTCGTAAAGGCGACGCTCTTCGTCGAATGTGATGGTAATCGGCGAACCGCTCATGGAATGACGTTCTCTCGAGTAGACGGATATACGATTAGCGGAAAGACCCGTTGAAAGTGCATTCGGCGCGGGGTTTTGCCGTGGACGATTATTTTCCACTGCACTTCGTTGCGGAGAGCCTTGAAGGAATGCATGGCCGTCTCGGGGACACGGAATGAAAGGTCGAAGACGAGCGGTTCGCCGCGTTCCGCTTTCAATTCCTGCTCCAACGTCAGCCGTGCTTGCCAGACGCGTACTTCCTCGGTTCGCGTATCGGTACCCTGCAGGAAGACGGCACGTTCGTCACAGGCGAGAAGTATCTCAAAATGCGCCAGATTAACGCGGCCTGGTTGAACCACCCGAAGCGAGTACTCCTGCCCTGGAAGAAGTGGCAGGTCCGATATCTCGACGCTGGTCGGCGCGATTCCGAATGTCACCATGAACTCTCGGTAGGCCAACCGCGCGAGTATTGCAGCGACTGCAAGAGAGATTGCGGTTCCGCCGCCGAGCAACAACCACGAGTGATTTGGGCCGAATTGGTCAATGACGAACCAGCCGGCGAAAACTCCCCACACGGCCAGAGCCACGAGATAACCGAGCAGATGCCCCACCGGCAACGTACGCGACGGCAGGCGGTAGCGAAGGGTCGTCCCCGGGCTGTTTGTGATGTCCCCCAAGTGGGGAGTAAACGGGAAGTCGCCGCGTGTTTCCGGAGTCTCGAATGGATCGAGCCGTTCCACACGCTGGGTCAGAGCTGCGCGGCGTTCGGCGGAGGTGGACATTCGGAAAAGGGAGTACGCGAATTGGGAACCGAACACCAGGACACAGGAAATCGGGATGAGTAGGTGGAGCCAATTCCACCAGACGTATCCGCGGACGAGTACTGCTATGCGAGGCCGCGCCGGGTCGTAATAGCAGACGCATTCCTCGCCGACGCGGAATGGTTCCAGAAGCGCCTCGGCAACGGCTTGATCGCTCAGAAACGAACCGCAAGCGTCGTAGGTCGTCGTTACGAACTTGCGTCCCGCGACGGTGTATTCGATCTGTACCTCGGGCCGGTACTTGGGAGGACCGTCCTCCGGGGCATCGATGGCCAACCGCTGGTCGATGACGGTGCAAACGGTTTGACGGAACTCGTGATTGACTCTCCATTCCGGGAGCAGGACGGTTGTAGTTAAAACGGCTATCCATATTCCCCCTATAATAGTCATTATTCCTGAGAACACCGTTATCCAAACGGCCCCCTGTCTGGAGGATCCGGACCAATGCTCACCACGTTTCTTACCAAAGATTCGGATACGGCGAGCCAACAAGTTTCTCCTGATTTTACTCGGTTATGTGTAAACACTCGTAAGCCGCGGGCGATTCGCGGAACGGCAACCAAGCAATCCAGATTGAACCAGATTTTTCCCCAGAACGCACAAAGCTTTCTGAGTGCCGATTATCCCCAAATTCCCACGCTGAGCAAGGGCCATACGGCGCTGATCGCGGAGCAGCATATCTTCAGCCACGCGAGACTGGTGTTGGCATTCTACGCTCTTTTGGGCACAATGCCAAATTCATTGAATACGATCCTTGTTTCCGGTCACGATTTCTATGCGGGTTAATCCAAAGCCAGTCCATGGAGGGAACGGCACACGATGAAGTTACTGGTCGACTTTCTCGTCTATTTTCTTGTCCGCGTGGTGATCTGCGTCGCGCAGGCGATCCGTTTCGAGACGGGCCAGATGATCGCGAGGCGGCTCGCATGGCTCTTCGCGGACGTACTCAAGGTCCGCGGACAAGTCGTCGCCGAGAACCTCCGTCAAGCATTCCCCGACTGGACCGAATCACGATATCGTCGCACCAGACGCCGAATGTGGGAACACCTATTCCTCCTCGCGCTTGAAGTTGCCCACACCCCGCGAAAGATCCACGACACCAACTGGCGCCGGTTCGTGTCTTTGCGCGGCAAGAAGCCATTGGTTCGTCTCCTCTTGAGTAACCATCCGACCGTGATCGTGACCGGCCACATCGGCAATTTCGAGGTAGGTGGCTACATCTTGGGGGTCCTGGGCTTTCCCACGTATACCGTCGCGAGAACGCTCGACAACCCGTTCCTGAATGATTTCGTCGACGGATTTCGTGGTCAAACCGGTCAGTACATCATTCCGAAGAACGGGGGCTACGACCAGATCATGGGCGTGATGGACGCCGGGGGAACGCTTACGCTCCTGTCGGATCAACACGCCGGCGACAAGGGATGCTGGGTCGATTTCTTCGGTCGTCCCGCCTCGGCTCACAAGGCGATCGCCCTGCTTGCATTGGAGAGCAGCGCCATCCTGGCGGTTTCCGGCGTTCTCCGCTTGGAGGGAAAGATGCGATTTGAATTGGGCGTCAGGGCGATGTTCGATCCGATGTCTTCGGGCGACGACCAATTGAGCACGGTCCGCGGATTGACCCAGTGGTATACCCACCGACTGGAGGAAATCATTTCCGCAACTCCGGACCAGTACTGGTGGTTGCATCGCCGCTGGCGTGAAAAGCCCCGGCGCCGGAATCGCCAAGCGGCATAAACGATGACCTATATGGGAGCGAGCGCGACCACTTGCGCGACCGATTCCGCGAAGCCGCCGACAAGCAGCGTATCGCCCGCCTCGATTCTTGTCGTTGGGCCGAGCGAAACGATCCACCTCTCGTTTCTTCGAATGCCGACGATGGTCACTTTGTATGCGTTCTTGAACCGCAGTTCGGCGAGTGTCTTGCCCGAGTGTTTGGAATCCTGGCCTACCTCGATTTCGGTGATTTCGAACTGATCCGCGGTTCCCGGCTCATCCGGCGCCGCGAAACGTCCCAGAATCGACTCAGCCTTCTCTAGTTGATCGAACGGTCCGACGGCAACGACCCGATCACCGGGCACAATCCGAAAGTCGGGTTCGGGATCGAACGTGATCCGCCCCGCCCGGCCGACCGCGAGGACCGACACCCCGGCAGCTTCTCGCAGGGGAATCTCGCGGATCGATCTTCCAGCGCAGGCGGCTTCCGGCCGGATGCGGATCTCCCGAAAATCGATCGGCCAATCGTGCTTCGGCGGAAGGAAGTCAGCGGCATGGGTCAGTCCGTCGGCGGCCTGTTCGGCCGCGTCGACGAACGGCCTGAAAACCGCTTGGACGCCTCTGCGTTCGTACTCCGCCGCATCCGTCGGGTTCGCCGCGGTCAACGCGATCCTCCCCTGGTAACCGACGTCTTGCAGGTGTTGCACCAACGCCGAATTCAAATTCGCCTTCGGGATGGCGCTGACGATCCAGCGCGCTTCTTTCAGAGGCAATTGTTCCAGCAATTCCGGGTCGGCCATGTCACCGTAGAGGACCGGCATCCCCCTCAGGTGCCACCGTTCCAATACGTCCGGGTCGAAATCGACGCCGATGACGGATTTCCCTCTTCTCCAGAGGTGCGCTGCAAGTTCGCTCCCATAATGTCCCAATCCGAGGAGGATAACGTCGACCGGTTCCCCGGCCGGATACGCGTCGTGAATCTCCCGATAGGGATTCCGCCTCTCGAAGAACTTCAGCGCGCCCGAGAGCCGTTCGTAGAGCAAAGCCGAGTAGAGGATCATGTAAGTTGAAACGAAAATGGTCACTACGCTGACCAGCGTAATCAGCCCCACGGTCTCCGTCGGAATGTGGCCGACGCTCAGTCCCATGGCGGCGATAATCAGCGAGAACTCGCTGATTTGCGCGACGGTCAATCCGGCGAGAAAGCCGGTTCGGCGGCGGTAGCCCATGGCCCCCATGATCGATAGGACGATAATCGGATTACCCACCAACACCAATATCGAGAAGACGAATGACCTGCCCAGTTGGGAACCGACGGTAGACCATTCCAGCCGGGCGCCGAGATCAATGAAGAAGAACAGCAGCAAGAAGTCGCGCAGCGTCGTCAGACGTGCCCCGATCGTGTCCCGATAGGCCGTAGATGCCAGCGATATGCCCGCCAGAAATGCGCCGACCTCTTTCGTGAACCCGAGTAAGTCGCTCGACGCGCCCAGTAGAACCGCCCACGTGATGGCGAAGAGCGTCAGTGGGAGGTTGCCAGGTAACGCGTGAGGGACGGTAACACGTATCGTGCCAGCAGCGCGACGACCGCCAGTAGACCAAGCCCCTTGAGGACAATCCAAAATGACGCGATTGCCAGAGTCCCTCCCTCTTCGGGAGTAGAACCAACGGTGGCCAGCCCGACAAGAGCCAAGATGGCGGCGATATCCTGAACGATCAGGAACCCAATGGCGATACGACCGTGCAGGGCGTCGATTTCCTTTTTGTCGGAAAGGAGCTTGACGATGATGATCGTGCTCGAAAAGCTCATCGCCACGGCAACATAGGCGGCACTGATCCACGACAATCCCAGGCCCGCGGCGATCGCGAAACTAATGGACGAAGTAAACGCGATTTGCCCCAAACCCGTGGCAAGCGACACGGGGCCGGTCGTACGGATGAGATGGGCGTCCAGCCGCAGCCCCACGATGAATAGCAGGAGCGCAACCCCCATATTTGCCAAGAGTTCGATCTGGGGATAGCTCTCCACGACTCCCAGGAAGGATGGGCCGGCCACGATACCGGTGGCAAGAAACATGATCAGCAGTGGCTGCCGGAGCTTTCCTCCGACAACTCCCAGCAGCGTCGCGATCCCCAGGATTGCTGCAATCTCAAAAAACGGATTTTCCATTTTTATTCTGGTGTCGTTTCGGACCTTTAGTGTGTCGTCGGTTTCTCTCGATTCATTCTGCCATTTCTACACACCTCTTAATGGGGGTGGTGCTCTTCCCGTTCATTTTTTGGATACGGAATCATAGGCCTTGAGTGCCTCCAAGGAAAATGACACGCCACATGTTTATCTGAATTTTTCATTGACTCAAGATCGCCCGTTGACAGCGCTTTCGCGAAATACTAGACTAAAAGGAGTGATGTGACGGTTGAATGCGCATTGCGCCGGTCGGCATTTCCTAATCATTTGATTCTCATCACGGTCTTCCGCGAACCAAACTTCGGTTGAATCCGTCCGGCAAGTGTATTCCGATGCAGTTTTGGTGTTTTGCGTAGCCCAATATGGTGGGTGTAGCTCAGTTGGTTAGAGCACTGGATTGTGGTTCCAGGAGTCGGGGGTTCAAGTCCCCTCTCCCACCCCTTTTTTGAGAACGCTCTGTGACGGAAGACTGGGAAGTAATCGGTCTTTGCCGTCAAGGACCAGTTCTGACCTCCGGCCGCTTTCGCAAGAGAGCGGCTTTTTTTTGAAGGACGTCCGCCCCTCGGAGGTCGGCTCGCGTTTCAAATCGCGTTGCCATCCGGTACAATTCACTCGATGAACCGATTTCGACATATTATTCGATCGTTACGGTTTTACTGGCGGATGCACGTCGCGGTTGCGCTCGGTTCGGTCGTCGGAACCGCCGCGCTTGCGGGCGCTCTTCTCGTCGGGGATTCCATGAGGGGAAGCCTTCGGGACCTGACGTTGGACCGCCTCGGGTCGATCGATCACCTGCTCACGACGGATCGATTTTTCGAGTTCGCTCCAGAACCACTCCTGCGGGACGAGAAACTCTCCGATACGTTCGACGGCGCTCTCGGCATGATCTTAATGGATGCTACCATCAGTCGGACCGGCGAATTGCCGAAGAATGTCTCGGTCACCCTGATGGGCGTTGATTCTCAGTTTTGGTCACTA